>CAUJHW010000113.1 GCA_963205005.1 Pseudomonadota bacterium
CGACAGGGTCCAGAGATCCATGCTGGTGTTGTCCGGCGACGCGCCGTAGCGCCAGCCGTCGGTGAACGCCTTGATGGCGTCGGGCCTGTAGGCCGCCAACGCCTTGACCTCGGCCCGGGCGGCCTCGGGGGTGTTGACCCACTTGGTGGTCGCCACGTCCGCCCAGTCGGCGCCGTGGCCGCCGGGCGTGCTCATCCGGGCGGTGAAGTTCACGTGCGGCGTGGTCAGGGTCGCAAGCCAGCGCCGGCGGGGCTCGTAGGCCTCGGGCGGCTGGTGGAAATCGTTCACGGTGGTCACCCCGGACGCCACATAGGCCGCAGCGATCCGCGGGGCCACATTGGGCATGCCGCCCGGCGTCCAGTGCGTGTGGAGATCGAAGAAGCCCGGCAGCAGGGCCTTGCCCCGGGCCTGGATCACAGTCGCGCCGGCGGGCGGGCGCAGGCCCGGCCCGACCTCGGAGATGCGTCCCTCGCGAAGGATCACCGTCGCGACCCGCGGCGCGGCCCCCGTACCGTCGAACACCGTCGCATCGACGATCGCGGTTACGGCCGCACGACCCGCCGCCTGCGCCTGTCCGGCCAGGGCCACCATCGCCACGAGCGCCGCCAGGCCCGCCTTGTTCCAGCTCGCCACCCTTGAAGTCCCCCGCATCGGCCCGACTCTGCGCCAGGATCCGTTCGTACACCCGGCTTCGGGCGACGGCACTTTTATCTGCCCCGCACCCGGACGCGCGCGAATTTAGGGACCATGCCGGAGTCGTCGGGGAAATGATGCAGCCCTCGGCGCCGGCGCACGCCGTCAGGGCAATGTCCGCCGCAGGCGAGAACACCATACCGCGAGACGTCCGGGATCTTGGAAGTGTTCCACCAGGGGAATGGTGGGTGCTGGGGGATTCGAACCCACGACCCGCTGATTAAGAGTCAGTGGACGTCCCGGACGCCAGGAGACCGGGCGGGACTCGAATTGCCTAGTAATTCAGGCTGGTACTAGCCCCGATACCAACACATCTACCAATAAGAGATAGGCATCAAGACCTTGCGCTGGGGGCGCGTGCTGCCTAGTCGGCGGCGAAGCAGTAGAAGAGCGCGTTGCCCCCGGTGCCCTGCAAATCCGTTTGACTGCAGCCGCGGCTGGGATGGGCCGAGTTCCACGAGGTGGGGTTGGTGCCCCCACCCTGACGATCGTGGTGGCCGACCAAAGCGCTCCCCGCGCCGTCACTGGTCCAGTTGCTACATGTGAGGTTCTGGTCGCCTGTCGGGGCCATGCCATCCAACTGGGAGCCAGTCAGGATGTCGTGCGTGTTCGGCGTGTCACCGCGCCCGTTCACGACACCACCTTTCTCCGTTAGCGAGGCGGCCTTCCCGAGCTTGTTGCTGTCGCTGTGAAGGTCGCCGACGCTCATGGCGACCACCTCGCCCTTGTAGTTGCGCCAAGGCCCCTTTCCGATCCGGTCACGCGCGTTGACCGCCGGCAGGCCGTTGCCCGCCTGCTGACTCAGATACGCGCGCCAGTGCTTCTTGCCGAGACCGGCGACCGACGCGAGGGCCTGGCAGTGCTTGTCGGCCCCAGCCAAGCCTCCGAGCGCCGCGCCCTTGCCGGATCCGCCGCTCGTGATGAAGAAACTCATGGTCGGCGACGCCTTGCCCATCTCCTGAGCGGTCGCGCCCACCGCAGCGGTCGCAACCACGGTCGCGAGCGCAATCCAGGCGATCGAGTTCATCTAGGTCTCCTGCGAACGGCGAGAGCGGACACTATTGGAGGGCGCCCCCTGCTGAGGCAGCCCCGAGCTTCGCGCCGGGGCGCTGGATGGTCCATGTCCAAATCCGCCAAACAATTGGTGGGTGCAGCCATAGGTCCGCCCGCACCGCGCTTCAAAGCCTCAGTCGCTCGAGCTTGGCTGACGTCTCAGCGTGCCCCCCACGCGGCGTCTGACGGCGGGGAGCAATGGCCATCTGACGACTTGCGAGCATGGCTGCTGCGTTGGGCGACGCTGAGGACGAGCCCTACGGCGGGCAGCGGCCTCAGCTGCGGGTTCCCCGATAGCGCTCCTTGAGCGCTCTGGCGTCCGCTGCGGTCCCGGGTATGAGCCTGATCACCTTGTTGGCGTCGTTGGCCGGGACGACCACTTCGATGCGCCCGGCGCGCTCGACAACCATGATGCTGCGGGCGCTGACTCCTTTGGTGGGCAGCGGGTATAGGGTCCACGCCTTGGTGTCAGGATCGAACCGGGCTACCTCGTCGCCGTTCTGGATGCCCACCCACACCCGCCGTTGGCTGTCGATGCCCACGTCGTAGGGCATCATTCCCGCGTAGGGCGCGGGGTAGAACTCGAGCTTGTGCGTCGTGGTGTCGATCCGCATGAGGTTGTTGCCTGCCCAGTTGCCGACCCAGACGCTGTCTCCCTTCGGGTCGGGCTTCAGGCGTCGCGGCATCTGCGCACCGCCTTGCACGCCCCCGATCCCGAACACGACATCAAGGTATTCCTTCCGGGTCATGTCTCCGGGCTGGAGGAACGCCGCGCCCTGCCACCCGAAGGGCACCGCGATTTCCTCGACTTTTCCGGCCGCCCGATCGGCGTGGTACATTCGGTCGGTGTTGATTTGGGCCCACCAGCCGTCGCCCTTGGCATCGCCGGCTATGCCGTAGGTCATACCCTCCTTGAGGGATTTGAATTCCTCGAACCGCTTCGTCTTCCGATCGAAGCGCAGGGCGCCGTTGAGACCGTCGTAGAATCCGGCCGAGGCCCAGATGTCCCCGTTGACGCCTTCGGTCACCCATCCGCCCACGAACCGCATGCCCGCGGGCACACGGTAGGACTCGCGCGCGCCGGTCTTGGGGTCGATCATCGCCAGGTAGCCCTTGGCGCCGAGGACGTTGAACCAGATGGTTCCGTCGCGAGCGGTGACCACGGCATGGGTGCCGGCGTCCGCGCCGGTGTCTCCCGGGAAGGCGTAGGAAGTCAGGGCGCCGGTGTCGCCGTCCAACTTCGCGATGCTCCGTCCCGGAAACGCCGCCGGGCTCGTGAACCAGAGGTTCCCTTCGAAGTCGACCGTGGCGTCGTGAATGGAGATCCCGCTTCCCGCGCCTGGGGGCGGTCCCTCTGACCAGTCCGAACCGTAGCTCAGGGCGTAGCCGCCCTTGTAGTTCGGGATGTCGTACTCATAGACGGTGGAATAGAGCGCCTCGCCGGATGGCCCCACCGGCTTCGGAAGGGTCATGATCGAGCGTCCGGGGCCCCGGACCTTGGTGAGGTAGGCTGCGATCTCCTGCCGCTGCTCGACCACAAAGGATGGAGGCCTGCCCGACGGGGTCATCTTGCCCATGGCGTCGACGATGTGCCCCCAGCCCGCCTCGTCGAACCGACCGGCCAAGGCTCGCGACGTCTGATGGCAACCCGTGCAGGCGCGGATCAGCATCGCCTTGCCGCGCCGCTCCTCCCGCGTCCGCTCGGGCAGGCCCCGGATCTGCTGCCAGCCGGAGAGCTGGAGCAGGTAGTCGTTGGTCGGCTTCAGAACGAAGTCTGCCTGCCCGATGCCCGTGTTGAGCGTCTGCTCTGACTGCGCCTTCTCGAAGGCGGCGGCCTGGGCGCGGACGACATAGCGCCCACCCGCGGGCAGTTGCGGGAAGAAGTACTCGCCTGCGGCATCCGTGAAGACGGAAACAGTGACCGGCCCCCCGCTTAGCTTTGCAGACACCGTGACGCCGGGCAGTGGCTCGCCTGTCTCCGAGCGGACCCTCCCCGTCAGGAGCGGCCCTGCGGCGGCGGCTCCCTCGGTCGTCTCCGCCCGCTTCGCTCCCGTAGGTGAGCAGGCGGCCAGAAAGGCCAGCACGGATACGAGGGCGATCGCCCTTCGGCCCGGGACGAGCAAGGATTTCGACGTCACGGCGCGACCCTCGGCGTACTGATCAGAGACGGCGGTTTGTCGAGACCCTTGAGGTAGGAAAGGATCACATCGGTCTGTTGGCTGCTGAGCAGGTACTTGAACGCCGGCATCTGCCCGCCCCCCTCGACGATCTTCTTCCGAACCTCGATTTCACGACCGCTCAGGAAATCCTTGGTCAGTTCGGGGCCGGCCCGGCCGCCCGTCATGTGGCAAGCGCTGCAATAGCGCTGGAATTCACGCGTTCCTGGCACGACCCCGGTCGTGGAGGACTCGGTCGCGCGGGCTCCCCCGCCACCGGCGCTCGCCGCCAAGACAATGGCCAGAAGCGCCCGAGATAACCTCATCCTCGTCTCCAACCCCGCGGCGCCGTCGTCTCATGGCGCGACCGCACAGGCGCAAAAAGTGTGCGAAAGCTACCGCTCGGCCGTAGCGGGACCTATGGCGTTAGCACTCGAATCCCGGCGCGATTCTGCTACTGCGCCGCCTCGCCCGACGACGCCCCGGACATCGTCGGGGCGCCGCCGGTGCCGTGGCGGGCGATCGCCCACATGGAGTCGGTCTGGACCCGGTCGGGCGCGAAGGCAGGATCGGCGTCACGAGGCGACGAACTCCGGTGGATGGGGAGGAAGGTCACGGCCGGGTAGGTGGCGCGTCGGTGGCACCCCGCGCAGTTGCTATCGACACCGCCGCCGCCGCCGCCATCGGGAAAACGGGCTTCAAACCAGGGATTGAAGCACGGCCGGAGGCGGCCACTCGCGTCCGGCAGGTCCTGGCCGGCCACTCCATCGAGCAGATAGTTGTTCCATGGCTCGGGGATCGACTGCGGACGCCCCGTAGCGAAGGCGCCGTCTGCGGGATGGTCATGCCACCAGAGCGTCGACCATACCCAGCCCGCTGGCGTCTTGACGGCCAAGTGTAGCCCGACAAGCGCGAGCCGGTCGCCTCCCTCGAGCGGCCGGCCCAGGGCGATCAGCGCGGCCTTGCGGGCCTGGCTGTTCCTCATCAGGGCGGCGGCGCTCAGCGCGTCCACGGGAGCCGTGCGGAAGCGGGAGAGGCTCACCCGGTCGACCCGGGAGAACTGCCGGCCCAGGAACACCAGCGGGGCAGCGCTCCACGTCATCTGTATAGGGGCGGGATCGACGGCGACGATCCGCCGCCAGCTCGCATAGCCGTTGCCTTGAGGGTGCGCCGGGTTGGTGGCCGGGTCCCACACGGGCATCGGGGTGAGGCCGTCCCTCGCGACCGGCCACCAGGCCGCCAACGCTACGGCCGCGCCGACCGGAAACGACGGGACGGACCCTTGATGATCGGGCGGCGCGCCGGTCTGGCCGATGCGCCGCAGGCGTTCCAGGGTCGAAGGATGCTGAAGGGCGTGGTCACGGATGTGGTGGAAGGCCGCTTCGTTGTAGTGCGCTGAGATCAGGACTTCGGCCTCGCCGGACTGCATTCCGGAGGCGTTGTTCTGCCCGCCGCCCATATCAAAAGGCCCGGCGCTCGCAGAATGGGCGTGCGCATCCGTAGTTCGAGGCCCGAACACCTCTGAGCGCGAATGCCAGGCCTGTAGGAATGCGCCCTGTGCGGGTTCGTTGGTGGCGAGTTCCCGCATCGCCTGCCATCCGCGAACGCGCTGCTCGACAACGAGGACGGCCGGTGGCGGACGGGCGACGGCTGGTGCTGGAAGCGACGCCGACGGACCACCCCACACGAAAAGCGCCGCGATCAAGCCGACAAGGACAAGCCCGGCCGCCGGGTAGGCTCTCGTCCTGCGGTGACGCCGAGGGCGCATGGTCAGCTCAGCTCGCGACCCGGCGGAGGAGGCAGTCCAACTGCACGAACGGTCGACCCGATGCGACGCCAGGCCTCTTGCTGACCCGGATCACCTGGTACCCCGCCTTCATGCACCGCGCCTGGACTCGCCCGACCGGAACTTCCGTCGGCAACGCGCCGCGGAACCGGCCATCGTGATCTGTGACGTAGACAAAGGTGATGGGGCCGCTCTGCAGTGAGAAGGTCACATCCCTCAGCACCCTGCCGCGTTCGTCCTTTGCCGCACCGAAGTACCTGATCTGGCCCGGGGCGAGCGCCGGTGCGGAGTCCATGGAGTACTGCGCGAAAGCCGGACTGCCCCAGCCGATCAGGGCGGCTGCGGCGCCCGCCCACGCGTTCCGATGGTTTGTCACTGGTGCGCCCTCCGGTCCTACGCGTCCTCCCCTAGGGGAGGAAGAAATGGCTCATGAGGTACAGGCACCCGATCATCGCACACGCCGGCAGGATCCACAGCCATTCTCTAACCCTCAACGGAAGCCCGTCCGTTGGCGCGACGGCCGCGACGAGCGCCGAAACGGGGAAGGCCACAGCCATGAGACCGTACCAGGCCATGCCGGGCCCGACGCCCGACAACGGCGCCCAAGACCAGCTGAAGACGCGTTCCTGCGGGTAGTAGAGGAAGAGCGGCAGGTTCGCCGCCAGCGCGGAAACATAGGCGACGCAGAACGTCGCCGTGAACACCTCCGCCGAGAACCTCGGCCTCATCCCAGGCCTCGAATGTTGTTCAGCAGATGCCCGACCAGGAAGTCCGTCCATACGATGATCGCCAACAGCAGGGTTAGCGCCATCCGCGGAGTCTGGCGACGGGCGAAATCTTCCGAGCGCCACGTCTTGAGGTAGAGCGGAACGACCCCCAGTCCGACCGCGCCCCAGTGCTCCTTGACCTCGAAGAGACCGACCGCCCACGCAAGGCCCATCTCCTCAAAGGGTATCCGCACGTCGATGCGGTAGGCCGGGTAGATGGTTCCGCCCAGTGCGACGCTCAGCACGAAGAGGACGGCGACCGCTGCGGTGAAGCTGCGGTCGCTCACCCGCGAGTAGCGCGTCAGGAAGGTGCGGCGTGTCGTCGAGGCCGGGCGCGCGCGCGCCGTTCTCACCACCGACGCGGCCTGATGGGTTATGGCGCCCAGCAAAGCCACCGCGATGAGTCCATGGAGGATCAGCAGCGCGATCGTCATCGGTCGCCAATTGCTGGACGTCTTTGCGGGTGCATCACCTTCTCAGTCACGAGCCGGGATCCATCACGCCGAGGCGGGAATTCCACCACTCGGCGAACCAGATTCGCCCCTTGTCGTCGATCGACAGGAAGCGCGGGTAGGACTCGTTGTGCGGCAGGGGATACTCGACGAACGTCTCGGTTCGGGGATCGAACCGGGTGAGCCGGTTGCCCGCGAAATCAGTGATCCAGATGTGCCCGCGCTTGCGATCCGCGAAGACGGAGTACGGCATGGCGAACTCGGTGGGGAATTTGTAGGTCCGGAACTGACCCGTCTTGGGATCGAACCTCATCAGGGCATGGCCCCCCCAGTTCGAGAACCAGATCACGTCGTTGGCGTCCACATCCATACCGCGGCTGCTCGGATTGCCCGGCGGCCTGTGGATGGTTTGCTGTCCCGTCCGCGGATCGAGCCGGGTGAGCAGGCCGGTATTGTAGGACGTGAACCAGACGAAGCCCTTGGAGTCGCGGACCGCGTGGTAGGGGTCGAGAGGGCGCTTGCCGGCGTGGGGACGGCCGGGGGCCGGAAACAGCTCTATCCATGAGTCCCTGTCGCCTTCCACCTCGACCGGCGTCCAGTATTGTTGGACGGCCCTCTTCTCGGGATCGACGCGGAAGATTTTGTCGCCATTGCCCCAGATGGCGCCGTCGGGATCCGTGCTGAGGGTATGGGGCATCGACTGGAGCGGCACATAGTCGATCGACTTGGTCTTCGGATCGATCACGGTCAGCTGCTTGGCGAGCAGGAGACCGGTCCAGACCCGTCCCTTGTTGTCGATCGTAGGCGTGTGCGGTGCTGCGCCCGAAATCTTGAGCGCAATCGACTCGATCTTGCCGCTTGCCAGGTCCCAGCGCGCGATTGAATTGGCCACGCGGCTAGACAACGCCACCCACGCGCCGCCCTTATTGTCGGCGACGATGCTGTGCGGCAGCACCCGTCCCTTCGGCGCCGGCAGATCGATCATATAGAATGTCGCCTTGAGGGCCTCATCGCTGAGAGGCGCCCGCCTGACGGACTGTGCTGTCGGCTCCGGCGCGTTCGGCCCGAAGTACTTCGCGACGATCTTGGCCGTGTACGCATAGTCCTCAGGCTTGATTTCTTCGCGCGCGTACACCTCCTGCATCGACTTGAAGGTTTCCATCCAGGTCGGCTCGGCGGCGCCGCGAAGATGCCCGGGTTGTGTCAGGCCGTGGCAACTGATGCAGCGCACCTTGAGCCAGCGCGTCTCGTCGTTCTGCGGAAGCGTCGTCAGGATTTCCGAGGTGGTGAGTTCCTGCGGATTGAATTGGGCGACCAGCTCGAAGTCGACCGTCTCGGCCCGGTCCGCCGCCACGGTCCGGGACTTCGGGGCGAAACCGTAGCCGGACGCGGAGACACTCAGCGCCTTTCGCGGCGCCTCGGCGATACGGTAGGCGCCTGACCCATCGGTGAACCGCGCGACCGAACGCGGCCCATCGGCCACCGTGACGAGCGCCCCTCGGATCGGCGCGCCGGAAGCGTCCCTTACAACGCCCGCGATGATCCTCTGGCTGGCCTCGACTCCTCCAGACGCCGCCGGTTCGCGCGAGCACGACGCGAGGCCGACAATCGCCGCCACGACGAAGTAGAGGGTCGTCCTCATGAGTCCTCCTGGCCCCCAGGTCAGGCAGCCTCCGCTAGGCTGACCTGAGCCTTGCGAACTGCAATTGCCGGCGCTCCCAAAATGCTGCGCGAAACCGCCACTGCCGGTGCGAACCGCAAAGCGGAGGTGACGATTCCGCGCAGGATCTTGATCGGAAGCGACACTGACGCAGCGGCCGTGCCCTGCGATGGTCTCGCGGGCCACTGAGCCGGGGCGGCCCTCGGTGCGGCGAAGACCGCCACCGGTAGACGGTTAGGAGAGGCCATGAGCGTCGCAGCGCAGCCTCTTGGCGATGACCGGCCCGTGACCCGTTACGCCTGGTACGCGCTCGGCGTGATGACTATCGTCCACATGCTGAGCTTCATCGACCGGCAGATTCTGTCGATCCTGGCCGAGCAGATCCGCGAAGACCTCGGGCTTACCGACGCCCAGCTCGGCTTCCTCTATGGCACCGCCTTCGCCGTCTTCTACACGCTGTTCGGCATCCCGCTGGGGCGACTCGCGGACCGGTGGCGGCGCGGGCGGCTGATGGCTATCGGCCTGGCCCTTTGGTCGGCAATGACCGCCCTCTCGGGCTTCGCCACGTCCTATGCCTTCCTGGCGATTGCGCGCCTCGGCGTGGGGGTCGGCGAAGCCAGCGCGTCGCCAGCGGCCTTCTCCATGCAGGCCGATCTCTTCCCCAAGGGGCTCCGCGGCCGCGCCAACGCTATCTATTCCGCGGGTGTCTATCTCGGGATGGGCTTCAGCCTTCCCCTGGGCGGCGCAATTTCGCAGGGGTGGGACCGCGCCTATGGCGACAAGGCCCCGCTGGGTCTCGCCGGCTGGCAGGCTGCGTTCATCGGCGTGGGGCTCCCTGGCCTGCTGGTGGCGGCATGGGTCTGGTCCCTCAGGGAACCCCAACGGCTGGGCGTCCACGGCGAACCCTTGCCTGCGTCCTACGATGGCGCCTGGCGGAGCTTCGTCGACGAACTCTTCGCCCTGATCCCCCCTCTCACTCTATGGAGCGTCTCGCGATATCGCGGCGAGCTCTCGCGCAACATCCTCATCATGGCGGGGCTTGCGGCCGCCACGACGCTCCTGGTCTTGTGGAGCGGCGACATCGCGCAGTGGTCCGTCGTCGGCGTGGCGGTCTATGCCGTCGCTTCCTGGATCCAGGTGCTTCGCCTGCGGGACCCGCCGACATTCCGCCTCATCTGGGCCACCCCGGAACTTGTGCTGGCCTTGATAGGCTTCGGATCGCTGGCCCTTATCACCTACTCCGTAGGCTTCTGGGCCGCCCCCTACGCGATCCGGACCTTCCATCTCAGCGCGCCAGAGGTCGGCCTCGCGATCGGAATTCCGGCGGCGGTCGCGTCCGGACTGGGGGTGCTGCTCGGCGGATGGCTCTCGGACGTATGGAGACGCCGCAACCCTCGCGGCCGCATCTACGCCTGCATGTTGGCGCCGCTGATCACGGCACCCCTGCTAGTCGCCCAGTATCTCGCGCCCGACTTCATGACCTTCGCGGTCCTCAGTCCCTTGGTCTACGCCGCGACCAGCATGTATCTCGGCTCCGCGATCGCCGCGCTGCAAGAGCTCGTGCTGCCGCGGATGTACGGCACCCTAAGCGCGACCTACATCATGGGAAACACCCTGATCGGCCTCTGCCTCGGTCCGTACGGCACGGGAAAAATCGCGACAGTAACGGGCGATCTTCGTCTGGGGGTGCTGAGTGCGCTGGCGGCGGCGCCGATCGCGCTGGTCTGTCTCTGGCGGGTCAGCCGCCGCGCGGGCTGGCTCGAGGAGTCCAAGCGCGAACGCGCGCAGAGCGCCGGCGAGGACGTCACCTTGGACCCCCGCGTCTCGACGGCGCGACCCGCGTGACGGAGATGGTGCTACAGCGACGCCCTCCTTGCCGCGGTCCGCGGCGCCTGCCCCCTCGGGTGTGCGGGCCGATCCAAGCCTCGAGTTCCACGAGCGTTCGGAGAGCCCGTCATGAGCCTGGCTGAACAGTCACTGACACCGTCGGGGCCGGGCCAGCCGGCGTCGGCGGATGAGGCCGCCGCGCGCGTGGAACTCGCCGGCTTCTATCGGCTCGTCGAGCACCTTGGGTGGGGGGACGGCATCTACAATCACATCGCCCTGCGGGCCCCCGGAGAACCACACCGTTTTCTCATCAAGGCCCATGCGATCACCTACGAGGAAGTCACCGCCTCAAACCTGGTCAAGGTCGACGCTCGCGAGGATCTCGACGAACGGGCGGGCGTCAATAAGGTCGGCTTCACCACGCACGCACCGATCCTGCGCGCGCGACAGGACGTGAACTGCACGATCCATCTCCACACCATTCCGATCATGGCGATCGCGGCCCACCCCATGGGACTGCGAATGGTCCACCAGAACTCGGTCTTCTTCTTCGAGAAGGTCGCCTACCAGGACTACGAGGGGTTGGCCGAGCGCGTGGAGGATCAGCAGAGGCTGGTCGATGATCTTGGAGCGAACCGCGTGCTGATCATGCGCAACCACGGCGCGGTGATCACCGGAGTCAGCGTCGAGCAGACCTTTGCGATGACGCTGCGGTTCGTCCAGGCCTGCCAGATCCAACTCGCCATCGAGGCGGCGGGCCAGGGCGTCGTGGAGATTGCCCCGGACGTCTGTCGTCTGGTGGCCAGACAGCTGGATCAGCACGATCGCGGTCGCGGCGGTGCGGACTGGCCGGCCTGGCTCAGGCGGCTCGACCGGATAGACCCGTCCTACAAGAACTAGGAGCGTGTGGGTGCCAGATCAGGCTGAAGCGGGAACCGGCATTGTGGGGTCCGGCGAGTGGCGATACCGCGTCGACCACGACTGGGCGAAGCTGCCCGACGGCTGGGAGATCGGCGACGTCGCAGACGTCACCGTCGACGACCACGACAATGTCTATGTGTTCACGCGGGGCTCGGGCCATCCGGTAATGGTCTTCGACCGCGACGGAGGCTTTCTTCGCTCATGGGGCGAGGACCTGTTCGTCAATCCCCACGGCATCACCTACAGTCCCGACGGTTGCGTCTATTGCACCGACCGGGGTGACAGCACCGTCCGCAAGTTCAGTTTGGACGGGAAACTGATGCTCGAGATCGGGACGCCGGGTCAGCCAGCGCCCCGGCTCTCTGGTGCGCCCTTCAACGAGTGCACCCACACGGCGCTCGCCGGCAACGGCGACATCTTCGTCACGGATGGGTACGGCAACGCCCGTATCCACCGGTTCTCTCCGAAAGGCCGCTTGCTCCAGTCCTGGGGCGATTTCGGTTCCGGACAGGGCGAGTTCAACCTGGTTCACAACATCAGCACGGACCTCGACGGATGGCTCTATGTGGCGGACCGCGAGAATCATCGCGTCCAGGTCTTCAGCGAGGACGGGACATTCGAAACCGAATGGAAGGGCCTTCACCGCCCCTGCGCCCTCTGCACCCAGTCAAAGAGCCGACCCTTCAGCTTCATCGGCGAGCTCGGCCCAGGCCTCGCCGTCAATCGTGACTACCCGAACCTCGGCCCGCGGATCAGCATCGTGGACCACCGCGGCGTTCTGGTCGGGCGCCTCGGCGACGGGACGGTCGGCGTCGAGCCCGGGCAGCTGACGGCGCCGCACGGTATCGCGCTGAACTCGCAGGGCGACCTCTTCCTGGCGGAACTCGGTTCCCTTGGTTGGCGCCAGCGCTATCCGGACAAGCCGACGCCACAGCGGCTTCCGAACCTGAAGAAGCTGGTTCGGGTGGTGTGAAGGCGAGGCCGGAAGAAATGGACGTCTGTGTATTCGGGGCCGGGGCTGTCGGCGGCTACCTCGCCGCCCGGTTGGCCGGGTGTGGACGCCATCGGATTTCGGTTGTTGCCCGGGGCCTTCAGTTCGATGCCCTTCGCACCGGAGGCCTACAGCTCAGCGATCCGCAGGGCGACCTGGACGTCTCCTTCGCGGCCGTTGTCGAGGTGGCGGCGGACTTGCCGCCCCAGGACATTGTCTTCGTCACCCTGAAAGCGCCATCTTTGCCGGCTGTGGCCGACGATCTGCGCGGTCTGCTCAGACCGCATGGCTTTGCTGTATTCGTCAGCAACGGCATTCCCTGGTGGTGGAACCACGGGCTCGACCCGCCGACCTGCCAGGTCATGCGCGTCGATCCGGAAGGCCGCCTGCGAGATCGCTTGGGCGCGGACCGCGCCCTGGGCTGCGTCGTCTATTCTGCCAACCAGGTCGTCGCGCCGGGCAAGGTGGTCCACCAAGCCAACAACCGCTGGGTGCTCGGTGAACCGGACGACACTCTGACACCGCGGCTCACGACTGCGGTGGAACTCCTGCAGACGGCGGGCCTCGGCGCCGAGATCTCGACGGACCTGCGCCGTGAGATCGGGATCAAGCTGCTGCGCAATGCGGCGTTCAACCCCCTGTGCGCCTTGACGCGGCTCAACGCCGGGGACCTTGCCGCGGCGCCGGATCTGGCGGCGCTCGCCCAAAACCTGTCGGACGAGGTGACTGCCGTTATGGGCGCCATCGGATGGCCCCTTCCGCCATTCCGCATCGCCGACGTTCTGGGTTCGGATGGCGGGCCGGGCGCGCGCAGCACGGTCAAACCTTCGATGCTCCAGGATGCGGAAGCGGGGCGGCCTATGGAGGTGGAAGCGCTCGTCGGACAGCTGCAGCAATTTGCGCGGGAACGGGACCTCAGGATCCCGACGATCGACGCGGTCTACGCACTCATCGCCGGACTGGACGCGGCGGTTCGCAGGCAGGGTTCGATCTTCTAGCGCGGATGGTCCTCCCCTCCCCGCTGGTTCAAGCAACCGTGGAGCCGCCGTCGACCCGCAAGGTTGCGCCAGTCATGAACCGATTGCAGGCGAGGAAGACGATCGCCTCACCGATATCGGCCGGCGCGCCGATACGCCGGACAGGTAGGCGCTCTATCGCGGATTCCAGGGCTTCGCGCTGCGCTGCTGACAGAGTGGCCAGCTGCGGCGTGTCGACCGGACCGGGCGAGACCACGTTGACGCGCAGGGGTGAGAGATCCAGGGCGAGACCCCGCGCGAGACCTTCGAGGCCCGCGTTGATGGCGCCCTGGAGAATGGCGTCGATCCGCGGTCGCTTGCCGACTTGACCCGAGACGAAGATCAGCGATCCATCAGGCGCGAACTTCCCGGAGCGCGCGATGCGGAAGGCGCTCCAGAACTTCTGGTTCATCGACGCCATCGCGTCGTCCATCGCCATCTCCCGGATCCGGCCCTTGTGCGCGGCCGTGACGGACACCACGACGTGGTTCCACGGATCCCGGGACGCGAAGAACGCTTCGACCGCGCCATCATTTCCCGCGTCCAACACGACACCTTCCACCCCCGCCGAGGCCGCGGCGGCGGCGACCTTTTCAGCCGAACGGGACGCGACGGTCACTGCCGCCCCGGCCGCCTTCATCGCCTGGGCGGCGCCCAGGCCGATACCGGACGTCCCGCCGACGACCAGGACACGATCCCCCTGAAGTGAGAACATCAGACCCTCCTCGAAATCTTCGCGCTGAGCCCGCCGCCCGCCGTCATGGGGGGCGGAGCCAAGTCGCCTTCGGCCGATTCAAACCGGCGCAGGGCGTCCTCCAGCGCTGCGCGGTAGCGCGCGATGGCGGCGTCCTTGATGTGACCGTAGCCGCGGACTGCGAGGGGCAAGCCGGCGACATCGAGCGCGGCGGGCAATGTCGCGGCGGTAAGGCCTGCCGTCAGCCGATCGAGCACCGCCTCGAACTCCTCAATGAGCGCGCGCTCCGTGCGCCGCTCCGCCGTTCGGCCGAAAGGATCCCAATGCGTGCCGCGCACGCCCTTGAGCCGGGCCAGGCCCCTGAACACCAAAAACATCCACGGGCCGAACCGTTGCTTCCGCGGCCGCCCCGTCCTGGGATCCCGGCGACCGAAGATCGCGGGCGCCAGGTGGAAGACAAGCTTCAGGTCGCCCTCGAATTGTTCGGCAAGGTCCTTTGCGAAGCCGCCGTCGGCATAGAGGCGGGCCACTTCGTACTCGTCCTTGTAGGCCATCAGGCGGAACAAGGATCTCGCTGCCAATTCGCTCAGCGCAGTTCCCGAGGAAATGACCGCCTCGGCGGTGCGCAAGCGCGCGATGGCGGCCCGGAACCTGTGCGCATACGCAGCGTCCTGATAGTCCGTCAGGAATGCGCAGTGCCGCTCGAGCCGAGCATCGAAGGCCTCCGGCGGCGGGTCGACCAGGCCGGACGCGGCAATGACCGCCTCCCGGTCATGCGCGAGCTGGCGGCCCCATTCGAACGCTGCCCTGTTCAGGGGCACTGCCACGCCGTTGAGTTCGATCGCAGCGTCGAAGGCCGCCAGGTCGAGAGGCAGCCAGCCGCGCTCGTAGGCGAACCCGACCATCATGAGGTTACACCCGATGGCGTCGCCGAGCAGCCGCTCTGCCAGGCGGGTGAAGGGATAGGCCGCGAACCGGTCCTCGCCGACGCGCTGCGCCAGGCGACGCGCCAGCAGCGTGTTGTCGGCCCGGGCCGCCGGGTCCTGTGTGAAATCCCCCGTGATCGCCACGTCGGCGTTGGCGACAACGTGGGTGCGCCCGGGAGCTGCGGCTGCGATCACGTCTCGAGCATTGCCGACGATCTCGTCGCAGGCGATCAACAGGTCGGCCTCGCCCACGGGAATCCTGAGCGCGGTGATGTGCTCGTCGGCGAGGTGGACATGGCTGGCGACGGCGCCGCCCTTCTGGGCCATCCCCACCTGGTCCAGCACTGCCGCGCCTCGGCCAGACATGTGCGCCGCCATCGACAGGAGCGCACCGATCGTGACGACGCCCGTCCCGCCGACGCCGGCGACGACCACACGTTGATGGCGCGACGTGGCGTCTGGATCGACCCGGCGTTCGGCAAGCCGCGGCATCGCCGCCAGATCGGCCTGCGGCGTCGCTTTGCGAAGCCGGGCGCCCTCGACGCTTACGAAGCTCGGGCAAAAGCCGTTCGCGCAGCTGTAGTCCTTGTTGCAGGATGACTGGTTGATACGCCGCTTGGGCCCGAATTCGGACGCGATAGGTTCGACCGAAAGGCAGTTGGAGACCGCCGAGCAATCGCCGCAGTCCTCACAGACCCGGGCATTGATGAACAGGCGGGTCGACGGGTCGGCGAGCCTGCCGCGCTTGCGCAGGCGTCGCTTCTCGGTGGCGCACATCTGTTCGTAGACGATGACGCTGACCCCAGGCGTCTCGCGCATCTGGCGCTGCAGCTCATCCAGGCTGTCACGGTGCTCGACGCGGTCGGCCTTAGCGCGGACGGGATCACCAGGGGGATAGCGATCCGGATCATCGGTCGATAGCACGATGCTGGCCACGCCCTCAGCGCGCAGCTGGTCGACCAGCTGCGCCACCGAGAGCTCGCCGTCCACGGGTTGGCCGCCAGTCATCGCGACAGCGCTGTTGTAGAGCAGCTTGTAGGTGATGTTCAGGTTCGCCGCGACGGCCTGGCGGATCGCCAGCAGGCCGGAGTGGAAGTAGGTGCCGTCGCCGAGATTGGCGAAAATGTGAGGCTCCTCGGTAAACGGAGAAAGCCCCATCCAGTGCACGCCCTCGCCACCCATCTGCGAGAAGGTCGCGGTCGAAGGACGATTGTAAGCCGCCAGGCCATGGCATCCGATCCCGGCGGTAGCGCGACTGCCCTCGGGAAGGACGGTCGAGCGATTGTGCGGACAGCCGGAGCAGAAGAAGGGCTTGCGAACGACGGGCGGCGCGCCGAACGATACCTGTGTCCTCAGATCCCCCCGGCGCCGTTCGGTGGCGGCTCCGACCGACGCGTCACCGGTCTGCTCGTAGATGAGCGCGCCCAGTTCGGCGGCGATGCGCTCCGGCGTCAGGTCGCCGGTTTTCGGAAACATCGCCTCGCCGGAGGCGCGCGCCTTCCCCAGGATTTGTGGTGCGGCGTCGTCCCCATAGAGGATCGACTTCGCCTGCCCCTCTACGAAAGGCGCCTTCTCCTCGACGACCACAAGGGTCGCGAGACCCGCCGCGAAGGCGGAGAGACCCTGCGGCTCCAGGGGCCAGATCAGCGCGGGCTTGTAGAGTGCGATGCCGAGGTCGGCCAAGCGCGACTCATCGAGGCCGAGCAGCCGCAACGCTTCCAGGACGTCGAGCCATGACTTGCCCGCGGCGATGACTCCGACACGGGCGCCCGGCGCCTTCAGGACCGTTCGGTCAAGGCCGTTGGCACGGACGTAATCAAGAACTGCCGGAAGGCGGTGGTCCTGCTGCCGAACCTCCTGATCCGCCGGAGTCTCCGGCCACCGATTGTGCAGCCCCATCGACGGAGCCGCGACCGGGGGCAGGACGACGGAACCGCTCAGTTCGTCAGCCGTGATGGCGCGGGTGCAATCCGCGACCTCGGTGATCACCTTCAGCGCGGTCCACGAGCCGGTGTGGCGGGACATGGCAAAGGCGTGCAGGCCCAGCGTGACGATCTCGCGGGGATCCGCCGGGTAGAACAGTGGAACCTGGAGGCTGGCCACCGTCTCGTCGCTGTAGCAGACGATGGACGAGGACTTGGCCACGTGGTCATCCCCCACGGCCAGCACCACGCCGCCGTGCTTCGACGATCCCTGGTAGTTGCCGTGCCGAATGGCATCCGACGCCCGATCCAGGCCTGGGCCCTTGCCGTACCAGAGAGCGAACACGCCAGCGACACGCGCGCCCGGAGACTGCTCAAGCTGTTGGGTTCCGGCGACCGCGGTCGCCGCGAGTTCCTCATTGACGGCGGGGCGGACTACGATCGCGTGTTGTCCGGGCAGTGGGCCGGCGGTAGCGAAGGCTAGGTCCAGGGTTCCGAGGGGCGATCCGCGATAGCCGCTGACAAATCCCGCGGTCCGCAGTCCTGCAGCCTGGTCGCGCTCCGCCTGCAGCAGCATGAGGCGAACGAGCGCCTGGACGCCCGTGATCAGGATCCGGCCTTCGCGTCTCGTGAACCGGTCTTCGAGGGACACGCGTTGCATCAAAGGCTCCAGCGCGTGACGGGGCGGGCGCAGGTCTGCAGGGACGAACGGCGTCCGCGTTCCCGGTGATTGTCGCCGTCCGCGGGGCATACCATGGCGTCGCTCTCGGCCTCCCTCTCAGCTGTGCAAGTCGGTCTTGTAGGTCTCGCCAAGCATCGCCACGGAGACCAGCGAGATGGCGCACGCGGCCGCGATGTAGGCCGAGATCGCCAGGCCGTTGCCGAACTGGCCGAGGAGCGCGGTGGCCGCGAGGGGAGCCACCGCGCCACCCAGGATCGCGCCGAGCTGGTAGCCGAGCGAGGCGCCCGAGTAGCGGACCTCAGTGCTGAAGAGCTCGGCGAAGAAGGCCGCCTGCGGGCCATACATCATGGCCACGAAAATCTGGGCGACACCGATACCCAGCGCGATCAGCGGCAGAGACCCGGTGTCTAGGAGGGGGAACAGGGCGAAGGCCCAGACGCCAAGGAGCGCCGCGCCCGCCATGAAGATCCGCCGGCGGCCGTATCGGTCGGAAATCGCGCCGCTGATGAACACGGCCGGCGCCATCACCAATGCGCCGATCAGGACGGCGACGAGCATGGTGTCGCGGGAAACCTTCACGCCGGGGCCGTTGGCCCCATACGCGATCACAAAGGCGATCAGGATGTAGAAGGCCACCTGGACGGCGACGAAGGCGCCCGCCGCCAGGGCGATCCGCTTGGGGTGCGACGCAAGCACCTGCAGCACGGGCGAGCGACCGCGGACCTTCGCCACGCCGCCCTCCGCCGCGCGCGCCTGCGCGGCACGTTCTACACTGAGTTGCTGCAACCGCCGGAAGGTCTCGGTCTCCTCAAGGCGGAGTTGGACGTAGAGGGCGACGCCCACGAGGATCACGCTCAGCAGGAACGGAACGCGCCAGCCCCAGGCGAGGAACGCCTCCTCGGACAGCGTCGAGCTCACGAGGAGCAGGGCGAGATTCGCCAGGACCACCCCGAACGGCGCTCCGGCCTGGGCGAAGCTGCCGTAGAAGCCCCGGCGGTCAGCGGGCGCGCTCTCAGTCACCAGCAACATCGCGCCGCCCCACTGCCCGCCGATGGCAAGCCCCTGGACGAACCGGAGCACGATGAGCAGCAACGGCGCCCAGGCGCCGACCACCGCGTGGCCGGGAAGTACGCCGATCAGCGTCGTCGCCACGCCCATCATGACGAGGGCCGTGACCAGGGTGCCCTTCCGCCCGAGCTTGTCGCCGAAATGGCCAAAGATGACGCCGCCGACGGGCCGCGCGACGAAGCCGACAGCGAAGGTGGCGAACGCGGCCATCAAGGCGACGAGCGGCGGGAGATCCCCAGCGAAGAAGACTTTGGGGAAGACGGTGGCCGCCGCCGCGCCATACAGGAAGAAGTCGTACCATTCGATGCTGGTGCCGATCAGCGAGATACCGGCCACCTTTCGAATCGTCTTCTCGGCCTGTCGTCGTGCGAGCGCGTCCGGTTGATCGTGTGTCTGGGTGGTCATGAGACCTCTCACGCGGCAGGCTAGCTCGCGGCCGTAGCGTTGCGCATCACGGCGCTTTCGCAGGCGGCATGCCGCCACTCACTGCCTGGCGATCCGGGGCGACAGTTCATGTCGCCCCGGGGTTGCGCTTAGTAGGTGATCCGCACGCCAAGTTTGAAGTAGCGGCCAACGTTGTCGTAGGGGTCGAAGTTGGTCGCAGGAGATCCCAGACCCTCGAGGATCACGAACGAACCCGCGGGCGGGTTCTTGTTCAGGAGGTTGTCGACGATCCCGTAGACCACGACCTTCCGGCCGTCGCCGTCGTCCTTCACCGCGTATTCGGCCTGGAGGCTATAGTACACCATGGCCGGCCACAGGTTGTCGCTGGAAGAGGTGGGCAGAGCCGGATTGTAGGCGGGCTCGTCAGGTCCGATTTGCGTGAAGCTGCCATGGAATGATGAGAAGTAGCGCGCGGTCAGGGTCGTCGAAAATCCGCCAAGCTTGTAGTTCACGTTCGTCGTCCAGCGATACTTCGACTGGATGTAGTCGTTCCTGGCCACCAGACTGCCGTCCGCGCCGAAGGTCTTGTACTTGTAGAGGCGGGTGCCGCTGAAGTTGAGGGTCACAGCGCCCTCCCCCGGCGTGAACTCATCGGGCACGCTGTAGGTCGCGTTCACGTCGAGACCCGAGGTCTTGAGGGAGTTCAGGTTCAGGAAGGTGGGATCGACCCGGCTGAAGCCGGCCGGTTGGCTCGGATCGAAGGTAATGAACTGAGCGTAGTCCGCGCGGCCCTGAAGATAGAAGCCATTGACGATCGTGGCGACGGGAAGCGTCCCGATGACGCCCTTCAGATCGATCGAATAGAAGTCGATCGAGGCCTTGAAGCCGCGGGCCCAGTCCTGGTGAGGCTGCAGAACGACACCCACTGTGAGCGTGTCCGCCTTCTCGGGCTTCAGGTTCGGGTTGTTCAGGGCGGCGCTGTTGATCTGATTGCTGCGACCGGTCACCGGGTTGGCGGCGACGGAGAAGCCGTCATTGCCGCGATAGAACAGCTCGTTCAGGCCTGGTGCGCGGATGTCTTTCGACCGGGTGACACGGAGCCTGATGTCGTCGGTAAGGTCCCAAGTGCCGCCGAGCTTCCAGGTCGTGACGCTTCCGCTCACGGAGTAGTCGGTCACGCGGACGGCGCCGTTCAAATCGACGGACTTGGCAAACGGGAGATCCTTCGCGATCGGCACCCCGGCTTCGAAGTAGCCCTCCTTCACGTTCTCCTTGCCTGACCCCGGCTGAGGATTGGCCGCGAAGAACGCGCTGGCCTGGGACCGGGCGCCGTTGAGCGCGTCGAGCGTGGTTTCCACCTTGTCGCGGCGCCATTCCGCCCCGAACGCCACGGAGACGTCACCGGCCCAAGTCTTGAAAGGGGAACCAGCGACATTGAAGGCAGCCACCGTCTGGTCGTACTTCGTGAGGCTTTCCAGATTGGGCGCGACATAGTCGATGGCGGCCTGCGATTCCGAGCGCGCGCCGAACGGGTTGAACGGGACGCATCCAGTGGTCAGCAGTCGGGTGAACGCCGCACGTTGCGCAGCGCCCAGGGCCAGGTACATCGGATTGGTCGCAACCGGCCCGCACACCGGTGCGCCATTTGCGCCCGGCACGGTGTAGAGCGCCGCGAAGTACTCCGGCAGCGCGGTCAGACCCTGCGGACGGTAGTAGAATTTCGACCGACCGTGGCTGACATAGGCGTCGAACTTCCAGTCGTCGAACAGCTCGGCTCGCACGCCGGCGGCGCCTTGCCAGAACTCGTTCACATTGCTGGACTTGAGCCCGCCCTGTTGCAGGTAGTTGGTGCGCGACAGGTTGAATTGCGTGATGCCCGCAGCGTCCATCTGCGCGCCAAGCGCGGCCGGAAGGAACGGATTGTTGCGCTGGATGATGATCGATCCGGCGTTCACATAGTCGACGGTCGCGTTCGTGTTGTGGAACCGGCCGCCGGAGAGTTCGCTCCAGCCGGCGACCTTGTCCGAGAGATCGTAGGTGACCCGGATCAGGCCGGCCTGCCGGTTGGACCCGGTCGCGAGCAACTGGTTGCGAGGCTGAACGGGACCTTCGCCGCCCACCATCAGAACCGCCCCACGGGGATCACCAGCCAGGAATGGTCGGGGCTGGCCGTTGTCGCCGAAGGTCTGTCCCGCAATCGGGCAGGGCGACACGGTGACGAGCGCGCCGGTCGGCCCTGGCCGCTGGCAAGAGGTGATCAGGGAACTGAGGGGAATAGCGTAGTGGACATGATCCGCCTTCAGGAAGGCTGGCAACCCGGCGGCGCGCGTCGCTGGCAGGCCGACGAGGCCGGTCTCGTCCTGGCCCCAAGAGCGGCTGTAGATCGTTCCCGAGCGTTCGCCGTTCGAATAGTCGAAGCCCGCGATGACGTGTCCTCGGCCGCCGGCGAACTTGGCGCCCCACGCAAGGTTGAGCACCTCCGTCTCGGCGTCATTCTCCTGCGAGATGCCGACCTGGGCGCGGGCTCGGAAACCCTCGAGCCGATCATTCAGAATGAAGTTCACGACGCCCGCAACCGCATCGGATCCATAGGCGGCCGAAGCGCCGCCAGTGACGACATCGATGCGATCGATGAGCGCTGCGGGCAGAACATTGGTGTCCCACGTTCCGTTGGTGTTCTGGGTGATGTTGTTGGGGACATGGCGGCGGCCGTCGACCAGGGCCAGCGTCCGGTTGGGGTTGAGACCCCTCAGGTCCGGCAGGCCCTGTCCGCCAGCGAAGGTGCCGCCCGTACCGCGGGTCGGCCCGGTGGCGTTGCGGAAGCTCGGGATTTCATTGAGGGCTTCCACGGCCGTGGCCTGACCGCGGGTCGCGATCTGCTCGGAGCCCAATGTCGTGACGGGAGTCGGTGTCGTGAAGCTGGTGTTGCCTAGACGCGTGCCGGTGACGATCACCTCTTCCAGCGCGTTGGGGGCTTCAGCAGCCGCCGCTGCAGCCTCGCCGGTCGGTGCCTGGGCGGCCGCAGCCTGAACGGAGAGCATGGCGAGGAGCGACGCGCTGCTGAGCAGCTTGAGTGTATTGGCCAAGGCCTTCGAGCGGTTCGACACCTAGCTTCCCCCTAATTAATTATTGATATTTGCGACACTTATGGTCGCGGGGACCGGGCTGCGCCTATGGCCGAAACCCCCAAAGATTTGCGGGATTTCGCAAATGGCCCGAAGAAAACGGTTCGGCCATCTACCCCAGCGCAGCCGCAAACGCGCCGCTGGACTCGGATCGAAGCCGCGCGTTCGTCGCACTCGCTCATCGCACTGCGGCCGCGCCTTTGGCGGCGGCCTGGGCATCCTGCGAACTCTGAGCCCCACTGGCGCCGATCGCGCCGATGATCTTGCCGTCGAGGAGGATCGGAACGCCGCCCTCCACCGGGATGGCGTCAGGTATGATCAGCGAGACCGGCGGGCCCCCTCGCGCCGCGGCCTCGGCGAGCGTCTTCGACGGCATCCGGAACATGGCGGCGGTCTTGGCCTTTTTGGTCGCGACCTCCCCCGTAAACGGCGGCGCGCCGGACATGCGCTTGAACATGACCAAGTTGCCGTAGGCGTCGACCACGGCAAACGACAGTAACCAGTGGTTCTGGCGAGCCTCGGCCTCCGCCGCGACAATCGCCTGTTGCGCCTGGTCTCCGTCGATTGGCATCCCATACGGCGGCGGTGATGCGGGTGGCGGCGGCTGCGCCGCCACCGGTTGAGCATGACCCGAGCCTGCGGCGGCGACCAAGACGACGAGACTTGACGCAAGGCAGGCGAATTTCATGGCAGGCTCCAAGCAAAGGGTTACTGCGAGCCTGACCGGATGACGCCGAGGCGTCAGTGATGGTTTCGGCCACGTTTCTGAGCAGAACAGCCATACCGTGGCGCGCCGGCCTTGGGGGTTCGCGGACAGGCGAGTACGCGCCACGGCCCGCTCGGTGTCGCACGCTGGCCTACGTGGTTCGAGTCCGGGACCGGCTCGGACGACAAAGGCCCCCGCGCCGGGATCGGTAGAGGGCCACGGCTACCTAGACTGCTATTTCAAACGGCGTGACGAGAAATTCGTTCGCCCCATGCCTTGGACTTCAAAGGCCGCCTCGACACGTCCGCCTGCGCCTGCGAGCGACCTGACCGAGCGGTCGTCGGTGGCGATCCTGGCCATTTCCAGGACACCCGGATCCCGGGCGCCAGCGATCACCACGAGCCTCTCCCCAGTCGGCCGCCGTAGGCTCGCGAGATACCCCAAATCGTGGTTGGACAGATCGTGTGGCGCCAAAGCGGCATTTGAATCGTAGGTTTTCCCACTGCGCCTATCCACCAACTGATCAAAGGTTTCGCCCACGCCGAAGCGAGCCGCCTCGAACACCTGCTCCTGCAGGATACGCAGCCCGGACAGGTAACCGAGATAGACCACATCGTTACCCTTGAGCATTTCCGGCCGGAGGTCAGAACTGACCACGACGCGCAGGTTCCGTGGTTGGCCCGCCGCGTGTTGGATCAAGGGTAGAACCTGCCGCAGGGCCAGAGTCGGGCCGACCTGCGCATATGAGGTGCTCATATCGATGTAGCGATCCTCCAACTCTGGGTGGCTCATCAGGAATTCGTCGAGGTCCGCCGCGGAATTGATGGCGAAGTCGCGGACCATCCGCTGCGGCATCGGCGAACCATCGGTCTCGCCGAAGACGTAGTCGTCGCCGACCACGAGGATAACGGGCCTTACCGACCCCAGACCGCGCCACAAGGGGGCCTGCTCGACGCGCAAGAAGACTCGCGCTTCTGCGTGAGCCGTCCA
>CAUJHW010000114.1 GCA_963205005.1 Pseudomonadota bacterium
TGTCGGGTGCGCCAGCGAAATCAATAGATTGGGTCGAAATGACCAGGGGCCCGCAGAGGCCAGGACACTCAGGGTCGCCCATTTTGGACGATCTCGACTCACCGAAATGTGTGCCCATGTCTGAACAAGACGGGTCCTGGAGCACAGCGCCAACGGTGGCGGCAGGCCCGGTGCAAGCAGGACTGCAGCCGGTCTGCTAGGCCGGCCTGGCAGGCGTCGTGAGCCGCCGGCGCCAGAGCCGCCAGCCAGCGATCAGCCCCATGGCCAGGATCGCCACCCATCCAGCGACGAGCAGGGTCAATGTCTGGCGAGCCTCCATAAGGACCGTGAGGGTATCGACATGGCCCGTGCGCCAGAAAACCCATTCGCCGGCGAGCCGCGTCGCCAGGAGAGGCGTGCCGCTCTCAAGCACGACGATCCCGTCTCCGCTGTCAGGGTCCAGGCGAGCGGACGTATTGATGGTGGGCTCATTGTCGCCGTCATGCCCGATGATGTAGCTCCCGGAATTGTTGGGGGCATAGAGCATCACGCCGAGGCCCCAGATCTCGGCTCCGTACTGGCGCCCGTGGGGTCGGCGCATCTCGGTCAGGGCCGCGGGGCTGAGGACGCCCCGCCCAATTGCGCCGCCGCCTGGCCCAGGTCGATGCGCCTGGATGAGCTTTGCGAGGTCTGCCACCGAAGTATGGAGGCCCGCCGCGCTGGTCGCCGAGAAGTGGCGTAGTGGCGAACTCCTGCCGGCCTCGTCGAAGGATTCCGCGAGCCGCGCGGCCTGCGTCCCAGGCGGCTCGAACGAGGAGCTGTCCATCCCCAGCGGCTTCAGGACGGCGCGCTTCATGTATGCCGCGAAGGGCTCGCCCGTGACGTCCTCGATCATCAGCTGGAGAAGCGCGTAGCCTCCGCCGGAATAGCGCCACTCGGATCCTGGTTGAACGCCGACCTTCACGACGCCGTCCCTGCCAGGAGACGCGTCTGCTGCCTTGCTCAGCGACTCTGCGAGCGGCTGCACCGGCTGGCCCGGCGCAAAGCCGCCATAGCCCAAACCGTCGGTGAGGCCGGCGGTGTGGCTCAGGAGGCGTCGAATCGTGACCTGTCGATTGTCAAATTCGCTTGCCGGCAATCGCCAGCGCTTCAGGTACGTTTCGACAGGAGCGTCGAGGTCGACCCGGCCGGAATCGACCAGGGTCATCACGCCCAGGGCCGTGACCCATTTGCTCAGCGACGCGACCTGGAACAGCGTGTCCCGGCCTACAGGGGCTCCCACGGATGCGAAACGTTCGTGGGAGACCTGACCGTCCTCGATCAAGGCGACGGCGATGTTTCCCCGTGACTCTGCCTCGACCATCCTGTCCGCCGCCCGTGCGAACGCCGCAGCGTCGCCGCGGGGGGCCAGGGGGCGCCGCCACCAGCCTTGAAGCGTTCCCAGGCCGACGACAGTGGTCCACGCCGCCAGGACGGTCAGGGTGGCGAGGAGACAGGCCATCAAGGGGCGCATGCGGAGAACGGCTCCGATCTGACGAACGGCCTAGCTTGCGCGAAAGAAGCGGTTCTGTCGCGCCGCGTTCGGTCAACGATAGCGGGGCTCGGTGGAATGTCGGCCTGCTTTGAGGCTGAATCTCCGTTGGCCACCGGCGCGTCACCGAGCTTGTCGCGCGCTGCTGGATCGGCGATCCCGGTAGGGCTTACATAAGATCCTGCCGGAGAGCCCTCGATGCCGCCCACGTCCGAACTGTCCGCGCGCCAGGAGCTGGTGCAGGCCTATCGGCAGGTGGTGGACCTGGGGCTGACCGAACTCTCTTCGGGGAATCTCAGCCTTCGTTACGCCGACGGCATGCTGATCTCGCCCACGGGAGCGAGCGGCGAAAGCATCAGCGAGGAGAGCCTGGTCTACGTGGGGCCGGACGATAGCTGGGACCCTGGCCAGCGGCCTTCGAGCGAGTGGCAACTGCACGCCCGCATCTACCGGAGCCACCCGGCGACCAACGCGGTGGTGCACACCCACTCGGACTACTGCGTGGCCGTCGCCTGCCACTGCAAGCCACTGCCGGGCTTCCACTACATGGTGGGAGCGTTTGGCGGCGACGATGTGCCGTGCGTTCCCTATTCCACGTTCGGCAGCGAGACGCTGGCCCGCGATGTGGCCGACGCGCTTCAGGCGCGCAACGCCTGCCTGATGGCGAACCACGGCGCGACGGCGCGCGGCCGCAGCCTCGCGGCCGCCGTCAGTCTGGCGCATCGGCTGGAGATTTCCTGCCGCCACTACGTGCTGGCGCGGGCGCTGGGCGAGCCGCGGCGGCTCACGCCGGAAGAGTGGACAGACTTCCATCGCCGCACAGGCAATACCGGCTACGGCCGCCCGTCTTAGGGAATTCCATGACCGCCGCACTGCTGGCCATCGGCCTGACGACGCTCGACATCAACGCCTATCCTGTCGACGAACTGACCCACACCGAGCGGGCCAGCCTGATCAAGGAGCTGGTCTGCGCGCCTGCTGGGACGGCGGCGGGGATGGCCTTGGTCGCCGCCAGGCTGGGCGTTTCCACAGCCCTAGCGGGGGCCGTCGGCGACGACATGAACGGCCTTTTCGTGCGCGCAGGCCTCGAGAGCCTTGGCGTCGACACCCGCCTGCTGGTGACGCGGGCCGGCGAGCCGACCTCGTCGACCCTGCTGGCGGTCGAGAGTGGCGGCGCGCGCTCCAGCTTTCACCGGCCTGGCGCGGGGCGATGGGCGCCGCTCGGCGAGGCTGTTGTCTCCGCCGCATGTGCGAGCCGGTTCGTGCACTACGCGGCCGTCGGTGGGCCGACAACAGATGGAGGGCCAGGCGCGGAATTGCTGGCCCAGGCCAGGGCTGCCGGCGCCATCGTGACCTGCGACCTGATTTCACCTCGACGCAGTGCGATCGAGGAGATCGGCCGGATCCTGCCGCACGTGGACTACTTCATGCCGAGCGCCGCCGAGGCGGTGTTCCTCACGGGCCTGGAGGATCTCGGCGCGGCGGCGGCCCGGTTCGTGGCGCTGGGCGCCAGGGCCTGCGTGATCAAGAACGGGCGCGCAGGGGTGGTGGCGCTGATCGACGGTCAGCTGCACACCGTGCCGGCGTTCGCGGTCGAGCCGGTCGACACCACGAGCTGCGGTGACTCCTTCTGCGCCGGGTTCGTCGCCGCGCTCGACCGCGGCTGGGCGCCGCTGGACGCGTGCCGGTTCGCAGGCATGGTGGCGGGGCTGGTGGCCGAGGGCGTCGGAACGCTCGGGGCGCTACAGGGGTTCGACGCCACGGTGGCGGCAATCGAACGCTACGCCGTGGCTACGTAAGGAGCCTCGCGCCGCAGCCGGCCTAAGGTTCGAACTGGCGAGGACTGAATCGAAGTCCCCCGGATTCGACGCCCTCTATCCCGCCAGCTGCACCGCTTCCCTGGCGCAGTCGCGATTGGGCGCCAGGCCTCGGGCGCGGGCGGCGGTGACTTCGGCGCGGGCGGCCTCCACGTCGGCGCGGAACTCCGATGAGCCGTGCAGCCGGGCCACGGTCGCGGCGCCCATCACCCGGCCCTCGTCGGTGTCGCTCAGCCAGTGGACGTTGCAGACCACCCGGCTGTGTCCGAAGGCCCGACCGCGCGCCAGGATCGCCTCGGCGTGCTCGGGGTCCACCTCGGCCAGGATCAGCGCCCAGCCCCAGCCCACCGCGACGTGGCCCGACGGATAGGAGCCATCCTTGCGCAGTCCCGCCTCGATGGCCGGGGTGCAGATCGGCGCGCCGTTCACCGTGAACGGTCGGGCGCGCTGGTACTTTGTCTTGGTCGGGTAGGTGGACAGGCCGGTGTCGGCGAGGGTGCGGCGCATCAGGGAATAGAGGCGCGGGGTGTCGGCTTCGCTGACGCGAACGCCCATGGCGCAGGAGAAGGTCCCGGCGGCATTGGGAAACGACAGGTCGGCGTCCTGGGTCGCCAGGTCCCAGCGCGGGCTGCCGTGCAGGGCGACGGCAGTTTTCGCCATGGCGTCGTCCCGGGCCTGGGCGGCGGAGCCGGGCTCCGGCGGCGGCGGGACCAGGGCCAGGCTGCTGGGCGCGCCGCCCCGGGGCAGGTAGCCGGCGGTGGAAAGGACGGCGGGCGTCGCCGCGGCCGGCGCCGGTGTCTGGGCGTTCAGCGCCGTCCCGCTCACAACGGTCATTGCGCCCGCAAGCGCGGTCATCGCCAGCCCGGCCAGCATCGCGTTCTTCAGCATGTCAGATCCCCCTCTATATCCTGGATTTGTCGCGGGCTCAGCCGCCAGCCTCGGCCTTCAGCCGCCGCACCATGTCGGACGACAGATAGCCGTCCGCGGTCAGGCCGCGCGCCTTCTGCCAGGCCCGCAGCGCCTTGCGCGTGCCCATGCCGATCACCCCGTCCGGTGCGCCGGGATCGAAGCCCTGCGCGGCCAGGGCCCGCTGGGCGACCATGCGGTCCAGCAGGGGCAGCGGCGTCTCCTGCGGCCAGGGGCGGACAAGGGGCGCGCCGCCGGCCATCCGGTCGGCGAGCAGGCCTACCCCCAGCGCGTAGGCCAGGCTGTTGTTGTACTGGCGGATGGCGAAATGGTTGGGGAACAGCAGGAACAGCGGCCCCTGCGCCCCGGCTGGCGCCACCAGCTGGGCGCGGGCGTCCTGGTCCGCCGCAGGCCAGTCGCGGCCGTCGGCGGGGGTCACACCCCGCTCGGTCCACCAGCCGGGCGTCTCCTGCGGGCCTTCGGTGAGGCTGAAGTCGAAGTCGGCGGGAACGGCGACCTCGCGCGCCCAGCTCTGCCCGCGAACCCAGCCCGCCTTTGCCAGCAGGCTCGCGGCCGAGGCCAGGGCGTCGGCGCTGGAGGTCCAGATGTCGCGCCGCCCGTCGCCATCCTCGTCGACGGCGGTGCTCAGGTAGGTGGAGGGGATGAACTGGGTCTGGCCCATGGCGCCGGCCCACGATCCACGCAGGCGCGACCGGGGCTGCTCACCCGACTGGATGATCTTCAGGGTGGCGATGATCTCGCCCTCGGCCCAGTCGCGCCGGCGACCCTGAGCGGCCAGCGTCGCCAGCGAGCGCAGGGTGTCATAGTCGCCCTGGATGCTGCCGAAGCCGCTCTCCAGCGCCCAGACGCCCAGCAATACGTCCCGAGGCACGCCGAAGCGGGTCTCGATGTCCGGAAACGCCGCCACGTCGGCGCGACGGCGCTGGCCGATGGCCAGGCGGTCGGGTGTGACCACGCCTTTCAGATAGTCGCTGATCGGCTTCGAGAATTCCGGCTGGCGGCTATCGGCGCCAGCGACCCGGGGGTCGGGCGTCAGGCCGGCCATCTCGCGCGCCAGCACCTCGGGCGCGATTCCCGCCGCCAGCGCCCGGCCCTGGAAGTCGGACGCCCAGGCGTCAAAGATCATGTCGCCGGACGCCGTCGGCGGCAGGATCGACTGGGACGCAGCCGGGGATATGGCGCAGACGGAGAGCAGCAGCAGCGAAAGGGCGAGACGGGGACGCATCGGATCGAATCTAGAGTGCGTCGGCGCCGACCCCAATCACTTCGGCGTCAGGTTGACTCGACTGGGGCCTTTCCGTATATGCGCCCGCTCTTGTTCGCCAACGGCCGGCCACGGCCCGATTGAAGATACGGTCCCATGAAGGTCAGAAGCTCGCTCAAGTCGCTGAAGACGCGCCACCGCGACTGCAAGCTCGTGCGCCGCAAGGGTGTTGTCTACGTGATCAACAAGACCGACCCGCGCTTCAAAGCCAAGCAAGGCTAAGACCGCCCGTCGTGCCGAAGGTCCTTCTCTGGGACTTCGGCAATGTGATCGTGCGCTGGAACCCGCGCACCCTCTATTCCAGGATATTCCCCGATCCGGTCGCGTGCGACCGGTTCCTGGCGGACGTCTGCACGATGGACTGGCACGCGCCGACCGACTGTGGCGTCACCTTTGCCGAGAACTGCGCCCGGCTGATCGCCGTCCACCCGCACCATGAGGCCGAGATCCTTGCCTGGCATTTGCGCTGGGACGAGATGTTCTCGGGCCCGATCGCCGAGACTGAGGCCGCCATCGAGGCCCTGCACGCCCGCGGCGTGGTCCAGTACGGCCTCTCCAACATTTCCCACGAGACCTACGAGTCCACGATCGCGATGAGTCCGGCGTTTCGGAGGCTCAGCGGAGTCGTCGCCTCGGGCTTCGAAGGCGTGATGAAGCCGGATCCGCGAATCTTCGCTCTGTGCTGCGACCGCTTCGGCCGCGCGCCCGGGGATTTCCTGTTCGTGGACGACAGCGCCCGGAACATCGCCGCGGCTGAGGCCATGGGGTTCGACACCCACCATTTCACCGATCCGGCCGCCCTGCGGCCTGCCCTGGAGGCCCGCGGCCTCCTCTAGGCCCGCGGCTGCGTCCGCCCGGACGCCTTCACCGTAGATCCCGTCAAGCTGGCACGCTGCCTGCAAGAGACCGACGCAACAGACGCGTTTGTCTCAATTTGGACGGGCTCCACCCAGGAGGCCGTCGCACAGCACCGGATGACCCACGATGCGGACCTCGAACACCCTGCGCGCCCTCGCCGCCACCGCCGCCCTCGCCACCGTCGCGCTCATGGCTGCGCCGGCCGCGGCCGCCACCCCGATCGTCACCCTGTCGAATGTCGGCGACCCGAACGGTCTGCCGGCCGACCAGACGCTGATCGCCGACTTCAACAACGCCGGCGCCCCCACGGCGGTCCTGCTGCCTGACTTCACCCTGACGCTGAACGGCGCGACCGTGGGCGTGAACGAAGGCGGCCCCGGCTATTCGGGCACCCTGCCGAATGACCCGACGCACTACCTGACGGTCCCGGGCAATGCCTCGGCCACCCTGTTCTCGCTGAACGGCCTGAAGAGCTTCAGCTTCTACATGGGCTCGCCGGACAGCTACAATTCGGTCCAGTTCATCGGCGACGGCTACAACGAGACCCTCAGCGGCGGCCAGTTCACCGGCGGCAACACCGGCCAGAGCTGGGCCTGGGGCACGCGGATCAACTTCGACTTCAACGGCGCGGTCGTGAACCAGGTGATCCTGCGTTCCAGCGGCAACTCCTTCGAGGTCGACAACTTCGCCGGCCGCCTGTCGGGCGCCGTGCCGGAGCCGGCCACCTGGGCGATGATGATCATCGGCTTCGGCGCCGCCGGCTCGGTCATCCGCCGCCGCCGCGCCACGGCGGCCCTCGCCTAGTCGCTCTCTCTCCACAGACGAGCTTGTTTGACCCCCTGCTTCCCCGGGCAGGGGGTTTTCTTTTGGCCGCGAGTCCACGGGTGACAGGGCCGGTCCGGCTGAGTAGGGTCCGCCGCTTTCCGCCCCTCCTCATCTAGATTAAAGGCTTGGCTATGGCCGACGATTCCTCCGGACACCCCGACGTTCTGAACGCTACGGCCCAGGGCCAGCTGAAGAGCATCATCGAGCGCATCGAGCGCCTCGAGGTGGAGAAATCCGAGATCGCCGAGCAGGTGAAGGAAGTCTTCGCCGAGGCCAAGGGCAACGGCTTCGACGTCAAGATCATCCGCAAGGTGGTGCGCCTCCGCAAGCAGGACCGGGCCAAGCGGCAGGAAGAGGAAGCGATCCTCGACCTCTACCTCTCGGCCATCGGAGAGATTTGAAGCGCGCGGTCCCAGACCGGAAAGCGGCCGCCAAGCGCGCCGCCCTCAATGCCCTGAAGCGCGCCCGTCGCATGGCCGACAAGTCCGGCGTGCAGCTCTCCGACTGGGAGGGCGAGTTCCTGGGCTCGGTGACGGACCGCGTGAAGACCTACGGTCGCGCCTTCGGTGACCCGGAGAAGGGCGCGCCCGGTCAGGCGCTGTCGGCGATGCAGCATCGCAAGCTCAAGGAAATCGCCGACAAGGCCAAGGGCGAGAAGACGCCGCCGCCCCGGCGCCGGGGCTTCGGGCGTCCGCCCTCGAAGACGGATGACTGACCGGGGCAGGCCGGAGGCCGCCGCCGGTAACGCCCACCACCTGACGCCTGAAGGAACAACCGTGCCGCCTCACATCCTCTACGCCATGCCGGGCTCTCTCTATTCCGGCAAGGTCCGCGCCTATCTGCGCAAGCAGCACGTCGACTTTATCGAGCGGGCGCCCAGTCATCCCCGCTTCGACGAGGTGCGCCGCGCCGTCGGCCGCTGGATCATTCCGGTGCTGGAGACCCCGGATGGCGTGCTGATCCAGGACGGCTCGGACATTCTGGCCCATGGCGAGGCCGCCGGGCTTGCGAGGTTGCCGGCGCTGGCCGGCGGGCCGGCCCAGCGGGTCATCGGAGCGATCTTCGAGCTGTTCGGCGGTGAGGGCATGGTCCGGCCGGCGATGCACTATCGCTGGGACTTCGACAGCGAGAACGTGCCGTTCCTGGCACAGGACTTCTCGGGGCCGATGGTGCTCGAGGGCGGCGCCGAGGCGCGCGCCGCCTCCTTCGCGGCCTCCAGCGCCCGGATGCGACAGGCGGCGCGGATCTTCGGTGTGACCCCGGAAAGCGCGCCGGTCATCGAGGCCGCCTACGCCCGGTTCCTGGCGCTGTTCGAGGCGCATCTGGAGGCCACGCCCTATCTGCTGGGCGGGGCGCCGACACTTGGAGACTATGGCCTGTTCGCGCCGCTGCATGCGCACCTGGCCCGCGATCCGCGCCCGGCGACCCTGATGAAGCAGACAGCCTGGCGGGTCTGGCGCTGGGTCGAGCGGATGTATGCGCCAAATCAGGACGCCGGCGAATACGGCGACGTGGCCGAGGCCGTGCTGGCGGACGACGCGGTCCCCGAAACGCTGAAGGCGCTGCTGGCCTTCGTGGCCGAGGATTACCTGCCCGAGGTCGAGGCGTTCATGGCCTTCTACAATGACGCGGCGGCGGGCCCGGACATCGTGGCCGGCGAGGTGATCGGCGGCCGGGCCAGCCAGCGCGTGATCGGGTTCACCGGGTTCGAATGGCGCGGCCTGACCCTCAGCGTCGCAGTGTTCCCGTACCGGGTCTGGCTGCTGCAGAAGGTTCAGGACGCCTTCGACGGTCTCGCCGCGGAGGACCGGACGCGGGTGCGGACCCTCCTGGCGGAGGTGGGGCTGGCGCGGATCCTAGACCTGCGCCCGGTTCGCCGGGTCGATCGCGTCGATAACCGCGAGGTCTGGGGCGCGGTCGCGGCCTAGATCGGACTTTCCGCACGCTCCGGCGCCAGGGCGGGCCGGGCCGCCCGCTGCAGCGCGCGGGCTTCCGCCGCCATGAACTCCGGCAGCGCCAGGGCGATGGTCGTCGCGTCGGCCTGGAGCTGCTCCAGCGTGAGCGTCTGGTCCGGGGCCGCGACCGGCTGCAGGGCGAAGGTCGTGCGTGGATTGTCGGGGTCGGAGAAGGTGACGGCGACGGTCCAGTGTGCATTGAGGCGCCGGATGTTCGCCAGTCGGTCGACGACGTCGGCCAGCAGCCGGACATGGACTGTCGCATCGCAGTAGAACCAGACGCCTGGCAGCCGCCATATGCCGCCCCTGGGGGCGGGGTGCCCCTCGCAGGACCAGCAGGGTGTGAACAGCCCGGAACGGGCCATGGCGAAGACCAGGCCCAGGATGCCGGGCTCGATGGGGAAGTCAGGGTCGCAGGACAATCGGACGGCGGCGTCAGGGCAGTGCGGCGAGCAGGCGCAGGCACAGGAGGCGGAGCCGCAAACGGCGCAGACAGCCGTGCAGCCGTCGCAGACCCGGCCCTTGTGGCCCGCGCCCCGGGTGGCCTGGTCGATGTCGCTCCACAGCCGGTCCGCCTGCTCGGGCGGGACGGGCCTGCGCTGAATTCTCATGGCGCTGTTCCTGCCGGTCGGTCGTCGCGTCCCGTCCCGGATCAGGCGGCCTGGATGGCCTCAGCCTTCGCGTCGGGGACAGCGTCCTCGCCGTCTTCGCCCCGGACCAGGGCGTCGAGCCCCTGTTCGCGGACCTTGCGGTAGAGGGTCGAGCGACCGATCCCGAGCCGGCGGGCGACTTCGCTCATGTGGCCGGCATAGACCTCGATGGCGAGCTGGATCAGGTCGCGCTCGATCTCTTCCAGGGTCCGCAGGTGTCCGCGCCCGTCGAGGATCCTGACCGGGGCGTCCTGAGGCGGTGCGGCCAGGTCCAGGGCCGGCGCGAGGCTCGCCGGCGTGGGCGTGGCGGATTCGATCGGTGCGGCGACGCCGGAGATGGCCGGGAAGTCGTGCGGCTGCAGATACGGAGCGTCGGCCAGGACGATGGCGCGGTAGACCGCGTTTTCCAGCTGCCGGACATTGCCCGGCCAGTCGAAGGCGGTGAGGCAGGCCAGGGTCTCGGCCGAAGCGCCCACCACGGATTTGCCTTCCTCGACGTTGAAGCGCCGGATGAAGCAGTCGACCAGGGCGGGCACGTCTTCCTTGCGGTGACGCAGGGCCGGGGCCTCGATGGGGAACACGTTCAGGCGATAGAACAGGTCCTCGCGGAAGCGGCCTTCGGCGACCGCCTGGCTGAGGTCGCGGTTGGTCGCCGAGACGATGCGGACGTCCACCTTGATCGAGCGCTTGGCGCCGACCGGGTCGATCTCGCTCTCCTGCAGCGCCCGCAGCAGCTTGACCTGGATGTCGAGGGGAAGCTCACCCACCTCGTCGAGGAACAGGGTGCCGCCATTGGCTTCCTGGAACTTGCCCAGGTGCTTGTCGCTGGCGCCGGTGAAGCTGCCCTTCTCGTGGCCGAACAGGATGCTCTCGACGAGGTTCTCGGGGATGGCGCCGCAGTTCACGGCCACGAAGGGCTTGCCTGCGCGGTCGGACGAGCCGTGCACCGCGCGTGCGATCACTTCCTTGCCGACCCCGCTCTCACCGGTGATCAGGATAGGGATCGAGGACTTGGCCGCCCGCTCGCCCATGCGCTTGACCGTCATCATCGGCACGGAGCCGCCGATCAGGTCGTTGAAGGTGGTGCGGCCGGTGGCGTGCTTCTTCAGCCGGTCCACCTCGCCCTTAAGGGCGCCCATCGAGAGCGCGTTGCGGATCGAGACGGTGATCCGCTCGGGGCTGGCGGGCTTGACGAAGAAGTCGCAGGCGCCGGCCTGCATGGCCTGGACGACCGTGTCGATGCCGCCGGTGGCGGTCAGCACGATGACCGGCTGGTTGAACCCGCGGGCCCGCATCTCGATCAACGCGTCCTGTCCGGAAATCCCGGGCATCACCAGGTCCATCAGCACCACGTCGACGGTGGCGCCGGAGGTCAGGTGCTGGATCGCCTCATCGCCGCTCTGGGCGTGGGCGACGGCGAACCCGTCGCGCTCGAGAACCGCCTGGATCAGGCGACGCTGAGTAGGATCGTCATCGACGACGAGGACCGTTTTGGCCATTGGAAGACACCCACCGACTGGACGCTCGCTGTTCTGGCGAGGCCTCTGTTCTTGTCCCTGATTGATACAGGGCGGTGGTAAAGGCGGAGTTTCGCAGACTTGAGTCAGGCGTTAACGGGCAAGGTTTCCAAGGGTTTACCAGCGGGCGGGGCGATCTCGACCCAGGGCAGCATCGCCTGGACGAGCGGGCCGATGGCAAAGGCGTAGAGCAGGGTGCCGATGCCGACCGTGCCGCCCAGCAGCCAGCCGAGCGCGAGGACCGTGAGCTCGATGCCGGTCCGCACGAGACGCAGCGACCAGCCGGTCCGTCGCGCCAGTCCGGTCATCAGCCCGTCCCGCGGGCCGGGGCCGAGGCCAGCGCCGATATAGAGTGCTCCGGCCAGGCCGTTGGCGACAATGCTGACCACCAGGGCGAGGACCTGGACGGCAAGGCCGTCGATGTGTGGCAGCACCGACAGGGTCAGGTCCATGGCGGTGCCGATGATGAAGACATTGGCCACCGTTCCGACGCCGGGCTTCTGGCGCAGGGGTATCCACAGCAGCAGCACGCCCAGCCCCACCAGATTCACCAGCATGCCGATGGAGATGCCCGCGTGCGTGCTGAGCCCCTGGTGGAACACGTCCCATGGGTCGAGGCCAAGCGCGGCGCGGAGCATCAGCGCCATGGACGCGCCGTAGAGCGACAGGCCGACGAAGAGCTGAAAGAGGCGGCGGAACATCATGGCCAGCCAGATGCGCTCAACTGGACCTTGAAAACAGAGCCACTTCTGCAAACGTGGCCCCCATGACCCCGAGACGACTTGGCCCCACATCCCTGATCCGGCTGCTCGGCGCCTGGCGCGGCGACCGGCCCGGGCCCGCCTACCGCCAGCTGGCCGACAGCCTGCGCCTGCTGATCCTCGACGGCCGCCTGCCGTTGGACGTGGTGCTGCCGGGCGAGCGCGAGCTGGCCCAGGCGCTGGAGATCAGCCGCACCACCGTGACCGCCGCCTTCGCCCATCTGCGCGACGAGGGCTTCCTGGATCGACGGCAGGGGGCGGGGGCGCGAACCCGCCTGCCGTCGGGGCCCGGCGAGCGGGGCGCCGCCTCGGTCTCGGGGGTCGGGGTGGACGGCATCCTCGACATGACCTCGGCCGCGCCGCCGGCCAGCGACCGGGTGCATCCGGCCTATGCCGCCGCGCTCAGCCAGTTGCCGGCGCATCTGCCGAACCATGGTTACGCCACACTGGGTCTGGTGGAACTGCGCGAGGTGGTCGCCGCCCGCTATACCCGCCGTGGCCTGCCGACCCAGGTCGACCAGATCATGATCACCAACGGAGCACAGCATGGCCTGGCCCTGCTGCTGCGCCTGCTGGCGGGCCCGGGCGACCGGGTGGTGATCGACCACCCTACCTATCCCCACGCCATCGACGCCATAGAGCGGGCATCCTGCCGGGCCGTTCCGGTCGGGCTTCCGGCCGAGGACTGGGACGTGGAGGGCCTGGCCGCGGCCCTGCGCCAGAGCGCGCCTCGACTGGCTTACCTGATCCCGGAATTCCATAACCCGACCGGCCGCTGGATGTCGTCCGCCGCGCGAACCGCCATCGCCGCCGCGGCGGCCCGGGCGCGAACCACCCTGGTCTTCGACGAGACCCTGATCGATCTGTGGCTCGACCGTCCTGAGGCGCCCTACGCCTTCGACGACGCCGGGGCGGAGCTGGTCCGGCTGGGCTCAATGGGCAAGAGCTTCTGGGGCGGGCTGCGGCTGGGCTGGATCCGGGCCGACGCCCAGATCATCCAGGCGCTGGCCCTGCGCCGCGCCTCCATCGACCTGGGCAGCCCGCTGCTGGAACAGCTGGCGGCCTGCCATCTGCTGGCTGACGACGAGCCGGCGCTGGGCGAGCGGCGCGACCTCCTGCGCCACCGTCGTGACCACCTCTTGCGGCTGGTCCGGACGCGTCTGCCGGACTGGCGGGTGCGCTCGCCCCCCGGCGGCCTGTCGTTGTGGGCCGAGTTGCCGGCTCCGGTGTCGAGCGCGCTGGCCGCCACCTCCGAACGGTTCGGCGTTCGGCTGGCCGCCGGGCCCAGGTTCGGCGTCGACGGCGCCTTCGAGCGCTTCGTCCGCCTGCCCTACACGCTCTCGCCCGGCGATCTTGACCAGGCCATCGACAGGCTGGCCGAGGCCTACGAACGGCTGCGGCCTGGCGCGTCGCCTGCCCGCGCTTCGGTGGGGGCGGTGGTCTAGGACGGCGAAGCCTCGACGCGCTCGAACGGGCGCGCCATATCGGGCGCCAGGACCGTCAGTCATCGAGGGACACGCCGTTGGGCCGCATCGCGTACCGGGGAGACCGGATCGACATCGGCGGTCGCAGCCTGCGTGTCGTCCGCGCGGGTCCCGCAAGCGGCGGCCCGCTGGTGGTCTGCGAGCACGGCGCGTTCGGCTGCGCCGCCGACTGGGCGGTGGTGCAGGAGAAGCTGTCCGCCCGCGGCCTGCGCAGCCTGGCCTATGACCGCGCGGGACTGGGACATTCCGATCCGGGCCCCGAGCCCCGGGACGGCCGGGCGATCAACGACGACCTTGAGGCCCTGCTGGCGGCGCTGGGCGAGACGGGGCCGATCCTGCTGGTCGGCCATTCCATGGGCGGACTGATGGTGCGCCTGTTCGCCCTGGAGCGGACCCATGCCCTGCTGGGGCTGGTGCTGGTGGACGCCGTGACCCCGGAGGCGCTAACCCTGCCGGGCGGTCCGACGGCGGTGCGCGCCTTCGGCCGGGTGCTGCAGCTGGTGAGCCACGGCGCCAGGGTCGGCCTGATGCATCCGGTCTCGCTGGTGAGCGGCAACATGATCGGACTGCCCGGCGCGGCCGGCGCGGAGAAGCGTCGCATCCACGCCTCGGCGCCCCACGCCCACGGCGCGGCGGTCGAGGTGATGCAGTGGCCCGCAACCTCACGGATGGCCGGCGCCGCGGACCTGGCGGCGGACATCCCGATCTCGGTGGTGACGGCTGGTGACGGCAAGGCGCGCGCCCGGATCAAGGCGATCCAGGAGGGCCCGGCGAACCGCTCCCGCAGCGGCTACATCGAGCATGTGACGGCGTCCAACCATGCCAACCTGCTGGGACCCCGCTTCGCCGAGGCGATCCTGCGGGGCATCGACCACGCCCTGGCGGCGAAGACCTAGTCGGGTTCCCGCATCACCTGACCGGTGGCCGCGGCCAGCCGCTCGCCAATGAGCGAGACGACCGTAACACCGGGAACCCCGGCGAGCACCGGGCTGGTCACGCGCCCCTCCGTATCGACCAGCGCGGGCAGCCCGCCCCGGGCTCCGGCCGGCACGTCAGTCAGGCGGCGGCGTTGGTCGGCCGGCAGGCGTCGGGCCACGCCGGAGAGTCCCCGCAACGTCTGGTCCGACCGGTCGCAGGTCACCGCGAAACGCCCATCCCACACCGCTGTCTGGCCGACGGACAGCGTCACTGGCATCAGCCCGCCGCGCCCGCGCTCGCCGGCCTCGCGCGCAATGAACACCTGCTCCGCGTCAGCCATCACCCGGGCGCCGGCCAGTGTCGCCACGAAGGCCCCCGATCCGCGCAGCCGGTCGGCAACGCGCGCAACGTGGGCGCCCGCCGGGCGTCTGACCCCGCCGCCCGCGCAGACGCAGGCCATGGCGATCAGGCGCGCGGCGGCTTCGGCAGACGCCTGCCGCAGGCCCTCGCGGTCGAGCCGGACGATCCCCCGGTCCTCCGTCCAGATGTCTGGCGAAGGCGGCGCTTCGCAGGCGGCGGCGGGTTCCTCTCCGCCGGCCGATTGGGCCCTGGCCCGGCTGCGGGCATAGCTGGGATCGAGATTGGCGGGGTCGTCGATCCAGGTTTCGCCCCGCGCCCTGAGCCAGTCGCGTAGCTCCGCCCGCCCGGCGCCGAGCAGGGGTCGCAGCACGAACAGGCCGCGCCCATTGGGCCAGACCGGCGAGGGCGCCCAGGTGCGCGGGTCCGGCGTGGTAGCGCCCGCCGCGCGCATCCGGCCGGCCTCGAGAATGTCGTCGGCCGTGTGGCCCATCAGCAGTACGCGGGCCCCGGCCTCGCGCGCCGCGTCGGCCAGCAGGCCGTGTCGCGCCGCGCGCGCGGCCGCCGGGAGCCCCGTTGCAGGCTTTTCGCCCTCCCAGGCCAGCGCCCGGGACGGGCGGTCCAGACGCCGCGCCACATCGGCGCAGGCTCGGGTCCAGTCCGCGCCTGCGGCCTGCAGGCGGTGGTCCACGGTCAGGATGACAAGGGGACGCCCGGCGTCGCGCGCCCAGCGGTCGACGATCAGGGTCAGGGCCAGCGAGTCGCCGCCACCGGACAGGGCGACGGCGATCGGGCGGGGACTGCCTGGCTGCAGGTGGCGGTCGAGGACCGCGCGGACCCGGGCCTCTAGGCCGCGCACTTCGCCTGGGTGCGGGTGGCGGCGGCGCGACTTGCGACGTTGGCCGGCGCCTTGGGATAGCGACGGCCGAATTCGGCCAGGGTCTGGCAGGCGTCGGCGGGTTTCTTCAGCGCCAGCAGCGAGCGCGACAGCTCGACCACGGCATCGGGCGCCCAGGGCGTCTGCGGCCAGCCGCGGATCGCGCCGATATAGGCCCGGGCCGCGTCGGCGTGGGCGTTGCGCACGGTGAGCGTCTTGCCCCACCAGTAGTGGGCCTCGGGCGTCCGCGAGGCGTCCGGATAGGCCTCGACAAAGCCGGCGAAGGCGGCCTCGGCGCCGTCGTAGTCGCCGGCCAGCATCAACTGCCGGGCCTGGGCGAAGTCCCGGGCCGGGTCGCCGGCGGCAGCCGTCGGCGCCGAACCTTCGGAGACCTCGGGCGGCGGGGCCACGGCGGCCTGGGCCTGCTTCTGCTCCAGGTTGGCGAGCCGCTCGGACAGCGCGTCGACATCCTTCTTCAGGGCGGCGCTCTCGCGGCGGGCCTGATCAAGGTCGCGGGTGACGGTCTCGAACGAGCTGTTCAGGCTCCGCAGGGTCTGCTCGAGGTCCGACAGCTTGCCGGCCATCTCGGCCATCCGCGCGTCGGTGTCCGCCGGCTGGACGACCACCGGCTTGCCGGTGTCGCGCAGCTGGAAGACGATCGAACGCAACTCGCGCACCACCTTCTCCATCCGCTCCACCCGCTTGGCGTCGCGGGCGTCGAGCGGATCCTCCATGGGAACCTGCGCCCAGGCGGGCGCCGCCGTCGCAAGGACGGCGAACGCCAGCGCGGTCAGGAGCGGACGGGGTGCGCGCACGGACTAGCGGGCGCCGGAGACGATGGCGGTCCGCGCGTTGCGGTTCTTCTGCCAGGACTCCTCACCGCTTCCGGCGTCGAGCGGCTGCTCCTTGCCGAACGAGATGGTGGAGATCCGGTCAGCGGTCACGCCGTGGCTGACCAGGTAGTCGCGCACCGAGTTGGCGCGGCGGGCGCCGAGGGCCAGGTTGTATTCGCGGGTGCCCCGTTCGTCGGCGTTGCCCTCGATCCGCACGGCCACCGAGCCATAGCGGCGCAGCCAGCTGGACTGGGCGTCCAGCAGCGGCTTGGCGTCCTCGCGGACGTCGTGGCTGTCGGTGTCGAAATAGACCCGGTCGCCGACGTTGACGACGAAGTCCTGGGTCGAACCCGGCAGCGCGCCCATGGGCTGCTGGGAAACGCCCGGCTGGGCCGGTGGCAGTTCGGTGCGCGGCGGCTGGGCCTGGGTCGCGGGCGGGGTCTGGGTCGGATAGGTGGGCTTGGGCTTGCTCGCGCACGCCGCCAGCGACGCAGCGGCGACGCCCACCAGCGCCAGGCGGAACACGGTGTTGCCGTTCACGCTACGAACCATCTGCGTCTCCTAGAGGGGTTAAGGTTGCAAATCACTATCAGACTCTATCGGGCGGCATTGGGGCGCAAGACTAGTTGAGCAAAGGTGACCACGCCGGGTCGGATCCTGCGCCGGGATAGGGCATCGGCTGAAGGATTCGGCCGGTGACATCCACACTCCATAACTTGGGCGGGCCGCCGGGGGTTTCACGCGAGAACATCAAAACCCGACCGTTGGGCGCCCAGGTCGGCCCCTCGTCCAGATAGCTGGTGGTCAGCAGGCGCTCGTCGGACCCGTCCGGACGCATCACCCCGATGTGGAATTCGCCGCCGGTCTGCTTGGTGAAGGCGATGAATTCGCCGGTCGGGCTCCAGACCGGGGTGGTGTAGCGGCCGCCCCCGCCGGAAATCCGGCGCTGGCCCGAACCGTCGGCCCCCATCATGTAGAGCTGGGGCGAGCCGCCCCGGTCTGAGTTGAACACGATCTTCGAGCCGTCCGGCGAGAACGACGCCGAGGTGTCGATGGCCGGGTCGGAGGTCAGGCGGGTCGAGGTGCGGCTGGACAGGTTCATCACGAAGATGTCGCTGTTGCCGCCCCGCTCCACCGAGAACGCCACCTTGCCGCCGTCGGGCGAGAAGCGCGGGGCGAAGACCATGCCCTGGAAGGTGCCGAGGCTCTCGCGCCGGGCGGTCTCGAGGTTGAACAGGTAGATGGTCGAGGAGTCCGGCCGCAGCGACATGTAGGTGATCTCCTGGCTGTTCGAGGAGAACCTGGGAGTCATGACGATGGAGTCGCCGGTGGTCAGGTAGCTGGGATTGGCCCCGTCCTGGTCCATGATCGCCAGCCGCTTGATCGTCTTGCCGCGCCCGCCGCTCTCCGCGACGAACACCACGCGGGTGTCGAAATAGCCCTTCTCGCCGGTCAGCCGCTCATAGACCGCGTCGGAGATCTTGTGCGCCACGCGCCGCCAGTTCTCCGGGCTGGAGGTGAACTGCAGGCCCAGCAGCTGCTGCTCGGCGAACACGTCCCAGAGGCGGAAGTCGACCCGCAGCTTGCCGCCCTCGACCGTGACCTGGCCGTTCACCAGGCCCTGGGCGTTGATGGTCTTCCAGTCAGCGAAGCGCGGCTGGACGGCGGCGGTCAGGTTCTTCTCCACGAAGCTGGCCGGGTCCAGCGGTCGGAACAGGCCCGAGCGCTGCAGGTTGGCGCCGATCACCTCGGCGATGTCGGCGCCGACCTGTCCGCCCCCGAAGGCGGGGACGGCCACGGGAAGCGGCTGGACGTCGCCGCGGTTCACGTTGAGCTGGATCTCCGCGCGCGCCGGCGCGGCGAGGACCAGCGCGGTGATCGCGCAGAGCAGGCTGAACAGAAGGGCCGTCGGGCGCGAAAGGGTCCGGAGGGTCTTGGTCATCGGGCGCAGGCCTCTCTGGCATTGAAACTGACGGCGATCCGGTCGCCGTAGAACTCGCGGGGCAGGCCGCGGAACGGGGCAGCGGCGTAGACGGCGCGGACGGCCCGCTCGGCCCCGGCGGTGGCGACAGGCGTCCGGGCGCCCTGGATCTGGGGGGTGACGTCGCCCACCACCTGGCCGCTGACACCCAGCTGGAAGGTGACCCGCACGATCACGTCGCGACCGCCCTCGACCTCGCAGTTGGGGTTCCAGCGGCGCTGGAGCTCCTCGGTCATGCCGGTGACGGCGGCGCCCGCGGCAAGGCCCGATCCCACGGCCTGCCGGGCGACCGGCGCAGTCTCCGGACGTGTCGGCCCCCTGGGCGCGGAAGACGGTCGGGCCGGGGCGTTGCGGGCCGGCCGGGTCAGGCTGGCGGCGAGGGCGTCCAGGTCGAGGGCCTTCTCGGCCGGTTTGGCGGCAGGTTTCGCAGGGGTCGGCGTCGGGGCCGGAGCCTTCTCGGCGGGCTTGGAGGCGGCCCTGGGCGTCGGGATCGGCGGCGTCGGTTGCGGCGGCGGCGGAACCGGCTCGGGCGGCGCCTCTGCCACCGGTTCCTCGGTCATGGCCGTCTGGGCCTCGGGCGCCTGCTCGGCGGGCCGGGCGTCGCTATCGGGTGCGCTGGAGACGATGGTGACCGGCACCACGGCGCCCACCTTCAGGTCGCGGTCGCCCCACGAGATCATGAATGCCGCCGCGACGCCCACGTGCAGCGCCAGCGAGCCCAGGGCCGCCGGCGAGACCTCGACGCGCCTGGACGCGGCCTGGCTCACGGCGTCGCCTCATCCTTGTCGCCGCCGGACGACGGGCCGCCGGTCTCGGTGATCAGGTTGATGGCGGAAAAGCCCGAGGTGGAGAGCGAGGCCATCACCTGGGCGACGGTTCCATACGAGGCCTTGGCGTCGGCGCGGACATAGATCGGCCGGGTCCGGTCGTCGGCCATGGCCTTGAGCCGGGGCGCGAGGTTGGCGAACGGGATCTCGGACTCGGCGATGTAGATCCGGCCGTCGGCGCGGATGGAGAGCGTGATCGGGTCCGGTACGTCCTGCATGGCGCCGGCCTCGGTCTTGGGCAGTTCCACCGGCACGCCGGCGGTGAGCAGCGGGGCCGAGATCATGAAGATGATCAGCAGCACCAGCATGACATCCACCAGCGGGGTGACATTGATCTCGCTAAGCGCGCCGCGGCGGCCCCGGCCGCGCCGTCGTCGCCGGCCGCCACCCGCGGCGAACGCGTCATTTGCCGAAAGCGCCATGGCTCAGGCGCGCTCGGAGATGCGGCGCTGGATCGCCGTGGAGAGATCGTCGGCGAAGCCCTCCAGCCGGCCCGCGTACTTGCCGGCGGCGGTCGAGAAGGCGTTGTAGGCGATGTAGGCCGGGATCGCCGCCACCAGGCCGATGGCGGTGGCGAACAGGGCCTCGGCGATCGACGGCGCGACGATGGCAAGGGAGGTGTTCTTCTGGATGGCGATCGCCTGGAACGACCGCATGATCCCCCAGACCGTGCCGAACAGGCCCACGAACGGCGAGGCGGTGGCGACAATGGCCAGGGCGCCCAGGCCCGTTTCCACCCGGGCGCTTTCGCGGGCGATGATGGTGTCGAGCGTGCGGTCGATCCGCTGGACCAGGAAGGCCAGCTGTCCCTCCGATGCTCCGCTCCTGGACCTGCCGTCGCGCCATTCCTTCAGCGCCGCCTGCAGCATACGCGGCAGGGCGTGGGCGGGCTGGTCGCCGGCGTCATTGGCCACGTCCTCAAGGCTGCGGCCCGAGGCGACCGAGTCCTCGAAGGCGTTGGCCTGACGATTGAGCGACGAAAACCGGACCAGCTTGTCAATGATGATGGTCCACGACCACAGCGAGGCCAGGGCCAGGCCCGTCATCACCAGCTTCACCACCCAGTCGGCGCGCAGGAAGATGCTGATCAGGTCGAAGCTCTCCGGGGTGAGGGCGGCGGCCGGGTTCATCGTGTCTCCTAGCGAATCGGACGTTCAGGGGTGGGGGGCTTAGGTGGCGATCTTATGGCGTCGCGAAATAGGGGCGCAGCAACTCGACCATCTCGCGCGGAGGTCTCTTTGCCCGGCCTGCCATGTCGATGCAGACCGCCTGCAACTGGGCCTGGGCGATCAGCTCCTCGCCGCGCGTGATCCGCTGGCTGACCATCAGCCGCGCGCCCTGCACCGCGTCGTAGGTGGTGCGCACCAGCAGGGCGTCGTCGATCCGCGCCGCGCGCTTGTAGTCGATCTCGACCCGGACCAGCGTGAAGGCTGTCGGCTCGGCCAGCGCCAGCAGCGCAGTGTGGCTGATCCCCGCCAGCCGGAAGAAATCGCTTCGCCCGCGCTCGAAATAGCGCAGGTAGTTGGCGTGGTAGACCATGCCGGTGAAGTCGGTGTCCTCGTAGTAGATGCGCACCGGCAGGACGTGCTCGCGGCCGTCCAGCCATCCGGAGGTGGGGTCGCTCATTCGAACAGGTCCCCGCCGGCGGGAGGAATGATCTTCGGCGGCGTCAGGCCGAGGTGGGCATAGGCCCGCGCGGTGGCCATCCGGCCGCGCGGCGTGCGCTGCAGGAAGCCCTGCTGCAGCAGGAAGGGCTCGATGACGTCCTCGACAGCATCCTTGGCCTCGGCGATCGCATAGGCCAGCGTCTCCACCCCCGCCGGGCCGCCGGCGTAGTTCTCGATCAGGGCCCGCAGGTAGCGGCGGTCCAGCGAGTCCAGTCCGTGCTCGTCCACGTCCAGCCGGGCAAGCGCCGAGGCGGCGGCCTTGCGGTCGATGATCGCGGCCCCGTCGGCGGCGGCGAAGTCGCGCACGCGGCGCAGCAGCCGCCCGGCCACGCGCGGGGTGCCCCGGGCGCGGGTTGCAATCTCGGCGGCGCCGTCGGCGGCCAGCGCCGTGCCCATCTTCACCGCGGCGCCCATCAGCACCTTCTGCAGTTCGTCGTGGGAATAGAATTCCAGCCGGATGGGAATGCCGAACCGGTCGCGCAGCGGCGTGGCCAGCAGCCCCGCCCGTGTCGTCGCCGCCACCAGGGTGAAGGGCGCGAGGTCGATGCGGATCGATCGCGCCGATGGGCCTTCGCCGATCATCAGGTCGAGGACGTGATCCTCCATCGCCGGATAGAGGATCTCCTCCACATTGGCCGGCAGGCGGTGGATCTCGTCGATGAACAGGACATCGCGCGGTTCGAGGTTGGTGAGGATCGCGGCCAGGTCTCCGGCCTTGGCCAGCACCGGTCCGGAGGTGGCCCGGAAGTTCACGCCCAGTTCGCGGGCGACGATCTGCGCCAGGGTGGTCTTGCCCAGCCCGGGCGGGCCGAACAGCAGCACATGGTCCAGCGCCTCGCCCCGGGCCTTGGCCGCCTCAATGAAGACGCTGAGGTTGCCCTTGGCCTGCTGCTGGCCGACGAACTCCGCCAGCGTCTGCGGCCGTAGCGCCTTGTCCGCCGGCTCGAACGGCGCAGGTTCGCCGGAAACGAGACGGGTCACCGCCCCAGCTCCTGCAGGGCGGCCTTGATCAGGGCCGTGGCGTCGACGTCCTCGCCCAGGCGGATGGCGGCGGTCTCGACCACGCGGCGGGCGGCGGGCTCGGCGACGCCCAGGCCCAGCAGGGCGGCGACGGCTTCGCCTGTGGCCGACGGCTTCATCGGCGTGGGCTTGTGGATCTGGCCGTGGAAGGCCGCCACCGGGCCGTCGGTGATCGGCTTGTCCTTGAGCTCGGTGACGATCCGCTGCGCCAGCTTGGGGCCGACGCCCTGGGCGCGGGCGACGGCGGCCTTGTCGTCGCGGGCCACCGCGCCGGCCAGCTCGGCCGGGGGCAGCACGTCCAGCACCGACAGGGCGGCCTTGGGGCCGACGCCCTGGATGGTCCGCAGCAGAACGAAGGCGCGGCGGTCATCGCGGCTGAGGAAACCGTAGAGGGTGAGCCCGGTCTGTTCGCCGAACTGGCTCTCCACGTGCAGCAGGGTCTCTTCGCCCACGGCGGGCAGCCGGCCCAGGGTGCGTGATCCGCAGCGGACCACATAGCCCACGCCCATGACGTCGATGAGCGCGTCCTCCTCGGACACCTCGGCCACGGTCCCGCGCAGGCGCCCGATCATGCGGGGCGCGCCTTTGCGCAGCCGTACGACGGCGCGCGAGCGGGGCGAATCACGTTCGGCATGTGTTCGCCATGAGTACCGTAGGGCGCGCGCAGGGGGAATGTGCGTGGCGCCGACCTGCCCGGGGATCCGGCGCGGCTCCGGTCGATTGACAAGCCCCTCGGGCGCCCGGCAAGAGCCCGCCCCGGGGAGCGATCGACCATGTCTCACAGCCTATCCGTCCGCGCGCTGCTGACCGCGACCCTGTTCCTGTCGGCGTACGCGGTCCGGGCGGCGCCGGTCGAGCCGATCCTGGACGTCCACCTTCACGCCCTTCCGGCCAACGACCAGGGTCCGCCGCCGCTGGCGATGTGCACGCCGATGGATCCGATGCCGACCTGGGACCAGAGCCGTCCGGTCACCGAGACCTTCCTGGCGCCGTTCAAGCATCCCGCCTGCAAGGACCCCGTGTGGTCGCCCATGACCGACGAGGCGGTGATGCGCGGTACGATCGCGATCATGGAGCGGCGCAACGTGATCGGCGTGGTCAGCGGCCGATTCGCCCGGGTGAAGGCCTGGCGCGCCGCCGCGCCTGACCGTGTGCTGCCCAGCCTGATGCCGGACCTTCCACCCCGGCCGAACCTGGCCGCGGAACTGGCCGGGGCGAAGGCGAAGGGCGACATCGCCGTGCTGGGCGAGCTGGGGTTCCAGTATGAGGGCATTTCACCCGATGACCCGAAGCTGGAGCCGATCTGGGCCGCGGCTGAGGCCAACGACATCCCCGTGGCGATCCACATGGGCCCGGGGCCGCCCGGCGTCGCCTATGCGCCCGGCTCGGGTTACCGGGCCAGGCTGAGCAGTCCGCTGCTGCTGGAGGAGGTGCTGGTCCGCCACCCGCGCCTGCGGGTGAACGTGATGCACGCCGGGTTCCCCATGCTGGACGACACCCTGGCGCTGCTCTACGCCCATCCGCAGGTCTATCTGGACACCGGCGTGATCGTCTACACGCAGCCCCGGCCGGTCTTCTATCGCTACCTGCAGGCGCTGGTGGACGCGGGGTTCGGCCAGCGGATCATGTTCGGCTCTGACCAGATGGTCTGGCCGGAAACGCTCGAGCGCAGCATCGCGGTGATCGAGGCCGCGCCGTTCCTGAGCAGGGCCCAGAAGCGCGACATCCTCTACAACAACGCCGCCCGCTTCCTGCGTCTGGACGCGGCGACGCAGGCCAGGCATCGCGAGATGGGCCAGGCGCCCCGGCGCAGGTGACCGCCGGAAATGCCCTCGGCGTCAGGCCTTCTTGACGAACTCGGTCCGGAGCACGAGGCCGCGCACCTTCTCGGCATTGCACTCGATCTCGTGGTCGTCGTCGGTGAGCCGGATGTTCTTGATCAGCGTGCCGCGCTTGAGCGTGACGCCGCCCGAGCCCTTCACCTTGAGGTCCTTGATCAGGGTGATGGAGCAACCTTCGGTCAGTTCAGCGCCGTTGGCGTCTCTGGGCGGCATGGCAGGCAGGCTCCGGATGTCGAGGGCGCCGGGATAGACGCCTGAACCTGACTTGGGAAGCTGGCGCTGAGGCCAGCCGCGACCTAGCATCCGGAAAAATCCGGGAGATACGACGATGCGCGCGGTTCTGGCGGTCCTGATGCTGATGCTGGCCCTGCCGGCCTGGGCGGGAACTCCCCGCGAGAAACTGGTGGTGACCCCGGCCTGGGTCGCCGAGCACCTTGCTGACCCGGACCTGGTCATCCTGCAGGTCGGCGACAAGGCGGGCTTCGAGACCTCGCACATTCCCGGCGCACGCCTTGTGACCCTGGCCGACATCGCCGCGCCCTCCACAGGTCCCGACTCCCTGATCCTGCAGATGCCGGAGCCCGAGGCCCTGCGGGCGCGGCTGGTGGCGCTGGGGGTGTCTGACCGTTCGAAGATCGTGGTCTATCCGACGCGCGAGGGAATCCAGTCGGCGACGCGGGTGGTGTTCACCCTGGACGCGGCCGGCCTTGGTGACCGGACGTGGCTTCTGGAGGGCGGGCTGGCCGCCTGGATCGCGAACGGCGGCGCTGTGACTGCCGAGCTCAAGGCCGTGACGCCCGGGAAGCTGTCGCCTCTCAGGATGCGGCCGCTGGTGGTGGATGCGGCCTTCGTGAAGGGCCATGCGGGCGCGAAGGGCTTTGCCGTCGTCGACGCCCGCGCGCCGGAGTTCTACGCCGGGACCAAGGCGGGCGGGACACCGGCCCGGCCGCACAAGTCCGGCCACATCGCCGGCGCCGTCAGCGTGCCGTTCGTCTCGGTCACGACCCCGGACATGAAGCTCGCATCCGCCGAGGAGATCGCCGCGAAATTCAAGGCCGCGGGGGTCAAGCCCGGCGACACGGTGATCGCCTATTGCCATGTGGGCCAGCAGGCCTCGGCAACCCTGTTCGCCGCCCGCAGCCTGGGCCTCAAGGCGCTGCTCTATGACGGATCGTTCGAGGAGTGGTCGCGGCTTGACGGGGCGGTAGAGACCTCGAAGTAGCTCCGACAGGCGTCCAACGAATACGCATTTGTGACGGCGGACGGCGCGCACATAGGCGCCCGGCCGTCGATTGAGCCCCGGCGCGGCTGACGGCTGGCCGGGCGTTCCCTCGCAAGACACCCTCATCTCGGGATCGCGACGCCTTCATGCGGCGAAGCCGAGGTCGCGACCTGTGTCGACGTCAAGAATTCGAGGGGATACTCCATGAGCCCAATCCGCGCCCGCGCTCGCGCGCCCATCGCGCTGAAACTCGCCCTTCTGGCCGCCACGATGCTGGCCGCACCGGCTCTGGCCGCAGAGGCGCCGCCGACGGCCGTGGAGGAACTGGTGGTCACGGGGTCTCGAGTCTCCGAGGCCACGGTGGCCATCGGCACCGACAAGGTCACCGCCACGGTCTCGATCACCAGCGAGGCGCTGTTGTCGGCGCCGGCCGGCATCACCGGCCTGAAGATGCTGGAGGGCCTGCCCGGCTTCAACGTCCAGGCCAATGACGCACTCGGCATGTACGAGTTCGGCAACTCGGTCTCGGTGCGCGCCTTCACCTTCCGCCAGATCGGCTTCCTGCTGGACAACATCCCCATGGGCCGGTCCGACCAGTTCGGCGGCAGCCCGATCTACCGCTACGTCGACAATGAGAATCTGGCCCGGGTGACCGCATCGGCCGGCTCGGGCGACGTGTCGCTGGCCAGCTACGCCTCGCTGGGCCCGATCGTCAGCTACATCACCCGCGGGCCGGCGGAGGAATTCGGCGGCAAGGTCAGCTACAGCCGCGGCAGCGACGAACTGCTGCGAGGCTTTGTCCGGGTCGACACGGGCGAGCACGCCGGCTTCTCGGCGTTCGGCAGCTATTCCACCACATCGGGCGAGCTGTGGCGTGGCCCGGGCACCATCGACCGCGACCACTACGAGGGCCAGATCCGCTACCGGTTCGCCAACGAAGCCTCGCTGACCTTCCAGACGGTTCACAACAAGTACTTCGACTACGACAGCCCCTCGATCACCAAGGCGCAGTACCTGGGCACGGCCGGCGACATCTTCGGCCGAAAGGGGCGCAGCTTCGCCTATCTGGGCTACATTCCGACGCCCGGGGCCCTGGGCTCGGCGGCCACGGCCACCTCGCTGCCGATCACTGCGGCGGGGGTTCCGTACTCCAACGCAAACTACAACCAGTACTACAAGTTCGCGGTGAACAGCCGGGAGGACCACCTCTATGGCCTGACGCTTGCGGCGCCCATCGGCGAGAGCATCGCGGTGTCGGTCACCGGCTACTATGAGGACAAGAAGGGCTACGGCGTCTCGCCGGAGGCCTATGCCACCTCGCTCACGAACTACAACGCCGAGCGGCTGATCGTGGCCGGGCTGACCGCGCCCAAGGGTATCCAGTATGGCCTGTCCACGGTCGACGGCACCCGAAAGGGCGTCAACGGCCATGCCGACTGGACCTTCGGAATGCACGCTGTGCAGGCCGGCGCCTGGTACGAGGACGACAGCTATCATCGCACCCAGCAGCGCTACAACGTCGAGAACGGGCACCCCGACGGCGCGCCGCTGCTGAACGAGCCGGTGCACCTGCAGCGCAACTTCAACTCCACACGCAAGACGGTGCAGATTTTCCTCAAGGACACCATCAGCCTGTTCGACGGCAGCCTGAAGGTGGACGTGGGCTTCAAGGGACTGGACATCGACTACGAGATCGCCGGCTACCGGAACCCGGCTGACTTCATCAATCGCCGCACGCCGACCATCAAGGACAAATGGAAGGACTGGTTCCTACCGCAGGTGGGGGCGGTCTGGTCGGTCACCAGCCGCGACCAGATCTTCGCGTCCTATTCCGAGAACATGGCCCTGCCGCAGGGCGCTGATGACATCTTCGCCACCGCCAGCCCGCTGGCGCCTGGGCCCGACGCGGAGAAAGCCAAGAACTACGAGATTGGCGTCCGCACCAACCGACCGACGTTCAACGCCGCCCTGGTGGGCTACTTCACCAAGTTCGACAACCGCCTGCAGGCGTTCGCCTCACTTGTGCCCGGCAGCACCACCACCGAGACCTTCTTCCAGAATGTCGGTGCGGTGGAGGCCCACGGCGCGGAGTTCAGCGGGCAGTGGAAGCCGGAAATCCTCGACGGGAAAATCTATTTCAACACCAACCTCTCGTACAATTCCGTCGAGTTCAAAGACGGCTTCGCCACCTTTGCCCTTGCCGGCAAGGTCGTGCCGGACTTCCCCAAGTGGCTGTTCCAGGGCGGCGTCACGGTCGAGCCGGTCCCGGGCGCGGTGATCAACGTCTCGGCGCGCCGGGTGGGTAAGCGCTTCACCAATTTCGTCAATTCCGAGAGCACCGGCGGCTACACGGTGTTCAACGCCTACCTGGACCTGGGAGACGGTTTCGCGGTCGGCCCGCTCAAGCAGGTCAAGGCGCGGGTGAACGTGGATAACATCTTCGACAAGGACTACCTGGGCACCATCACCACGACCACCAACACGCCCGCCACGTTCCGGCCGGGCCCGCGGCGGACCGTGCAGTTCACGCTGTCCACCGACTTCTAGCCGTCAGGGGCCGCGGCGCGCGCAGCGTCGCGGCCTCAGGCCACGCGTCGGGCCGTGCGAGCGTGGGCGTGCGCAATGGCGACCGCCAGGGCGTCGGCGGAATCCGACGCCGTCCTGCCGGCGGTCGGCAGCAGTCGGGCGATCATCCAGCCGACCTGCGCCTTGTCGGCGGCGCCTGTTCCAACCACAGCCTTCTTGACCACCGTGGCGGCGTACTCGGCCACAATCAGACCGGCGCGGGCCGGAACGATCATCGCCATGGCCCGCGCATGGCCCAGCTTCAGCGCTGACTGGGCGTTGTTGTTCATGAAGGTCTCTTCGACGGCCGCCTCGTGCGGACCATGTTCGGCCAGCACCGCCTCGATCCCCTGGAACAGGCACAGCAACCGCTCGGCGAAGGGCAGGGTTTCCTTGGGTGCGATGACGCCATGGGCGACATGGGAGATCCGCGCGCCCTCGCAGGCAATCACGCCCCAGCCGGTGCGGCGCAGGCCAGGGTCCAGTCCTAGGATTCGAATCGGCGCGTTCATCGTCTGTTCCGGTGAAGATGCCGGAATGACCTAGGCTCGGGAAGAGTGAACGGAGTGTAAAGCCGGGTCAGGCGCGACCGAGGATCTTGGCCTTCATTTCCTGGAACTCGGCGTCGCTGATGGCCCCGGAATCCAGCAACCCCTTCGCCCGCTGGATCTCGTCGACGATGTGCTCGCCGCCGCCGGAGCCGCCGACGGCCGTCCCCAGGTTCACGCCGCCCGACTGCGCCCGCATTTCCTCAAGGCCATGGACACGGCGCTTCTCTTCCCAGGCCTGCTCCTCGTACTGCGCCCTCGCGTACATCTGCGCGGCGGCCTCGCTGGGAATGCCGTCCACGACGATGTTCTGGACCGACTGGCTTGCATGATCGAAGGCGATGTTCGAGCCGCAGAGGCCCTCCAGCACATTTTCCTCAAGTCGGACGTCCCGAAGGTCCTTCCACTGCATGTCGGCCATCCTGAAGCCGCCGAACAGGCCGCGCTGGAGGGTGAGTATGCGGCTGGATGTGATGGCGATGATGCGGCGGCGCCGGAACAGGGCGAAGACCCGCAGTTGCGCCGCCCTCGCGACAACGGTTTCGCCGGTCATCAGGGTCCGGTCCAGCAGGGCATCGAGCCTCGCGGCCCGCCCCTCTGCGCCCACGAAGACCAGCAGGGCCCAGATCGCCAGAGGGAGCAGGCCGAGCCCAAGTGAGAAGACGCAGATCGCCAGCCAGATGCCGACCGCGATGGCCAACTGTGTCAGGCCCTTCATGGATGCACTCCCCGGCCGCCGACGCCGCAGCGACGCTATCGGTCGTGGGCCGCTGCCGCTAGCCCTGCCAGAAGTGGAAGGCGTCCCAGCCGGCGCCTATCGCTTCCCGGGGCACGCCCAGAGCGGCCGTCAATCCGGCCGCGCCGGCGAACAGCAGCGCGCCGCCTCCGGGCAGGAACAGGAGGATGGCCAGCAGCGCCAGCATCGCGACGCCTTCGGCCTTTCGGATCACAGGCCCCCAGGCGTGGGGCAGGAAGGGGCGGACCGCGTTGAAGCCGTCCAGCCCCGGGACCGGCAGCAGGTTCAGGATCAGCGCCATTGCCTGCAGGAACGCCAGCATGGCCACTGCGGACGCCAGTGGTCCGGCCTTGCCCTGTGCAAAGGGCGCCAGGCCGGCGGCCAGGGCCAGGAGCACGATCAGCGTCGCCGCCGGGCCGGCCAGGGAGGCGGCCGCGCGCCAGCCGCGGCTGCGCATAAGGTCGTTCCGCAGATAGACCGCCCCGCCCGGAAAGCCGATGCCGCCCAGCGCCAGGGCCAGGAGCGGGATCACCAGGCTGGTCCCCAGGTCGCCATAGCGACGGGGATCGAACGACAGATAGCCCTTGTCCCGAACCGTCGTGTCGCCGGCCATGCAGGCCACGCGGGCGTGGGCGTACTCGTGAGCCATCACCGCGAGCACCCAGCCGGTCAGCACAAAGCCGAACGTCAGGGGCGTGCGCGCTTCCGGGGCCAGGGCCAGCGCGGCGCCGCAGGCCAGAAAGGCGACGAGGAGGCACAGGCCGACGAGGTTATTGGGCGGTCTTGCGGGCGCGACCCGGACGGCGTTGGTCATGGGCGGGTGAATAGCGCAATCCGCGGGCCTAGCTCCTGTGGATTGGATCAATCCAGGCGACACCCTCCGGGGCCTCCGCAGGCTCGATGTCGAGGTTCACCACCACCGCGTCGGAATCGCTGCGCACAAGCACGCAGGAAAGCGCCTCGTCGGTGGAGGCGTTGATCTCCTGATGCGGCACGAAGGGCGGCACATAGATGAAATCGCCGGGTCCGGCCTCGGCGGTGAACTCCAGGTGCTCGCCCCAGCGCATCCGGGCGCGGCCGGAGACGACATAGATCACGCTCTCCAGCGGGCCGTGATGATGAGCGCCTGTCTTGGCGTTGGCATGGATGTGGACCGTGCCGGCCCACAGCTTCTGGGCCCCCATCCGGGCGCGGTCGATGGCGACGGCCCGGTCCATGCCGGGTGTGGTGGCGGACGCGGGCGCTAGCTGGTCGCCGGGCACGACGCGAACGCCGGTGTGCTTCCAGCCATCTTCGGGAGCGGTCTGCGGGGGCGTTTCAGTCATGAAGCAAGAAAACGCCCGTCAGTGGCGGCTGGCAAGGCGTCCACGGCCGAACTCTCGCGCAGGTTTCAAATGCGTCCCCCGCAGGCGAGGCGGGTTTGATTGTGCGCTGCAACAGCGTAGAGGTCGCGCCCAGTTGGGGCGATGATGGTTTAAGGACCTGAACATGAATTTGCGTACGAACTTCACAGCCGCCGCCGTTGGCGTGGCTGTCCTGGCCTTCGCGGGGATGGCTCAGGCCTCCACCACCGTGATCACGGGCCTCTACAACACCGGCGTGGGCGCCGACTACGCCTCTGTCGGCGCCAATGGCGTCGAACAGCACTGGACCCTGACGGGCGGCACGGCCTACGTCGGCGGCCAGAATGGCGTCTTCCCGCTCAATGGCCCCTGGCTGACCGAGAATGCGACGTCACGCTGGATCGGCCCCACGGTGAACGCGGGCGAGTCCACCGATCCCCGCAACGACGGCTTCTACGAGTACACCCTGAGCTTCAATCTTTCGGCGTCTGAAGCCGCGGGCGCGAGCTTCCTGGGCCGCTTCGCGGCGGACAACGCGGTGTCCTGGATCAAGCTCAACAACACCACCCTGACGAACGGCCCGGTGGGCGGTTTCAATAACTGGACCGGCTTCTCGGCGGCGACCCCGGCCTTCCAGGCCGGCCAGAACGACCTGAAGTTCCGGGTGATCAACTTCGGCCAGAACGGCGGCAACCCGAGCGGTCTGCGGGTCGAGTTCCAGGGCGCGACCATCGGCGCCGCGGTTCCGGAACCGGGCGCCTGGGCGCTGATGATCCTGGGCTTCGGCGGCGTCGGCGCCGTGATGCGCACCAACCGTCGCCGGCTCGCGGTCGCCTAGACCCAGCCGAAAATTAACGTGAGAGGGTCCCGGCGATCGCTCGCCGGGACCCTTTTCGTGTCCGGCTCCGGGGTGAAATACCCCCCTTGGAGGCGACTTCACGGAAGATTCTCGCCTCTCAGGCGAGTCGGTTTGATCGCCCGGATTAACCATGTATTGGTGTTCTCCAGATTTGGGGAACAGACATGAAAACCATCAAGATCGCCGCTCTGGCGCTGGGCCTGGCCGTTGCCGGGTCCGCAAACGCGGCCACCAACCTGATCACGAACGGCAGCTTCGAGGCCGGCGCCGTCGGCGTGGGCCCGGCGGGATTCACCGCCTGGAACTACAACGTCATCCAGCCGGGCAACGCGCTGCCGCAGATCATCAAGCTGGGCCCGGCGGCCCCCTACCCGACGGGCGCTTACGGTGAGGCCGTTCCGATCGACGCCGGCTTCTCTGGCAGCCCGGACGCGGTCGGCGAGCAAGCCGCCTACTTCGTCGGCGACGCCGCCAAGGAAGAGCTGTCGCAGACGGTGTTCCTGAACGTCGGCCAGTACACGATCGGCTTCTCGGCCTACGTGCCCTTCAACGGCTTCGGCAACCGTTTCAACGCCTCGTTCACCGGCGCGGTGGCCGACGTCCCGCTCGCCAACTTCACGGTGGATGACTCCACCCCGGGCGTGTGGAAGCACTACTTCGGCATCGCCAACGTCACCACGGCCGGCAACTACACCACGAAGTTCACCTTCGAGTCGGGCGCCTTCCCGGCGGGCGACGTGGTCATCGACCGCGCCTACATCGTGGCCGGCGCGATCCCGGAACCGGGCGCCTGGGCGCTGATGATCCTCGGCTTCGGCGCCGCCGGTACGGCCCTGCGCGCCAACCGCCGCCGCGTCGCGGCTGCCTAAGACCTGATTTCGCCGCAAGGCGGACGATTGGCCCCGGTGAGGTTCACCGGGGCCTTTTTCGTGTCCGGAATACCGATTGCCGGCTTCAGGATGCGGGCGGCGTGGCCGGCGCCGGCGCTGGCGTCGCCGCGGGCTGAACCGGCGCCGGCGGGGCGACGGGAATCCGGCTTACGCGGGTGATGCGCACCGGCTGCCGCAGCATCTCGCCCTTCATCGCCCCCTCGCCACGGTTCGGATCGGTCGGCAGGACGATGATCTTCTTCACCACGTCCAGCCCCTCCACGACCTGGCCGAAGGCGGCGAAGCCCGGGTTCTTCGGGTCCTTGGGATCCGCGTCCAGGTAGCTCATGTCGCCCAGCGTGATCGACCAGTCGGACTGTGCGGTGCCAGGTGCGTGCCGGCCCATGGAGATGGTCCCGTCGGTACGGTGGGTCAGCCCCGTCTTGAGGGTCGACTCATGGGCGATCGGCGGCAGCACCTTTTTCGGGTCGTTCTGCAGCCCGCCCTGGATCAGACCGTAGTCGTCCGAGGCATAGCCCGGCGGTCTGGAGGCCCGGTAGAAGGTCGCTCCGTTGAACAGTCCGCGGTCCACGTATCTCAGGTAGTTGGCCACCGTGATCGGCGCCTTGGCCGGATAGAGTTCCAGCACGATCGCGCCCTGGGGCGTCTCGATCTTTACCCGTGGGTTGGGCTTGGCGGCCGGCGGCGGGGGCGCTGCGGGCCCAGGAGTCTGCGCAGGCGCCGAAGTCGACAGGGCGGTGACGGCGCATAGGCCGAGAAGGGTGCGGCGAAGCATCAGCCAGACTAGTCCTGTGAAAGGCGGGCGCGCCAGCCGGGGTCGCGATCCCCGGTAACGCCCAGGAGCTGCAGGGAGGTCACCGCGGCCACGGCGCGGCCGGTGATCGGCTGCCGGGCCTCGACGTAGAGGGGCGCCACCACCCAGGCTGGCGGAAAACCCTTCAGCTCATGGTCAGGCATGGCGCCCAGGTGCGGGCAGCGCTGGAGCGAGGTGAGGGCGCAGCGCATGTGCAGGGGGGCGATCGAGCCGGCGTCGAGCAGGACCCGGTCGTCGTCCAGGTCCACGGGCAGGGCGTGACCGAACCCGCGGGCGCGCAGCACGCCGGCGGCGTGGAACTGGCCCGTCTGGCTCCAGCGGTCGCCCTCCGGTGTGGGTTCTCCGCACATCGGGCACAGCATGGCGCGCACGCTGTCGCGCTGCCGGCGGAGATGATTGCGCGAATATAGCGGCTTTCCGACCCCGGGCTTCCAGGTCTGCAGCGCAGCCACCCGGCCATCGACGGTCGGACACGGACCGACTCCGCCCTGCTTTTCCTGCGACCAACTGGTCACCCAGGGCACGTCGACGCCGACCTTGAGGCGGGAGGGGATCACCGGGGGCATTTGTAGAAGGTATCCGTTCGGCCGCGGGAGCGCAGTTTGCCCCCGGCGTTGATGAGGGTCTGGACGCGGCTGGCGCAGAGCCGGCGGACGCCCGAGGCGCCGTCCACGGTGGTGCGGACGCGGGCGAGCACCCGGGCCGAGGCGCCGTCCGCGGCGATCTCGACGCGCGTGACCTCCGTGGTTTCGCGGGACCGGGACCTGGCCAGGGCTTTCGCGGTCAGCTTTCGGGCCTCGGTCAGACTGCTGGTCCCATAGGGAACCGGCGGCTTGTCACCGACGTAGGCCTGGTCGGTGAAGGTGGCGCCCAGGGTGTAGCCCGAGAAATAGGCGTCGAGGTCGCCCGCGTTCCACGCCGCCTCCTGGCTCGCCACAAAGGCCCGGGCCGCCGCGTTTGTGACCGGTGTCTGGGCCACGGCGGCGCCCGCGGTGAGCAGCAGGGCGGCGAGAAGGACGAGGGTCCGCATGTCTGACTAGAATCCCAGCGCGCGCATGCGATAGCCGTTGATCGCCGTCTCGCCCAGGCGCTCCAGGAGCCGCCAGTTGACGATCGCTCCGATGGGCGCGCCGACGATCGGGATCATCTGGGCCAGTTTCGCCAGGTCGATGTAGTCGCGGTACTCCTGCTGGAAGGCCCGCCAGTCGAAGTGCTCGTAGTCGGCGGGGTGGGTGCGCGCGTCCCAGCCCTCCAGGCCGGCGAACACCACCGCGCGGTGGTCCGGGCCGGAGAAGGCCAGCTGGAACAGCTGCAGGATGTACAGCCGTTCCTCGAACCGGTCGGCCTCGTGGCCGTAGATCGCCGACAGGTCGAACAGCAGCTTGAGCTTGATCACCAGCAGGGCCGGGAAATCGGCCAGGGCCAGCCAGAAGCCCCCTGCGCCGGTCACGCCACCCTCCACGGCCGCGGTCTTGCGGTAGCCGTCGATGGCCTCGGCGGCGCGGCGGTCGCGCTCGGCCAGGGTCACGCTGGTCAGCGGTGGGGCGGTGGTCAGGTCGGCGCCCGTCAGGATGGAGCGCGTCAGGCCCTCGATCACCGTGGTGACCGTGGCGTGGACCTGTTCGGGGATGATCCGGTTGACCCGGGACTGCAGTCCCTTGGCGGCGCGGTCAAATGCGCCGGGGGGTTTCAGGAGCCGTGAACGCCAGTGGGCGACCTCCGCGCGCGCCCAGTCGTCATAGGCGGCGTCGGAGGCGCCGAAAGGGGGCGTGAGCCGGGCTATTGGGACATCACCAGTTGCAGGATCCAGGCGCCGAGCGCTGTCAGCGCCGTACCTGTCAGGAACCCGCGTACGAAGGCTCCGTTCCGTTCCCACCAGATCCGCCGGGCGCGCATGCGCTGGGCGCGATCGACCTTGCGACGTTGCATGACGTTCCCGTTCCCCCGATGCGCTGATCTTCTAGCGCGCCGCGCGGCCGGGCGGAACCTCGCCGTCGCCGTGAGTTGGGGATCGAGGCCTTGCGCGACGCAGGGAAAGTCCCGCCACTATGCCACCAAGCCTCTGGGGGCGGGGAAACGACCATGCGAAGACTTGCGATCCTGATCCTTTGCGTCCTCGGCGCCGCAGGCCTGACGGCATGCGCGAAGCCCGAGCTGCCGTGGAACCAGCTGGAGAGCCGGTACGCCAGCGCGGACTCCCGGTTCATTGACCTGCCGGGTGGCGAGCGTGTCCACTATCGGGACCAGGGAAACCGCGCGGGCCGGACCGTGGTGCTGGTGCACGGCTTCTCGGCCTCGCTTCACGCCTGGGAGCCCTGGGTCGCGCGGCTGTCGAAGGACTACCGGGTGGTCACCCTGGACCTTGCCGGCCATGGCCTGACCCGCACCCCGTCGGGCTACCAGATCACCACCGAGCGGCAGGTCGCGATCGTCGACGCCGTCACCCGAGGCCTTGGCGTCGAGCGCTTTGTCCTCGGCGGCAACTCCATGGGCGGCGCGGTGGCCTGGAACTTCGCACTGGCGCACCCCGACCGACTACAGGGTCTGGTGCTGGTGGACGCCGCCGGCTGGCAGGTCCCCGGCAAGCGCGAGGGCTCGCCACTGGTTTTCAAGCTGCTGGCCAATCCGGCCGGGCGCGCGGTGCTCAAGAGCATCGATCTGCGGCCCATGGCGGAGAAGGGCCTGAAGACGGCCTATATCGACGAGTCGCTGGTGACGCCGGCGCTTGTGGACCGGTATGCCGACATGGCGCTCGCGCCGGGCCGGCGGGAACTGATCCTCAATTCCCAGTCGCGGCCGCGGGAGCCGGTCACCCCGGCGACCTTCGCGCGGATTGCGACGCCCACCCTGGTGATGACCGGCGAGGCCGACAAGGTGATCCCGGCTGCCGCCAGCCGGGGCCTGGCCGGCGCGATCCCCGGGGCGAAGCTGATCGCCTACCCCGGGGTCGGCCATGTGCCGATGGAACAGATCCCCGACCGTTCGGCCGACGACCTGAAAGCCTTCCTGGCCGGATTGCCGCCGGCCTGAGGCGGCTACTTGGCTTCGGCAATGCCCTTCATCGTGGCGAGCACGCCCGTGAACTGCTTCGCCCGGCGTTCCTTGTCGGCGGCCTTGGCCTCCGGCGTGGCCAGCGGCTCGGCGTCATAGACCAGGGTGTAGAGAAGCTTGGAGTGACCCTTGTCGACGGGGCGAATCTCCACGGTGCCGTGATAGTCGATCGGCGACTTGGGCTGGGAGTAGCTGTACGACCAGGCGGTCCGGGCCACGAGCAGTTCGTCGATCCGGCCGGCGATGCGGCGCACCGCGCCCACTTCGTTGTCCTTGCCCGAAGTGATGACGCAGGTGGTCTTCAGCCAGGCGCCGATGTCGCAGTAGCCCGAGATTTTCGACCAGGCCACGTCCGCCGGACGGTCGACCGTCGTCTCCAGCGCCACGGTGACGAAGTCGGCGGCCTGGGCCGTGCTCGCGAGGCTGAGCGCGGCGCCGACGCCGGCGGCGAGCACGGCGATGTTTCGAATGGACATAATGTTTCCCCTCATTCCCCTTGCTGGGTTCGGGGGCACTTTGGACGGGTTACGCAAGGGCCCGCAAGGTCGCTTGAACGCCGTCGCCTGCCACTAGCGAAGGAACAGGGGCGCCACGTAGAGCGCCAGCAGGAGCGCGACAACGATCGCCAGGATCAGCGGCGCCCGGGGGTTGGACCCCAGAAACGAGCCGCCCGGCGGCTTTGGTGGCGCCCGCCGCTGCGCCTGCTCGCGCGAGCGCTTGTACTGGTTGAGGTCGGTGACCCGCCGGTCCAGGTCATCTGGATTGATGCGGGGCCGCTTTCCCATCAGCCGGCCAGCTTCTCGAGGTCCTCGGTCGAGATGTCGGCGTTCGAGTAGACGTTCTGCACGTCGTCGTCGTCTTCCAGCGTCTCGATCAGCTTCATCAGCGTGGCCACCGCGTCACCGGTCACCGGGGTGAGCACCTTGGGCTTCCAGACGATGTTGGTCGACTTGGCCGGGCCGAGCGTGGCCTCGAGCGCATGCGACACCTCGGAAAGCTGGTCGAAGGCGGTGTAGATGGTGTGGCCGTCCTCATCGGATTCCACGTCGTCGGCGCCCGCCTCGATGGCGGCCTCCATCACCTTGTCCTCGCTGCCGGCGGAGGCGGCGTAGCCGATCTGGCCCACCCGGTCCCACATGAACGAGACCGAGCCGGACTCACCCAGGTTGCCGCCGTTCTTGGCGAAGGTGGAGCGGACGTTGGCCGCCGCCCGGTTGCGGTTGTCGGTCAGCGCCTCGACGATCACGCCCACGCCGCCGGGCCCGAAGCCCTCGTAGCGGATTTCCTCATAGGATTCCGCGTCGCCGCCGGCGGCCTTCTTGATGGCGCGTTCGATCACGTCCTTGGGCAGGGACTCGCCCTTGGCATTGTTCACCGCAAGCCGCAGGCGCGCATTCATGTTGGGGTCGGGCAGGCCTGACTTGGCCGCCACGGTGATCTCGCGCGCGAGCTTGGAGAACAGCTTGGACCGGGCGCTGTCGGCGCGGCCCTTGCGGTGCATGATGTTCTTGAACTTGGAATGTCCGGCCATGGTCCGTTCGGAAGCGCGAAGAGAAGGTGTGCGCTTCTAACCCGGACGGTGGCCCGGGCGGAACCCCCGGCGGTCGCTCAGGCGACGGTCGCGGCCCGGCGGCGGCGCAGGAGCGAGCCCACGAACCCGAAGCCCAGGATCAGCATCGCCCACGTCGCCGGCTCCGGAACGGCGCTCTGCAGCTCTTCCGCCTTGATCGTGAGCGATCCTGCCCAGTTGTTCATGTGGATTTCGCCGTTCTGGGCGAAGTTCCGCGCGACGACCGAACCCTCGATGAAGTTGCCGGTCTTCAGGTCGGCGTAGGGAGCGAGGACAGAGCCGTACCAGCTCTTTGACCCCAGATCGATGCTGGTGGCCTCGTAGAAGTTCCAGATCACCTTCTGGCCGAGACCCGATGGGCCGTTGAAGTTGATCCCGCCCGGCAGGCTCACCTTGAGGCCGGCAACGTTCACGATCACGGCGTCATAGGTGGTGGGCAGGGCGAACTGGAGCTGGCTCTGGGACTTGAGCGCCGCGTTCAGGTCGCTGAGCGCGAAGACCGCCACGCCCGCGCCGGTTCCGGCGTCGAAGATTGCCTTCTGCTTGTCGGGCGAATAGGTCAGGGCGCTGGTGGGATCCAGGTCGGCGAAATAGGCCGAGGCGTCCTGCACGCCCAGGGTGATCGCCGCCAGCTGGCCCTCGAGATCGTCCTGCAGGCCCTTGGCGGTGTGGTCGCCGGCATGCAGCGTCCCGTTGACGTTCGAGCCCTTCGAGCCGCCGTAGTAGATGTCCTTGGCGTTGGTCTTGCTGACGTTTCCGTCGATGTAGACCGCCGCGCCGTTGGCGTTCAGCTTCGTCGCGTTGCCGTCGACATAGACCTGGCCGCCGCCGTTCATGTTGGCGCCGCTGTCGAGGTTGCCGCCGACCTTCAGGGCCGCGCCGTTGTTGATCTGCTTCGTCGAGCCGGTGACGTCGCCCACCACAGTCAGGCCCGTTCCGCCCTTCAGGGCGCCCGGCTTGGTGAAATAGTTGGACGAATTGCCCGACAGGTTGCCACCCACGAAGGCGCGGCCCTCCACCTCCGAAGACGATTTCAGGTCCTTGAGCACGACGAGATTGTAGTCTCGCAGGGTCTGCAGGCCGGTGTTGACGGACTCGGCCTTCGCCGACGTCGGCAGCGGGCCGGCGAGGGCGGGCGCGGCCGCGACAACGGCCAGCACGGCGGCAAGGGTGGTCAGACGGATCGGAGGCGACATTCGACGGACTTACGCATGGATGAGGTTTACGGATGCCTTAGAGCCGACGGGTCGGCCCTTGCGGCAGCGCTTATGTGGTCGCCGTATGTTGCAATGCAACAAGCGCGGCGCGCGGAATGACGCGGTGCGATGTCGCAGGGCGTCCGCGCCGGTTTGCGGCGTCGCCCTTGCCACCTTGGTCAGGCGGGGCAGCGATCAGGCGCTGAGGCCCGCCAGTCGTCGGGCGCACGCTGTCTCGGCGGCCGTAGAGAGGCCGACGGCGGGCGCCAGTCTCCGGACCTCGACGTCCGCGTCGCCGTAGGGCCAGAAGCGGATCAGGCGGGCCTTGGCGCGCTTGCCCGTGGGGCGCACGCGAAGCTCGATCTCACGGCTCATGTCGCCCGCGGCGAAGCGCCAGGACTCCAGGGCCATGCCGTTTCGCAGGCCGCTGTTCCAGGCCGGACCGCCCCGCCGGACCCCCTTCACCACCCGTGCGGCGAAAGAGCCCCCGGCGTCGAACCCGGCGTCGAACCCGGGCGAGACGGTGACCCGGGCGTCCAGGCAGCCGTTGAACAGCGTCTCCGGCAGGGGGATCGGAGCCTCGCCGCCGGCGTAGCGGGCGATGTCGGGCCGCAGGTCCAGCCGCGCCACGACCCAGGCGGCGGAAACCAGGCCCGTGACCAGATCGGGACCCTGGCCCGCGGGAAACTGGCGATAGTGGTCGCGCATGCGCAGGATCACGTCGTCCAGGTCAGCGCGGCCGCCGGTCTTGCGGCGGATGTCCTCGTCCCATTTCAGCGCCAGGATGACGCCCCGCCGGCCGGGGTCGCGGCTGTGATCAGCCTCGTCAAGATCGGCCACGGCGGCTCTTGGCGTCAGCAGGCCGGCCCTCAGCATGAGCCTGCCGGCAAGCAGGTCGCCAAGTCCCGTCGTCAGCCAGGCGGGCGCGCCTCCGGTCGGCGGCTGACCCAGTCGCGACGGGATCCAGGCTCCGATCCGCGCCCGGGCGATGTCCGACGGCAGTCCGGGGTCGGACAGGGCGCCGGTGGCGATGGCCATCCCGTCGCCGAGGTCCCGGGGCGAGCCGGTGAAGGGCCCCGCGATGATCACGTAGGGACCTCGCGCATCACTCCAGAAGCTGTCGACCGCCGCCAGGGCCGGCGCGGCGATCCCGGCGAGCCGGTCGGCCCCCGCCGGATCGCCCAGCAGGGCGGCGCGGACCTCGCCGCCGGCCACGGCCCGGCTGGCGGTCTGCAGGCGGACGCCGGCGGCCAGCACCGAGGGTCTCAGGTCCGCCACTGTCGTCGGAGATCCGCCCGCGCCACGTTCGAGGTCTGATGCGATGCGCCAGCCCTCGGGCAGGCGTCCCCAGCGGACCGTGGCAATCTCCGTCGCCCGGCCTTCGGGGACGGCGAACACGCCTTCGCCGGGGGTGACCATGCCGGTCGCGTCGCCGCCGGCGGGACGGATCTGGTAGCGGATGGTCAGCCGGGCGCCCGGCCTGTGCCGCAGGCTGCGGGTCCCGGCCCCATCTGCGGTGACCCGCGCCCCCTCGATCCGGGGTTCGCCGGAATAGCCGTCGGGCAGCCTCAGCCGGGTCTCGCCGTCAGTGTCGCCCCGCATGCGGATCTCGAGGTCCAGCACCGGCGCCTGGCCGGCGACCGGCGTGATCCCCAGTCGGTATTCGACAGGAGAAGGGCGGGCGGCGCCCAGCAAAAGCACGCTGGCGGTGGCAAGGAGCAGGCGGCGGACCATCGGTCCCCTTGTACGACTATTCGACGGGTTCGCAGTCGAAGCGATCGATCTGGCCGTTTTGAAGGCGGAAGATCGCATCCTGCGGAACGTGCTGGGCCACGGTGGTCGCGCGGTCCAGCCCCGCATAGGCGCCGCGCAGCAGCCGTCCCCAGACCCCGTGACTGACTGCGATCACCTTGCGCTCCGGTTCGGCCGGCAGGCTGGACAGCCAGTCCGAGGCCCTGCCCATAACGTCCTCATAGGTCTCGCCACCCGGCGCCAGGAAGAACTGGTCGCCTGTCCCGGCCGCCTCCGGATAGCGCAGGGAGATATCGGCCCAGAGGTGACCTTCCCATTCGCCGCAGAAGATCTCGGACAGGCGGTGGTCGACGTCGGGCTCCAGACCCGTGGCCTCTGCCACGGCGTCGGCGGTCTGACGCGCGCGACCGATCGGGCTGCAGACCAGCGACCAGTCCCCGGGCTCGCGGCGGACCAGGTCGGCGACCAGCCGGGCCATGGCCGCGGCCTGACGCTCGCCCAGGGGCGTAAGGGCAGATTCGGTGTGCCCCTGGATTCGGCGTTCGCGGTTCCAGAAGGTCTCGCCGTGGCGGACGAGGAGGATCATTTCTTGCGGCGCACCACGGGATGCGAGGTCGACAGGCCGCCGTCCACCGCCAGCGTCTGGCCATTCACGTAGGAGGCGTCGTCCGAGGCCAGGAACAGGGCCGCCGCGGCGATCTCTTCCGGCTCGCCGTAGCGGGTGGTGGGGTTCAGCTGGCCGATCTTGTCCTCGTTGCCGCGGGCGCGCGCGCCATCGAAGATCGGCTTGGTCATCCCGGTCTCGATCAGGCCCGGCGCGACCGCGTTGACCCGCACGCCGGTGCCGTAGAGCTCGTTGCAGGCGGTCTGCACCAGGCTGATCACCCCGGCCTTGGAGGCTGAATAGGCGGGGCCGCCGGCGCCGGAGCGGATGCCCGCGACGGAGGCGGTGCAGATGATCGAGCCCTTGCCGTTGGGGATCATGGCCGCCGACGCATACTTCACGCCCAGGAACGCGCCGATCAGGTTCACCCGCAGGATCTCCGACCAGTAGTCGGCGGTCTGCTCGTGCAGGGGGGCGAAGCCGCCGGAGATGCCGGCGTTGGCCCAGAACACGTCGAGCCGGCCATGCTCCGAGATCGCCCGGTCCACGAGTGACTTCACGAAGGCGTCGTCGCCGGCGTCACCCACCAGGGCCACGGCCTTGCCACCGGCGGCCACGATGGCGGCGGCGGTGTCGTTCACGCCCTCGGCGCGGTCGGCGATGATCATGTTCGCGCCTTCCGAGGCGAACAGCTTTGCGGCGGCGCGGCCGATGCCGCTGGCGGCGCCGGTGATGACGGCCGTACGGCCGGAAAGACGTCCCATGGGAATTCCTAGGCTGAAGGTTTGGCGCGCGCGACGGCGCTGAGGATGGCGTCGACGAAGATGTCGTACAGGCCCGGCGGCAGGTCGTGGCCCATGCCGGGGATCATGCGCAGCTCCGCGCCGGGAATGGCGGCGGCGGTGGTTTCCCCGCCGATCGGCTGGACCAGCGTGTCATCGGTTCCGTGCAGAACGACGGTCGGGACGTCCAGCTTGCGCAGCTCGGGAGTCCGGTCGCCGTCGGCGCCGATCGCGGCGCGCTGGCGCACCACGCCGGCGGGATTGAAGGCCCGGCGATACTCGGCCTCGATCCGCGCGCGCAGTTCGGCGTCGGTCCACGGGTAGGCCGGGCTGCCGATGGTGCGGCCGCTGCGCATCTGGTGGGCGGCGAAGGCCTCGAAGTCGACCTTGGGGTCCGGCGGCGCGACATTGAGGACCGCGGCAGCCTCCGGCGTCGAGGTCAGGGTGCCCCGCGCCCCCGGCGCGGACATGATCGAGGTCAGCGAGAGCACCCGGTCAGGATGGTCGATGGCCATCCGCTGGACGATCATGCCGCCCATCGACACGCCGGCGATGTGCGCCCGGCTCACCCCTGCCGCGTCGAGCACGGCCATGCCGTCGCGGGCCATGTCGGCCAGGGTGTAGGCCTCTTCAGGCCAGCTGGAGAGGCCGGTGTCGCGATTGTCGAAACGGATGGCGCGATAGCCGCGCGCCACCAGCTTCTCGCAGAACGCTTCGGGCCAGCGGGTCATCTGCGACCCCAGCCCGCTCACCAGCAGGATGGCCTCCGGCTGGTCGTCGCCGAACGACTGGAATTCGATTTCAACGCCGCCGTTGCGGGCTCTAGGCATGGGTTACCCTTCCGGAAATGTATCTTCTGGGTTGAATGCGGCGCTGCGAACCCCCCTCCGCGCGTGAATCGGCTAGTCTTTCGCTGACACGAGTGCCAATCATGACCCTTGGAGTCGCCTTGGGGGAGGGACCGGCCGAGAGCATGCGCGTCATCGTTCCATTGCTGCTTTCCCTGGCGATGTGGGCGTTCATCCTGCTTGGCCTGGTCGGACTCTGGCTGAAGATTTTCGGCTGACGGGTCCTTAAGGGATAAGCAGCACACGCCCCACCGCCTGCCGGCTCTCGATGTAGCTGTGCGCGGCCGCGGCCTCCGACAGGGGGAACGTGCGGTCGATCACCACCTTGAGCTCGCCCTTCGCAACCCGGTCGATCAGGCTGGCCATGTTCTTCTGGACACGGTCGGTGTTGATCTCGGCGCCCAGGAACACGCCCGAGATGGTCCGGTTGCCGCCCATGAGGGTGCTCAGGTCCATCTTCTGGCGGTCACGGCCAGCCTGGCCCACCGTGGAGACCCGGCCACGATAGGCGAGGCTGAGGATCGAGCCCTGCAGCACCGCGCCGCCGACCGAATCCACGACCACATCGGCGCCGTGCTTCTCGGTGATGCGCATGACCTCCTCGACCACGTCATGGGTGGCGTAGTTGATCCCGTGGGTCATGCCGAGCGGCTTGAGCTTCTCCAGCCGCTCATCGGACGAGGCGGTGGCGATGACCATCTTCGCCCCGGCCCTGGCGGCCAGCTGGATCGCGGCCACGCCCACGCCGGAGGCGCCGGCCTGGATCAGCGCGATCTCGCCGGCCTTCAGGCGTCCGAACTCGAACAGGCAGTCGTCCGCCGTGCCGAAGGTCACCGGGATCACCGAGGCTTCCTGGAACGACAGGCTGTCCGGGATCTTCCAGGCTGTCCGGGCCGAGACGGCGCGCAACTCGGCATGGCTGCCCCAGCCGCTGGTCGTGCAGACCCGGTCGCCGACCTTCAGGTGGGAGACCTCGGACCCGACCTCGATCACCTCGCCCGCGGCCTGGTAGCCGACGACGTGGGGGTTGGTCATCAGCGGCCCGCCGAAGCGGTTCAGTGTGTCGCCGCCCTCGATCGCGATCGCCGCGACGCGGATCACGACGCCCTTGGGATGGCACTGGGGATCCGGCACGTCCTCATAGCGCAGGACCTCGGGCGGACCGTTCTCGTAGTAGACGGCGGCTTTCATGGACGTTTCCTCAAACGCTTGTTTGACGTCACCAATTCCACGGGCAAGCTGAGGGTGCAAGTGAGGAACCCATGCATCTCGCCAAGCCCCGGTTCGACATCGGACTCGCCACCAACGACCTGGAACCCATGCTCGCCTTCTGGCAGGGCGAAGCCGGCGTGCCGTTCGACCACCTGCTGCCGATCCGCCGTGGACAGGACCAGCACCGGCACGATCTCCTCGGCAGCGTACTGAAGATCAACCACCACGCCACGCCGCTGCCGGACACGCCGCCGAGCGGCTACCGCGAACTGCTGGTTGCGCGCGAGGGCCTGGCCACGCCCGCCGCCCTGACCGATCCGGAGGGCAATCGCGTCACCCTGGTTCCGCCCGGCCATGAGGGCGTCACCCAGATCGGCGTGCGGCTGGGCGTCCGCGATGTCGAGGCCCACCGGCGGTTCTACCGCGAGGCGCTGGGGCTGCAGGAGGAACGCCCCGGGGCATTCCGGGCCGGCGAAGGACTGCTGATCCTGGAGCACGATCCCGACGCGCCCTCGGACGCCGAGATGCGAGGCCATGGCTGGCGCTACATCACGTTCCAGGTGTTCAAGGTCGACGACGAACACGCCGCCGTGCTGGCGAAAGGCGGGCGCGAGGCCATGCCGCCGACCACGCTGGGAACGACCGCGCGGATCTCCATGGTCCGCGACCCTGACGGCAACTGGATCGAATTGTCCCAGCGCGCCTCGATCACAGGCAGCCTGACCTAGCCGTTCCGCTTCACGAAGTTGCGGATCGCCGAGATGATGCGGTCCTGGACGTCCGGCTGCAGGTAGGCGTGCATGGGCAGAGCGATGACCCTCTCAGCCGCCGCCTCGGTTGCGGGAAGGCCGCCGGGCTGGGGGTAGTCCGCGTAGGGCCCCTGCCGGTGCAGGGGGACCGGATAGTAGACGGCGGTCGGGATCTCCTGGCTGCGCAGGTGGGCGGCCAGGCCGTCGCGGTCGTCGGTCTGGATCGTGTACTGGGCCCAGACGGAGACGCCGCCCGCAATCACCCGGGGCACGCCGACCACGTCGCCCAGCCCCTCGGCATAGCGCGCGGCGACCCGGCCCCGGGCCTCGATCTCGTCCGGGAAGATCGCCAGCTTCTGCAGCAGGACGGCGGCCTGGATCGTGTCCATCCGGGCGTTCATGCCGACGCGCATGTTCAGGTATTTGGGGTCGTGGTCGAAGGTGCGGCCTTCGAGATCGGACGCCACGGCCTGGCCGTGGACGCGCAGGCTGACCAGAAGGTCGTACAGGCGCGCGTCCTTGCAGAGGACTGCGCCGCCATCGCCGTAGCAGCCCAGTGGCTTGGCCGGGAAGAAGGAGGTCGTGGTGACATCGGCCCAGTGCAGAGGGTGGTGGCCGTCCAGCGTGCAGCCGAACCCCTGGGCGCTGTCGGCGATCAGCTTCAGACCATGCTTCGCGGCGATCGCAGCAAGCGCTGGATAGTCGGCCGGCTGGCCGAACAGATCGACGGCGATGATTGCGCGGGGCGTCAGCTCGCCGGCGGCCTTCACGGCGTGGATCGCGGCTTCCAGCTTCGCCGGGTCGATATTGTAGGTGTCCGGCAGCACGTCCACGAATACGGGCGAGGCGCCCACAAGCGGCATGACCTCGGCGGTGGCGGCGAAGGTGAACGACGGGCAGAACACCGCATCGCCCGGACCGATCTCCCAGGCCATCAGCGGCAGGACCAGCGCTTCGGTGCCGGACCCGCAGGTGAGCGCATGGGGCGCCTGGCCGAAGTCGCGGAGCGCCGCCTCCAGCTGGCCGATCTCCGGGCCCATGACATAGGCGCCCGAGCGGACAACCTTGAGGATCGCGTCCTCAAGCGGCTGGCCCAGGCGCTGGCGCTGGGCGTGCAGGTCGATGAATGGGATCATGGCGCAGGCTTATGCCCTGCGTCGGGGCGTAAGGCCAAAACACGCTTGGTGACGGGCTGTTGCGCTCAGGTCCGGGTCATCGACGCCGGGCCGTGCATGGCCGGGTCAGAGATGCCGTCGCGGCCGGTTTCAAGCCTGCCGGCATATCGGCGGAGCCAGCCGGGATGGGCCGGCAGGGTGACGGAGACGTCGTGCCAGCCCCGCACACCCTTCACCGGCCACATGACCGCCCTGGCCTCGCCGGGCGCGAGTCGCAGGCGCTGGACGCGCGAGCCATAGGCGTTGGCGGCAACCTCGGCGTCCAGAGGTGCGGCATCCTCGTTCCTCAACGACACAGCCAGCGCATCGCCGTCGCCAGCGACGGTCAGGCTGACCTGCGGACGGGCGCCGCCCCGGAAGTGGCGGTGGAAACCGGACGGCCCCAGCACCCACAGATCACAGGCCTCGCCGCTGAACGGAATCGTGGCCCCCAGGTCGTCGAGCGCACCCACTGTGTACCGGCGCGGCGGGCCGCTCAGGTCTTTCAGATCGTAGACGTGGAAGACCGCGCCGGCGTCACCGCGGTTGGTGAAACGGACATGCGCGACTCCGGCATCCAGCGTGAGGTTCGCCTCCAGCACATAGGGCAGCGCCCGGGAGGGGCGCACGCCCGGCGCCTGCACGGGCGCAATGAGGGTTGCCGGCGTCGGGGGCCGTGTGGTCTTCAGCATCGCCCTGGCGCGGGCGGCGGTCTCGCGGGTCGCGGGCAAGGTGGGCGGCTTGCCGCGATTGGGCGCCCGGAAGTCGAAGCAGGTGGTCAGATCGCCACAGACGGCGCGGCGCCAGGGCGAGAGGTTGGGCTCCATCACCCCGAACCGGGCCTCGAGGAAGCGGATCACCGAGGTGTGGTCGAACACCTGGGAGTTCACCCAGCCGCCCCGGCTCCACGGCGAGATGGCGTACATCGGCACCCGGGGGCCGAGGCCGTAGGGCCGGCCGACGTACATGGGCACGTCCATCGACTCCGACGGGTTGCGGACGTCGTGATGCTCGCCGGTCAGGTCGACCGTGGATCCGCCTAGAAGGGCGCCGGTGGCGTCGCGGGACGGCGGGGCTGGCGGCGGGACGTGATCAAAGAAGCCGTCGTTCTCGTCGAACATCAGCAGCAGCACCGTCTTCGCCCAGACCTTCGGGTTGGCGGTCAGGGCGTCCAGCACCTGGGCGGTGTAGTCCGCGCCCTGGGCCGGGCTGGAGGGGCCGGGGTGCTCGGAGGCGATGGCCGGGGCGACGATGTGGCAGACCTGCGGCAGGGCGTCGGCCAGGACGTCGGCGCGCAGCCGGTCGAGGGTGTGCGTGGACAGCCCTTCCGCCGCCAGCGCCGGATCGGCGCCCTGCGCGCCCGCCTTCGAGGCGCGGTAGGCCGCGAAGCCTTCCAGCGGATTGTCGCCGAAGTTGTCGGCCATGTCCTGGTAGACCCGCCACGAAACGCCGGCCGCCTGCAGCCGTTCGGGATAGGTGGTCCAGGTGTAGGCGTCCTTCGGGCCGCCCTTCTCGGGCAGGCTGTCGTGCGAGTTGCTCAGCGATGGGCCGCCACCCTTGCCGAGTGGATCGTGGGTGCCGGTGAACAGGAACAGCCGGTTGGTGTTGGTGCCCACCTGCATCGAGCAGTGGTAGGCGTCACATATCGTGAACGCGTCGGCCAGGGCGTACTGGAACGGCAGGTCGGCGGGCGTGTAGTAGCCCATGGAGTGGGCCCGCTTGGCGGCCGGCCAACTGGCCATGCGGCCCTGGTCCCAGGCGGCCTGGGCGTCGGTCCAGTTGTGCGGCGTCCCCTCGACCCGCATGTGGGCGAAGGTCTGGGTGGTGTTCAGCGGGAAGGGCGCGATGCGGGCCGGCTCAGCGCGCGGGGCATTGGCCTGGCTCCAGACGGTGCGCCCCTCGGGCAGCGGGATCGGGTGCGGGTCGGCAAAGCCGCGGACCCCTTTCATCACGCCGAAATAGTGATCGAAGCTGCGGTTCTCCTGCATCAGGATCACCACGTGACCGACGTCTGCGATCGTGCCGGTGCGCACGCGCGCATTGATCGCCGCCGCCCGCGCGATGGCGGCGGGCAGGGCGCCGGCGGCGGTGGCGGCAATCAGGAGCTGGCGGCGGTCGAGCATGGTCCCTACGGCTTGTAGACCGTTCCGGTCTTCATCACGAAGCTGACGTTCTGCAGCACCGAGACGTCCTTCAGCGGGTCGCCCGCGACGGCGATCAGGTCGGCGGAATGGCCGGGCGTCAGGCTGCCCGCGATGGCCGAGATCTGCAGGTGGTCTGCTGCGTTCACCGTGGCGGCCTGGATCGTCTCCAGCGGCGTCATGCCGGCCTTCACCATCAGGACGAACTCATAGGCGTTGTCGCCGTGGGCTGAGACGCCGGTGTCAGTCCCGAAGGCGATCTTGACGCCGCCCGCATGGGCCCGCCGGGTCATGTCGATCATCATCGGCCCGGCCTGCAGCGCCTTGGCCGACTGCGCCGGCGTGAAGAAGTTGTTCGGCCCCTGGACGATCTTCACGACATAGTCGCCCGCCATCAGGGTCGGGACCAGATAGCCGTTGTTCTTCTTAAGGAGCGCGACGCCCTCCGGGTCGAGGTAGGTGCCGTGCTCGATGGAATCGCCGCCGGCTTTCAGGAAGCTGACAATGCCGTCGCCGCCATGGGCATGAGCGGTGACCCGGCGGCCCATGCGATGGGCGCTCTCGACGATCGAGTTCAGCTCGTCCTGTGAGAACTGCTGGGCCAGTCCGGCGGCCGTATTGGACAGCACTCCGCCGGTGGCGGTGATCTTGATGACGTCGGCGCCCTGCTGGACCTGCTGACGCACCGCACGGCTGCAGTCGTCGGCGCCCGAGCAGACCGAGTTCGGCCGCAGGAGGTGCATGATGTCCTCCCGGAGGCCGTTCACGTCGCCGTGGCCGCCATGGACCGAGATCGCCGATCCGGCGGCGATGATCCGCGGGCCGGGCACGTCGCCCTGGGCGGTGGCCTTGCGGAGCGCGAACACCGCATCGTTGTCGCCACCGAGGTCCGCGACGGTTGTGAAGCCGGCCATGAGCGTGCGCCGGGCATAGCGGGCGCCGACCATCGCCTGTTCAGCCGAGGACTGGGTCACCTCCTCCAGCCGCTGGTTGGGATTGGACTGGCTGGTCAGGTGCACATGGCTGTCGATCAGCCCGGGCAGGACGAAACTGGACTTGAGGTCGATCACCTTGCCGCCCGGCTCGGAGACATAGCCGTCGGCAATGCGCACCACCTTGCCGCCCTGGATCACCAGGGTCTTCGCCGTCTCAACCTTCCCCGAGGCGGGGTCGATCATCACCCGCCCGGCCTGGACGAAGGTGGTCGCCGGCGGCTGGGCTGCGGCGGGCGTGGAAAGAACGGCGGCGGCGAACGCGCCCAGGATCAGCTTGTGCATTTCGGATCGGCCCCAGAGTTTCTCGGGACCGATCCTAGGCCGTTCGCGGCGCGGCGAAAGGGAGCCCCGCCTTAGATCTGCCGAGTGCGGCCTTCCCAGTAGGGCGCGCGGACCTTGTTGCGCTGGATCTTGCCGGCTTCGGAACGCGGCAGGCTGGTGACGAAGTCCAGGCTGCGTGGCACTTTGAACGACGGCAGGCTGTCGCGGGCGAAGCTGAGGATCTCGTTGGCCAGCAGGTCCGAGGGCTCGTAGCCGGGCTTCAGCAGGATCACCGCCTTCACCTGCTCGCCCCACTCGTCGTGCGGCACGCCGACGGTGGCGGAGTCGGCGACGGCGTCGTGTTTGATCAGCTCGTTGTCGACTTCCTGCGGATAGATGTTCACGCCGCCGGAAATGATCGTCTCGGCGCTGCGGCCGGTCAGGAACAGGTACCCGTCGTCGTCGAAGTACCCCATGTCGCCCATGGTGAAGAAGTCGCCGACGCGGCTGGCCTGGGTCTTCTTCTCGTCCTTGTAGTAGGTGAAGCCGCCGCCGGGCGGCAGCTGGTGATAGATCGTCCCCGAGACGTTCGGCGGACACTCGTTGCCCTGCTCGTCGAGGATCTTGGAGCCCAACAGTTCCGGCCGCTTGCCGACCGAGCCAGGCTTCCGGAGCCACTCTTCCGAGGTGATCGTGAAGCCCGCGCCGCCTTCCGAGCCGGCGTAGTATTCACTGAGCACCGGGCCGAACCATTCGATCATCGCGAACTTGACCTCCGGCGGGCAGGGCGCCGCGCCGTGGACGATGTACTTGACGCTGCTCACGTCGTACTTGGCCTTCACCTGCGCAGGCAGGGCCAGCAGGCGCTGGAACATGATCGGCACCAGATGCATGTGGGTCACCCGCCGCTCGGCGATGGTGGCCAGCACGTGCTCGGAATCCCACTTGTCCATGAACACCAGCGGGCAGCCCGCGCCCATCGCGGCGCGCACGTCGAAGGCCAGCGGCGCGGCGTGATAGGCCGGGCCGGCGCACATCTGCACCGAGGTGTCGTCATAGCCGCGCAGGGCGTACATGGCCTGTGGCGTGACCACCGGGGCAGCGCGGAACACGCCCTTCGGCCGGCCGGTCGTGCCCGAGGTGTAGAGCATCTGGTTGCCCAGCACCGGGTCGTCGATGTCGGATCCGTCCAGGCCCGACAGCGCGGCCTGATAGGTCGTGAACCCCTCCAGCGCCGGCCCCACCGAGGCCTTGACCACCAGGTCGGGCGCCAGCGCGGCGGCGGCTCCGGCGGTGGCGATCTTGCCTTCGGCGAACAGCGCCTTGGCCTCGCAGTCGTTGAGAATGTAGGCGATCTCGTCGGTGTTCAGGTGCCAGTTGACCGGGGTGACCCGGAACCCGCCGCGCAGGGTGGCGGCCAGCACCTCGATGAACTCCGCCCGGTTGGACATCAGCAGCGCGACGGCGTCGCCGGGCTTCAGGCCGGCCTGGCGCAGCAGGCGGACAATGCGGTTGGCGTTGGCGTTGAGCTCGCCGAACGTCCGGGCGCCGCCGTCGGGATTGTAGACCGCCACCTTGTCGGGATGGGCGCTGGCCCACACCGCGGTGGTCATCCCCACCATGCCCGCGGCCTCCAGTCGGGCCGACAGATCCTCACGCGACAACACCGAAACCATCACTCTTCCTCCGCGCGCCGCTTCAGCGACGTCATTCCCGATCTTCGAAAACACAATGGCATGGCGGAAGCCGGGCGGACAATTCCCCCGGTCCACTCATTTCGTCGACGAAGCGGGATTTCCGGTCAGGCCTTGATCCGGCGCAGGACCCAGCCGCCCACGGTGGCGCCCAGGGCGGTGATCAGGGTTCCCCAGGTGATGTCGATCACCGTGATCCGCGTCGCCCAGACGATCAGGGTGGCCTGATTGGTGAGGTCGTAGGTGGCGTAGCACATGGCGCCCAGCGCACCGCCCATCAGGGTCGTCTTCAAGAGCGGCTCATTGCGGTAGGGCCAGACCACCAGGACCAGGACGCCCAGGATATAGGCCAGGTAGAATACCACCGCCGGCCCCAGGCGCGCAGTCGGCAGCACCACGCTGTCCAGGGTCGGGCGATAGACCTTGGTGCTGAGCTGGGTGAGCCAGACGTAGTCCACCGCCGCGAACGAGATGGCGGTGGCGAGGTAGGTCGCGATCAGTCGCAGCATGGTCAGTCCCCCCGGGTTCAGGCCGGCCGCAGCCGGTAGTGGCTAACGCCCCATTCCGTGCCGCCACGGTGGCCGAACAGCCCGGCGGTGGCCAGAAAGAACAGTCGCCAGCGACGGTGCCACAGAAGGGCGTCCTTGCCGTAGACCTCCTGCAGCACCGGCCGGATCTTCGCGACGTTGCGGTCATAGAGGGCCAGCCAGTCGAGGGCGGTCTTCTCGTAGTGCGTCCCGCTCCAGCGCCAGTCCTGCTCCAGGACGAACAGGTCGGGGAACTGGGCGATCAGCCCGTGGCTGGGCATCACCCCGCCCGAGAAGAAGTACTTGCCGATCCAGTCGGCTTCGTCGTCGAGGTCGAAGCGGTAGGGCGCTGACCGGTGCGTGAAGACGTGGATGAAAAGGCGGCCATCGGGCTTCAGCCAGGTCTTCACCCGGCCAAGCAGGGCCCGCCAGTTGGCCATGTGCTCGAACATCTCCACCGAGACCACGCGGTCGAACTCGCCGGGCGCCTCGAAGTCGTTCATGTCGCAGGTGATGATCTCGAGGTTGGACAGGCCGCGCTCCGCCGCCCGGGCCATGATGAACTCGCGTTGGCTGGCGGAATTCGAGACGCCGGTGATCCGGGCGTTGGGATAGGTCTTCGCCATCCACAGCGACAGAGAACCCCAGCCGCAACCGAGCTCCAGGATCCGCTGGCCGTCCTGCAGGTCGGCGTGCTCGGCGGTTTCCTTCAGCCCGTGCTCCTCGGCCTGGGCCAGGGTGTCGCCGGGGTTGAGGTAGAGGGCGCTGGAGTACTTCAGCTGCGGGCCCAGGCAGTTCAGGAAGAATTCCGCCGGCACCTCGTAGTGCTGGGCGTTGGCCGCGTCTGTGTGCTCGGCGATCGGCCGCTCGGCCATCTCGCGGGCGAAGGCCGCCTCGGTCCCGGGCCCGGCGGCCACCAGACCCCGCCGCGCATTGGCGACCAGCAGGGTGATGGCGGTCCTGCGGACCGCGTCAGGCAGGGGCGCGCCTTCGAAGGTGTCGATGATGGTGGAGATCAGACTCATGCGGCAGGGACTCGCGGGCTGGGAATGGTGGAGTGGCTAGCGCGTGCGGGGCGGCAGGGGGAAGAAGACGCTGACGCGGGCCTGGTAGGCGCGGAACAGGTCGCCGCGGGACTTGAGCATGGTCTCCTCGAGCGGCGGGACGCCGGAGACATAGCGGAGCAGGCCGAACATGACAGCCGGCGCCGTCAGGCTCAGCCAGGTGATCGGCCGGGACGGGTCCAGAGCCATCGCCGGATAGGCCATCCAGCCCAGCCATTGGAAGAAATAGTTCGGGTGCCGCGACCAGGCCCACAGGCCGCGATCCATCACCTGGCCGCGATTCGCCGCATCGGCGCGGAAGCGCTTCATCTGGGCGTCAGCGAGGGTCTCGCCGGCCAACGCCAGGACGAAGATCGCCACACCCAGGGCATCTCGCAGGTCGAGTTCCGCCTCTGGCCGTCGGGCCGCCAGCACGACCGAGAGCGCCAGCAGCGCGCTGGCCGGGGCCTGGGGCAGGGTGACCCAGAGCATGTTGATCGGATAGCGATCACCGAACTGGTCGCGGAAGCCGGCGTAGCGGGAGTCCTCCGGATGACCGGCCACCCGCGGCGTGAGGTAGAGGCCCAGCCGCACGCCCCACGCGGCCATGAAGGCGGCCACCAGCCACTGGCGCGGTTCCGGCGATGCGCCCGTCAGCGGGCAGAGCGCCGCGGCCGCCAGCGTCGCCCCGGTCCCCCAGGTCCAGAAGACATCGGTCCAGCCGCCGTTCCCGCGCGCCAGCCCGAACGCCCAGGCCACGACCATCACCACGGTCATGGCTCCCAGAACGCCCAGCGCGATCAACCAAAGCATCCAGCTCTCCTGTCCGGCGATACGACCATGATCCGCGCCCAGACGCATCCAGTGCTGTGACGAACCCGTAGGCTTTGCTAATGCAGTCGCGACGGGGGCGTCGCGCGGCTGAGCAGTGCTGGCAAGGGTTGGATCGCTTGGAAACGAGTTCGGAGCAGCGGCTGAGCATAGCCGTGGTCGGAAGTGGTGTCGCGGGACTGTCGGCGGCCTGGCTGCTCTCTGGAAAACACGATGTGACGCTGTTCGAGGCCGACCCCCGGCTGGGTGGCCATGCCCACACCGGTGAGGCGGCTGGCCACGACGGCCCCGTGCCCGTGGACACGGGCTTCATCGTCTACAACGAGGGCAACTACCCCAACTTCACCGCCCTGCTGGAGCATCTGGGCGTGCCCAGTCTCTATGCCGACATGTCGCTCAGCGTCTCGCTGGACGATGGCGCGTTCGAGTATTCCAGCTTCGGCCTGGGCGGCGTCTTCGCCCAGAAGCGCAACCTGCTGTCGCCCCGGTTCTGGGGCCTGTTGCTGGACATCTGGCGCTTCTTCCGCACTGCGCCGCGAGATCTGCCGGAGCTGGAGCGCAAGGCGACCTCGCTGGGCGACTACCTCAAGGCCAACGGCTATGGCGACGCCTTCCGTGACGATCACCTGCTGCCGCAGGCCGCGGCCATCTGGTCGACGCCTCTGGACCAGATCGGCGCCTATCCGGCGGCCTCGCTTATCCGGTTCTTCCTCAACCACGGCATGATGAGCATCGTTGGCCGGGGCCTCTGGCGCACGGTCGAGGGCGGCTCGAAGGCCTATGTGACGAAGCTGAGCGAGGCCTACCGCGGCGCCGTGCGCAAGGGGGTCCGGGTGGCCGGCGTGCGGCGCGACGCCAACGGCGCGGAGCTGCGTCTGGCGGGCGGCGCGCGGGAACGCTTTGATCAGGTGGTGATCGCCACCCACGGCGACACCGCCCTGCAGCTGCTGGAGGATCCGAGCGCCGAGGAGACCCGGCTGCTGTCGGCCTTCCGCTACAGCCGCAACATGATCGCGCTCCATACCGATCCGGTGCTGATGCCGAAACGCAGGCGCGCCTGGACCAGCTGGAACCACATCGGCCGCCGCGACGCCCCCGGCGAGGGTGCAGTGACCTACTGGATGACCCGCCTCCAGAGCCTAAGGAATGCGCCGGATATCTTCGTCACGCTCAATCCGAACAAGGAGATTGCGGCGGACAAACTGATCAAGACCGAGGTCTACGATCACCCGCTGTTCGACGCGGGCGCCATCGCCGCCCAGCAGGAGATCTGGGACATCCAGGGTGCGCGGCGGACCTGGTTCTGCGGCTCGTACCTGGGCCACGGCTTCCATGAGGACGCGCTGCAGTCCGGCCTGGCGGTCGCCGAGCAGCTCGGCGGCGTTCGCCGCCCCTGGACGGTCGCCGACGAGAGCGGACGCATCCATGTCCGGCCGCCGCAGGCGACCGTGGCGGCGGCGTGATGACCGCCTCCGGGCTCTATCCCGGGGTGGTGACGCACACCCGGATGAAGCCGCGCCGGCATGCCCTGAAGTACAACATCTTCATGCTGCTTCTGGACCTGGACGAGCTCGACACCCTGGACCGGCGCCTGAAGCTGTTCTCCGTCGGCCGCTTCAATCTCGTCGGCTTTGATCCCCGCCGGCACGGAGACGGATCGCGCTCGCCGCTCAAGGCCCAGGTCGAGGCCCAGCTCGAGGCGGCGGGCATCGCCCATGGCGGACCGGTCCGCCTGCTGGCCATGCCGCGCATCCTGGGCTTCGGGTTCAATCCGCTGACGGTCTATTTCTGCCACCGGCCCGACGGCGCCCTGAGCGCCATCCTCTACGAGGTGAACAACACCTTCGGGGAGCGACACAGCTACCTGATCCCGGCGGACAACGCTCCGATCGTGAAGCAGGCCTGCGAGAAGGGGTTCTACGTCTCGCCCTTCATGGACATGGACCTGAGCTACGCCTTCCGCGTGCGGCCGCCGGGTGATCAGGTCCAGGTGCTGGTGGACGTGGACGACGCCGAGGGCCGAGTGCTGGCGACCGGCTTCGCCGCGCAGCGGCGGGAGCTGACCGACCGGGAACTTCTGAGCGCCTGGCTGACCCACCCGTGGATGACGCTGGGCGTGGTGACGGCCATCCACTGGGAAGCGCTGTTCATCTGGCTCAAGGGCGAGAAGATCCGCCAGCGGCCGGTGAAGCCGCAGTGGCCGGTGACGGTGGTGACCCCGGCGCAGGTGGCGGCGTAGCGGCAAAGCCCGCGACCAGCCGCTCCAGGGGAGTCTGACTGATGGTGATGGTGCCGCTTCGCGAGCGGTCCAGGTCGAGGATCATGCCGGCGGCCAGGGTCAGCAGCACGAAGAGCAGGATGCACAGCGCCCGATCATGACTGGCGCCGCCCCCCAGAACGTAGCCGAGGACGCCTGACGACACGAAGGCATAGATGGCCAGCACGACCAGCACGGTGCCGGGCAGCCGGGCTTCGTGCGCCGCTTCGCGCGCCACGCCGACGTCGAGGGACTCATTGACCGCGGCGATCACGGACGCGGCCAGCGGTGTCGCTCGGATCGGCTGCAGGGCGGTCAGGGCCTCGGTCTGGATCTGGCTGCGAAGCGCCTGTGAGGCGCTCTCGAGCGGCGCCTTGTCGGCGGCCTTGGCCTCACCATAGCTCAGCCGCAGGCGGGCATAGCGGACGTAGAGATCAGACAGCCGCATGGCGTAGGGCGGTTCGAGCAGGCGCACCCGCATCTCGGCGGTGCCGATGGCGTTGGCCTCCTCGACCACCAGATGCCGCCGGGCTTCGAACCGGTCGAGAGACAGGCTGAAGGTGAAGGCGACCAGCAGGGCCAGCAGGCCGAGCGCGCCGGAGACGATGTGGCCCTGGTCGGAAGCATCGCCCTCGATGGAGAGAAAGACTTTCCGGCCGAGCCAGCTGCCGAATTCGCGCGAGACCACGAGCCCGACGAAGAACCCAGCGACCAGGACCCCCAGCGGCAACTGGTTCAGCTGTTCGTCCATTCCGCACCCCGTTCACGCAAAGCTTGACTATGGCTTGGCCCGAGCCGGCTAGGAAGTCTTCCGGAATACCCAGATGTCGCCATCGTCGCCCTGTCCGATCGGGTCGCGGTCCAGCGCGAGGCCGGCGCTTTCGGCGAAGGGGACCGGGTCCTGCATGAAGTAGACCAGGCGTTCGGACGAGCGCTGCAGTTCAGCGCCCCGCGGATCGACGATCACGTAGTCGAGCACCTGCTCCAGCCGGTTGATCCCATCGCGGAAGCTGCGGTCGCGGACATAGAGCCGCAGCCTGCGTCCATCCTCGAGAGGCCGGTCCATGACCATGGCGGACGGATCGATGGCCGGCAGGCTGCGCATCACCTCCAGCCGGGGCAGGTGAACCGCGAACAGGCCGCCCGGCGGCAGGTGGCGAGCGGCGGTCGCGAAGGTGTTCCGCCAGGCGGCGCCGGCCGGAATGTGGGCAAGGGTGTGGTAGGGGCAGATCGCCAGGTCGAACGTGCGCCGGAGGTCCAGGGCGGTCATGTCGCCCAGGCGCAGGGTGATCCGCATCGCCACTTCGGGTTCGAGCCCGGCGACACGGGCGCGGGCCTGGGTCAGCATCGCTGCGGCGATGTCGACGCCGGTGACCGCGTGGCCGCGCGCCGCGAGCTCGCAGGTCAGCCGCCCGGTGCCGGCGCCGAGTTCCAGGATGGATCCGCTCGCCGGCGCGAGCCCGCAATAGATCGCCTCGTCGCCCCGGAGCCGGGCGTCGGCGGCGGTGACGACGTCGTAGTAGAGGGCGCTGAGACCGCCTTCGGCGTAATAAGGTTTGGCTTTGGCCATGGTGACGCTTGTGCGCGCGCCGTTGCGCCGGATCAATGCGGGGTCCACATATCGCGCACAACCGTGGGGAGCCCATGAAGACCCTGACCCAACGCATGGCGCGCATGGCGCTGCTGCTGATCGCCCCGCTGGCGCTGACCGCCTGCGGCATCAACTCGATCCCGACCAAGGAAGAAAAGGCCAAGGCCCAGTGGGCCGAGGTCCAGAACCAGTATCAGCGGCGCGCCGACCTGATCCCGAACCTGGTCGCCACCGTGAAGGGCTATGCGGCCCAGGAGAGCAGCGTGCTGATCGGCGTCTCGCAGGCCCGCGCCGGCGCGATGCAGGTGAAGTCGGACGCCTCGATCACCACCGACCCGGCGGCCTTCCAGCGCTATGCCGCGGCCCAGCAGAACCTGTCGCTGGCGCTCGCGCCGCTGCGGGTGCTGCAGGAGAACTATCCGGACCTGAAGTCGAACGAGAACTTCATGGCCCTGCAGAGCCAGCTGGAGGGCACCGAGAACCGGATCACCATCTCGCGGCGCGACTACAACGAGGCGGTCCGCGACTTCAACACGACGCTCCGGACCTTCCCGCAGGTGTTCTGGGCGAAGACGATGTACTCGTCGTCCAGGCCGATGCAGCTGTTCCAGGCGACCGCCACGGCGCAGTCTGCGCCGACGGTTGATTTCTCGGCCCCGCCTCCGGGGGCAGCCCCGGGCTCGTCGCCGCCTGAGCCGAAATAGTGCGAAGCGGCCACCGTCCTTCTTCTCCTTATGCGGGAGATGTCGGGCCGCGCGAGCGGGCCGGAGGGATGGGGTGGCTGCCGCTGATCGTCAGCCTCCTTGTCCTGATCGCGGCGCCCTCGCTCGCGGCGCCGAAGTTCCCGCCGCTGACCGGCCGAGTGGTGGATGACGCCCAGCTGCTGTCGCCGGCGGCGGAAGGCCGGCTGACCGCCGAGCTGGCCGCTCTCGAGCAGAAGACGGGACACCAGTTGGTGGTCGCCACCGTGCCCGACCTGCAGGGCTATGAGATCGAGGACTACGGCTATCAGCTGCTGCGCACCTGGGGGATCGGGCGCAAGGCCGAGAACGACGGGGTCATCCTGATCGTGGCGCCCAGCGAGAAGAAGGTCCGGATCGAGGTGGGCTATGGCCTGGAGCCGGTGCTGACCGACGCGCTCTCGAGCCTGATCATCCAGCGCCGGATCCTGCCGGCGTTCAAGGCCGGCCAGTTCGAGCAGGGTGTCGTCGACGGCGCCGAGGCAGTGGCGGCGCAGTTGGGCCTGCCCGAGGGCGAAGCCCGGGCGCAGGCCGCGCAGGCGGCGGCCCAGGGCGCGGAGTCCGCCTCGGACGGCGGCCTTGGCGTCCCGGTGATCGTGGTCATCCTGATCGTGTTCTGGGTCCTGAGCGGCGTGCTGCGCGCCTTTGGCGGACGCCGCCGCAGGCGTGGCGGCGGAGGGGGCCTTTGGTGGCTGTTGCCACTGCTGCTTTCGAACAACGGTCGCGGCGGTGGAGGCGGCTGGAGCGGCGGTGGCGGCGGGGGTGGTTTCTCCGGCGGCGGCGGGTCGGGCGGTGGCGGCGGCGCCTCGGGGAGTTGGTGAGATGACGGCGCCCCTGCTCAATGCCCCCGAACGCGCGGCCGTCGAGGCCGCGATCCGCGACGCGGAAACCCGCACCTCCGGTGAGATCTACTGCGTGGTGGCGCAGGACAGTTCCGACTATCACGCCACGCCGCTCGCCTGGGGCGCCGCCGTGGCATTGCTGGCGCCGGCTGTGCTGCTGCTGGCGGGCATTGAAGTGACCGCGCCCGACATGCTCAGCCTCGGGGGCTGGACGGCGCAGCAGGTCGAGGATGTCGGAGAGGCCACGGCGCGGGCCGCCCTTTTTGGCGCGCTTCTGCTCCAGGCCCTGCTGTTCATCATGACCCTGGGGATCGTGTCGATCCGCCCCATCCGCCACGCCCTGACGCCGCGCGGCATGAAACGGGACCGGGTGCTGAAGCGCGCCGAGGCGCAGTTCCTGGCCAAGAACCTGCATGCGACCCGGGAACGCACCGGCGTCCTGATCTATGTCTCGGTCGCAGAGCGCATGGCCGAACTGGTGGCCGACGAAGGCATCCATGCCTGCGTCGCGGAGGGGACCTGGGACGCGGCCATGGCCGTCCTGACCGACGGGTTGCGGAAGGGGCAGGCCGTCGAGGGCCTGACCGCGGCGATTGGCCAGTGCGCTGATGTCCTGGCCCTGCATTTTCCGGGTCGGGTTGGCGACAATCCAAATGAATTGCCGGATCTGGTGGTCATGCTGCCGCCGGCGTGAGTGGCGGGGGCCGCGGGCCAACCCACTGCGACCCTTTGGACTTCACGGTTGTCGCAGGGCGTTCTGGACCGCACATTGGGTCCGGCCGTTCCGGGGCAGGAATCCAGTTGTTGAACTCGAACAAAGATTTGGAGTCCATCGACGCGATGAGGGCCCGTCTCCGGCGGCTTGAGATGGCCGTGGAAGTGACGGGCCTGGGGCTGTGGGAGTGGGACGTCCGCTCTGGCGAAATCAACTGGAATGCACGCAATCGCGAACTGTTCGGGGTGGATCACCAGGATCCGATCACCATCGCCGACTACATGGCCCTGGTGCATCCCGAAGACCGGGATCTGGTCTCGGCCGCCTACGGTGCGCAGCGCGACCGCGCCAACGGCGGCGACTTCGTCGTCGAACACCGCGCCGCGTTCGCGCCGGGGGGCAAGGATCGCTGGCTACAGGCCCGGGGGCGGGTCCTGAAGGACGCCGACGGTGTCCTGCGGGCCTTCGGCTCAACCCTCGACATCACCGACCGCAAGACCGCCGAGGACCGCCGGAACCTGGTGCTCAACGAACTGGCCCACCGGGCGAAGAACGGTATTCTGGTGATGATGACCTTCGTGGCCCAGACCGCGAAGAGCGCGCTCAGCGTCCCGCATTTCGAGTCCCTGTTGAGCGCCCGGCTTCAGGCGATGGCCGATTCCCAGGACCTGGTCACCCAGGCCGCCGGACGTCCGCTGGCGCTGACCGACCTGCTGGCCCGCGCCCTGGCCCTGTTCGATACGCGGCGCTTCGACATCGATCCGCGGCTGGCGGAGATCCGGGTGCCCAGCGAGATGGTGGTCGCCATGGCGTTGCTGCTGCACGAACTCTCGACCAACGCCGTCAAGTACGGCGCCCTTTCGGCCGAGACCGGGCGGGTGCGGCTGGAGTTCGCCGCCGCCTCCGAGGGCCGGGTCCACGTGGTCTGGGTCGAGACGGGCGGTCCGCCGGTGAAGGCCCCTTCCCGCAAGGGATTTGGCAGTCGTCTGCTGGACATCTCGCTGCGCAACAACGGCGGACGGGTCGAGGCCCGCTACGAACCCGAGGGCTTCAGAGCCTCGCTCCATTTTCCGGTCGGCGATCACTGATCCCGCGTCGGTCACCTGGCGCATTTCCGGACCGTCACGCACCTTCGCTTTGCCCGAACGCCGTCGCGCGGTAGCATCGGCAAAAGTTCGGGAGACGCAGGGCGATGGCCTATACCCTCAATATCAACGGCAAGGCGCTGAGCGCCGATGTGGACGGCGACACGCCGCTGCTCTGGACGCTTCGCGACACGCTCGGGATCCTCGGGCCGAAGTACGGCTGCGGGGTCGCGGCGTGCGGCGCCTGCACGGTGCATGTGGATGGCCAGCCGATGCGCTCGTGCCAGATCCCGACCGAAAGCGTCGGGTCCGCGAAGATCACCACCATCGAGAACATGAGCGCCCATCCGGTCGGCAAGAAGGTGCAGGCCGCCTGGATGGAGTTGGATGTCGCCCAGTGTGGCTACTGCCAGCCCGGCCAGATCATGTCGGCCACAGCCCTGCTGGCGAAGACTCCCAAGCCGACCGACGCCCAGATCGACGAGGCGATGGCCGGAAACATCTGCCGGTGCGCGACCTACACGCGCATCCGCGCCGCGATCAAACTGGCCTCCGGCCAGAAGGTGGCCTGACATGACGATCCATGACGTGCAGGCCAATCGCCGCCAGATCCTGGCCTCGGTCAGCGCCGCCGGCCTGACCCTTTCCTTCGCCGTGGCCCCCAAGGCCGACGCCCAGACCGCCGGCGCCGGCGCGCTGAACGCCTATGTCCGCGTGGCGCCCGACGGCATCGTCACCATCACCGCCAAGAACCCGGAGATCGGCCAGGGCATCAAGACGATGCTGCCGATGCTGATCGCCGAGGAGCTGGACGTCGACTGGAAGAATGTCCGCATCGAGCAGGCGGACAACAATCCCAAGGCCTATGGCCGCCAGTTCGCCGGCGGCAGCATGGCGACGCCCATGCACTGGGAGGAACTGCGCCGCGTCGGCGCGGTGGCCCGTGCGATGATGATCCAGGCCGCGGCCCAGGCCTGGAACTGCGCGCCCGGCGATTGCGCCACGACGCCCGGCAATGTGGTCAACACCAAGTCCGGAAAGACCCGCTCCTACGGCTCGCTGGCTCTGGCCTGCGCGACGATCACGCCGCCTGATCCCAAGAGCCTGACCCTGAAGGATCCCAAGGCCTACCGGATCATCGGCAAGGCCATGCCGCAGTATGACGTCGGCAAGATCGTCACCGGCCAGCCGCTGTTCGGCATCGACGTCCAGCGGCCGGGGATGCTTTACGCGACCTTCGCCAAGGCCCCGGTGTTCGGCGCCAAGGTGGCCGGCGCCGACCTCGATGCGGCGAAGTCGGTCAAGGGCGTGCGCAAGGCCTTCGTGGTCGAGGGCGCCGCCGACGGCATGGCGCCGGCCGGTGCGATCGGCCAAGGCCTGCTGCCCGGCGTGGCCGTGGTGGCCGACACCTGGTGGGCGGCGCGCAAGGGCCGCGACAGGCTGAACGTGTCGTGGGCCGAGCATCCCACCAGCGCCCAGTCCAGCAAGGGCTTCGCCGAACAGGCAAAGGCGCTTTCAGCCGGCAAGGGCCAGCGGACGGCCCGTAACGACGGCGACGTCGATGCGGCGCTGAAGGGCGCGGCCGCGACGGTCGAGGCGGCCTATTCCTATCCGTTCCTCAGCCACGCCAATCTCGAGCCGCAGAACTGCACGGCCGAATTCAAGGACGGCAAGCTGGAGATCTGGGCTCCGACCCAGAACCCGGAGCCGGGCCGCCAGCTCTGCGCCAGGACCCTGGGCATTCCCGCCGAGAACATCACCGTTCACATGGTCCGCTGCGGCGGCGGCTTCGGCCGGCGCCTGGCCAACGACTACATGGTCGAGGCTGCCTGGATCGCCCGGGAGACCGGGGCTCCGGTGAAGCTTCTGTGGACCCGCGAAGACGACATGGCCCACGACCACTACCGGCCGGCGGGCTTCCACTTCTTCCGCGGCGGCGTGGATGCGGCGGGCAATCTGACCGCGCTGCACGATCACTTCGTGACCTTCGGCAACGGCACGGTCGCGGCCTCAAGCGCCGGAATGGGCGGGGCGGAGTTCCCGGCCCAGTTCGTGCCTAACCTGCGCTACGAAGTCAGCATGATGCCGCTCGGCGTGCCTACCGGCCCGCTGCGCGCGCCGGGCTCCAACGCGCTGTCGTTCGCCTTCCAGTCGTTCATCGACGAGCTTGCTCACGCGGCCAAGGCCGATCCGCTGGCGTTCCAGATCAAGCTTCTGGGTGACAAGCCGGTGGTCGGCACGGCGCCCGCCTCCTACGGCGCCGCCCGCATGGTCGGCGTGCTGAAGGCTGTGGGCGAGATGTCTGGCTGGGCCAACCGCGGCAAGCTGCCGAAGGGCGAGGGCATGGGCGTGGCCTGCTACTTCAGCCACCTGGGCTATTTCGCCGAGGTGGCCCATGTGGCGGTCTCGCCGGCCGGTGACGTGAAGGTCAAGAAGGTCTGGGTAGCCGCCGACGTGGGCCGTCAGATAATCAACCCGGCGGGGGCCATGAACCAGGTCCAGGGCTCGGTGCTGGACGGCCTGTCGGGCGCCCTCCACCAGCAGATCACCATCGCCTCGGGTCGCGTCGAGCAGAGCAATTTCACCGACTATCCGCTGCTGCGCATCAACGAGGCGCCGCCGGTGGAGGTAAAGTGGGTGGTCACCGACTTCCCGCCGACGGGCCTGGGCGAGCCGGCGCTGCCGCCGGCGATCCCCGCGCTGACCAACGCCATCTTCGCGGCCACGGGCAAGCGCGTCCGCAGCCTGCCGGTCACACCGGACATGCTCAAGGCCTGAGCCTGCCGTCCTTCGGCGCCGGCAGGGACACCGGCCGGCGCCGCCTGACGCTGGGTCACGCTTGCCTCGCCTGCGCGAGGGGATACCGTTCATTCCAACAACAAGCCGGGCCGACAACAGGCCGGGAAGGAACGATGTGGCGGTGGCTGAAGGCCTGACGGGGATTCCTGGGGACCCGTCGATCGAGGCGGAGGGGCGCAAGCCCACCGTCGTGATCAAGCTGTTCTACGGTTTCGGCCAGATCATCGAGTCTGGCTATCTGACGGTCGCACCGTTCATCTTCTTCTACTACACGGCGGTCCTGGGCCTCTCGGGCAGCCTCGTGGGCCTGGCGCTGGCGATCAGCATGGTGATCGACGCCGTGTTCGACCCGCTGATCGGCTCGTTCTCCGACAATGTCCGTTCGAAATTCGGGCGCCGACTGCCGATGATGATCCTCGGCGCGCCGCTGATGGCGCTGTCGCTCGGACTGCTGTTCGCCCCGCCGCTGGCCATCGCGCCGCTGGTGCTGTTCGGCTGGCTTACAATCAGCAAGATGGCGCTGCGCGGCTTCGCCTCGATGTTCAACCTTCCCTACTTCGCCCTCGGCGCGGAGATGGCCGACGGCTACGTGGAGCGGTCCAGCATCGTGGCCTACCGCACCATCGCCGGCATCCTGATCGGCGTGATGATCACCATTCTGGCCGGGTCGGTGTTCTTCGCGAGGGCCGGCGGGCTGCAGGGTCAGTCCAACTATCCCGCTTTCGGATGGACGATCGCGGGCCTTTGCCTGGTCGGCGCCGCCATCTGCTGCCTGGGGATCTGGCGCTATGCGGCCACCCTGCCGCAGCCGAAGACGCCCCAGACCTCCGTCCTCAAGGCGCTGGGCCCGGAGGTGGTGGAGATCTTCCGGAACGCCTCGTTCCGGACGCTCTTCCTGTCGGCCCTGGTGGCCTATGTCGCCGCGGGGCTGAACGGCGCGCTCAACAACCACGCCTATGTGTTCGTCTGGAAGGTCACGCCCCAGATGATCCAGAACATCACGCTGGTCTATCTGTTCGGCATCTTCGTCGGCGTGCCGCTGACGCCCGTGCTTCTGCGCCGTATGGAGAAGCGCTCGGCCGTGCTGGTGGGGCTGGCGCTGATCGTTGTGTCGTGGACCTTCCTTCCCAGCCTGAGGGCGGCGGGCCTCCTCACGCCGGTCGGCCCCGACGCGATGTCCTGGCTGGCGGCCAACGCCTGGATCGCGGGCGTGGGCACCGGCTTCCTGGCCATTGCCTACCCCTCGATGATGGCCGACGCCGCCGACGAGCACGAGGTCAACTTCGGCGCCCGGCGCGAGGGACTCTATTTCGCCGGCCTGGGGTTCGCGTCCAAGTCGGCAGCGGGCCTCGGCCAACTGATCGGCGGTGTCGCCCTCGACGTCATGAATTTCCCCAAGGAGGCAGGGCATCACGTGGGCGTGGTCCTGCCGGAGCACCTGCTTTCCAGCCTGATGATCGCCTGGGGCCCGACCGCAGCGATCCTCGCCACCGTGTCCGGTGTGATGCTCTTGCCCTACGTGATCACCCGCGAACGCCACGATGCGATCTCAGCCCGTCTGAAGCTCAAGCGGGCCGAGGACGTCAGCGCGGGACGCAGCTCCTGATCACCCCGTCGGCCCGGCCGCGAGCACAACGCTTCGTGGGTGACCCGAGGTCACCGTTGCTATGCCGGGCCACGCGCCTAACTTGCTCTTAACCCGAAGGATTTCGGGACCGGGAGGAAGAACTTGGCGAATGCAGATGACGCTCGGACCGCGCCGGACACGCCCATCGCGGCTGACTTGAGGCCGCCCGCCTCGATCAAGTTCTTCTACAGTATCGGGCAGGTGGTGGAGTCAGGCTACCTCGCCACCAACGGATTCATCTTCTTCTACTACACGGCCGTGCTTGGACTCTCGGGCAGCATGGTCGGGGCCGCCCTGGCCATCAGCCTGTGCCTCGACGCCGCGGCCGATCCCCTGATCGGCTCATGGTCCGACAGTGTCAGGTCGCGCTTCGGGCGGCGGTTGCCGGTGATGCTGATCGGCGCCCCGCTCACCATGCTGACCATGGGTCTGCTGTTCGCGCCGCCGTCGGGCCTGTCGCCCCTGTTGCTGTTCGGCTGGCTCACGCTGACCAAAATGTCGGTCCGCGCCTTCGCGTCCATGTTCAACATCCCCTACTTCGCGCTCGGGGGCGAGATGACCGAGCACTATGGGGAGCGATCCAAGATCGTCGCCATCCGGCTGTTGTCCGGGATCCTGGTCACAGTGGTGATCACGGCCATGGCCTATTCGGTGTTCTTCGCGGGGCCCGGAGGCCTGCAGAGGCCGGACCGCTACCCCGCCTTCGGCTGGACGATCGCGGTCATCGTGCTGGCCGGGGCGCTGATCAGCTGTGCGGGTCTGTGGCGCTATGCGGCGGCCCTGCCCCAGCCGGTGACACCGGCCGAACCGATGGCGCGACGGCTCGGCGGCGAACTGATCGAGGTGTTCGGAAATCCGACCTTCCGGATCCTGTTCGGCTCGATGCTGCTGTTCGCGAGCGCCGCCGGGGTCCATGCGGCCCTGCAGAACCACAACTACGTGTTCGTCTGGAAGCTGCGGCCCGAAACCATGCAGGTGCTCAGCTATGCCAACCTGACCGGCATCCTGGTGGGCATACCTCTGACATCCATGCTGCTGAGGCGCCTCGAGAAGAAGGCGGTGGTGACGATAGGATTCGGCCTGGTCGTCGTGTTCTGGTCGCTGCTTCCCAGCCTTCGCGCGTCGGGCCTGTTCACCCTGAGTGGGAGCGCCGCGCTACCCTGGCTCGCCGCCTCGACGCTGTTCGCCGGCATCGGGGCCGGACTGATCTTCATCGCCTATCCCTCGATGATGGCGGACGCGGCCGACGAACACGAGCACCGCTTCAGCGCGCGTCGCGAAGGCCTGTTCTTCTCCGGCCTCGGGTTTGCAGGCAAGGCGGCGGGCGGCATCGGCACCCTGGTCGGCGGCTTCGCCCTGGACCTGCTGCGGTTTCCCAAGGAAGCGGGACGCCAGGTGGACGCGGTCATCCCGGAGGATGTGCTGTCCCATCTGGTCCTGGCGTGGGGCCCGCTTCCCGCCGCGCTCTGCGTGCTGGGCGGCATCGTCTTCGCGCCTTACGCGATCTCCCGGGCGCGCCAGGAACACATCGCCGCCGAACTGAAGATCCGGCGGGCCGAGGACGTCAGTGCGGGACGTAGCTCCTGAGCACATCCTCGATGATGCGTTCCAGCTGCTCGATGTTTCCGCACTGCTTGGCCACGTGGCAGAAGCGGGCGTACCGGTGCATGACGCTGTCGCCCTGGGCCCAGTAGCTCTCGGGCTCCGGGTTCAGCCAGATGACCGCGCGGGCCCGGTCGTGGATCTGGCGCATGATGTCGAGCCGCGGGTCGGCGAAATTGGATCGGCCATCGCCCAGGAAGATCACCGTGGTGCGGCGGTCCAGCTTGTCGAGATGGTTGTCGGCAAAGTCCTGCAGCGAGCGGCCATAGTCGGTCTGCTGGAAGCCGATTTCCTGCAGCACCTTGAGGATCGCGCTGTCGACGCCGTTGTCGTCCATGATGTCGTTGACGCTGATCATCCGGCCCGAGAAGGCGAAGGCCTCCATCCGGTCGACCACCTCGTTCAGCGAATAGAGGAAGGTCAGCAGGAACTGGGCGGACGCGGCCACCGACTTGGAGACATCGCAGATCGCCACGATCGACGGCTTGTCGACCTTCTTCACCTTCCAGACGATATCGAAGGGGATGCCGCCATAGCCCATGGAACGGCGCAGGGTGCGGCGGACGTCCATATGGCCCTTGCGGGCGGTGCGTCGGCGGCGTGAGTACTTGGCGGCCAGCCGCTTGGCCATCTTCTTCACCATCGCCTGCATCAGCACGTAGTCGACCGGGTCGACACCGCCGTCGGCGTTGAGCTGCTTCTTGATCAGCCGCTCCTCGCGCAGCTCGCGGGCGGAGCCCGCGGCATAGAGGTCGTGCTGGCGGGCGACGTAGGTCTGGGCCTGCTCGAACAGGCTGCGGCGCGCCGCGTCCAGGCGGTCAGCCAGCCCCTCGCCCTGGCCGTCGGGCATCCGGCGGGCGTTGGCGATGATCCGCTCGATTTCCTCCAGCCCCATCTCCTCCAGCAGCCGCCGCGTCAGGCGCGAGCGCTGGGTGGTGAGGCGGATGTCGGCGACCCCGGCGCGGGCCGCGGCCTCTTCCATGGACTGCTGGATGGCGGTGGCGTCGCCCTGGAGTACGGCCTGGGCCAGCGGAGAGGACGCCGCCTGGGCCATGTCCGCCTCGGACGGCTCGCCCTGTCCGGATTCCGAATCCGCCCCCGAGATCGGCGGCAGGGTGGCGACGTCGCGGGCGAAGAAGGTGTCGAACACCGCATCGAACCGCTCGACCTCGTCAGCCGACTTGGCCAGCGTGGCGCAAAGGGCGTCCTTGAACAGGGTCCGGTCGCCATAGCCGGTGACGGTCACCGCACGCGATGCATCGATCGCCTCGGCCGGTGAGACCCGGACGTCGGCGGCCCTGAGCGCGCGGAAGAACTGCTCGAGGGTGTGCTGCATCACTTGCGGTGCAGCAGTTCGACAACCTGCGGCTCGATGGCGACGATGTCCTGCTCGAACTTCAGGATGACGTTCAGAGTGTCTCGCACCATGTCCGGCGACAGGCTGTCGGCATGCAGCAGGATCAGCGCGCGGGCCCAGTCGACGGTCTCTGAGATCGACGGCGGCTTGCGCAGGTCGAGCGTCCGCAGGGTCTGGACGAAGGCCACCAGTTCGCGGGTCAGCGTGGCTTCGATCCCGGGCACGCGGGTCGCGACGATGCGTTCTTCCAGCGCCGCTTCCGGCAGCGGGATGTGCAGGTGCAGGCAGCGGCGCTTCAGCGCATCGCCCAGGTCGCGGACGTTGTTCGAGGTCAGGAACACGATCGGCGGGGTCTTGGCGGCGATGACACCCAGTTCCGGCACCGAGACCTGATAGGCCGAGAGCACTTCCAGCAGGAAGGCCTCGAAGGCCTCGTCGGACTTGTCCACTTCGTCGATCAGCAGCACGCAGCCGCCGTCCTGGCGAAGGGCCTGCATGAGGGGGCGGGGCTCGAGGAAGGGCTCTGAGAAGAACAGATCGCCCATGCCGTGGAGGCGGTCCATGGCGGCTTCCATGTCCGGCGCATCGGCCAGCTGTTCACCCATCCGGTCCTTGAGGATCTGGGTGTAGAGCAGCTGCTTGCCGTACTTCCACTCGTACAGCGCCTTGGACTCGTCCAGGCCCTCGTAGCACTGCATGCGGATCAGCGGCAGGCCGAGCAGGGTTGCGGTGGAAAGCGCCAGCTCGGTCTTGCCGACGCCGGCCGAGCCTTCGACCAGGATCGGCTTCTGAAGGTTGACCGCCATGTAGAGCGCCGTGGCGATCCGGCGGGAGGCGATGTAGCCGACCCCGCCCAGGCTTTCGATGAGGGTATCCACGGAAGACATCGGATCGGCCGCGCCGGCGGCGCGGGCCGTCGTAGGGGTAATGGTCAAAGTCTCGGTCTTTCGAAATGCGCACGCTTGAAAACCTGATTGTGCCAAGCGCGCCGCCCCGAAGCAAACGGGCGTTTGGATCGCGTGTGAAACCCTTTGGAAAACAACCTTTACGGCGGGTTCACCAACACCGGCTATGGCATGGGTCATGCGCGTCGTCGCAGCCCTGGCGCTATTCCTCAACCTCGCGTGTTGCGCGGGCGCGGCGGAACACGGCTTGACGCTCCGAAGTCTGCGGCGGGGCGGGTTGTGATGTTCCGCAGGCTCTCGACCCGTCTGACCGTCCTCTACGCCGCCCTCTTCGGCGTGGTCCTGCTGATCGTCTCGGTTTCCGTCTTCCTGGCGATCTCCAGCGCCGCCCAGCGCCAGGTGCGGATGGAACTGGCCGCCACCGGCACCGTGTTTGACCGGGTGTGGTCGCTGCGATCCGAGCGCCTTCGCGAAGGCGCCAGCCTGCTGTCGCGGGACTACGGGTTCCGTGAAGCGGCGGCGACCCGTGACGCCCTGACCATCGATTCGGCCCTGGAAAACCTCCGCAACCGGATGGGCATCGACCTGGCGTTCATGGTCGACGCCGAGGGCAAGGTGGTCGGCGCCCGCTTCTCGACAACCGACCAGGCTGATCTGGCGCGAGCGTTCGAGGCGTCCGATGACCCCTCCGGCGTCTTCATCCTCGGCGGGCGCCCCTACCAGCTGGTGAGCGCGCCGGTACTCTCGCCGGAGCTGATCGGCTGGGTCGTGTTCGCCGTGCGGCTGGACGACAAGGAGATGCAGTCGCTGGAGCGCCTCTCGGCGATCCCGCTCGACGCCCGGGTCATGCACCGGTCAGCGCGGGGGTCCTGGTCCGATGCGGGCGGATCCCGAGAGCTGAACGGACCTACCGTCCGCACCTTCATCGATCAGGCGGTGAAGGCCGGATCCGGCCCGGCGATCCTCGACCTGACGTCCGGCAGGGTCGTGGCCCTGGTGAAGCCCCTGCAGTCGCTGGAGCCGGATGGCGGCGCGGCCCTGCTGCTGCGATATCCGCTGTCGCGGGCTCTGGCGCCCTTCCGGCCGCTGCTGATCATCGTGGGCCTGCTGGGCCTGGGAGGACTGGCCGTGGTGAGCTGGGGAAGCTGGGTGCTGGCCCGCGGGGTCACGCGTCCGATCTCCGAGCTGGACGAGGCCGCCCACCGGCTGCAGCGGGGCGAGGACGCCCAGGTGGACATCCAGGGCGAGGACGAGATCGGCAGGCTGGCCCAGAGCTTCAACGCCATGGCCGCCGAGATGCGCGACCGCGAGCGCAAGATCACCCACCAGGCGCTGCACGACGACGACACCGGTCTCCCCAACCGCCTGGCCCTGGAACGGGTGGTCGAGGCTCTGGCCGACTGGCCGGCCGGCCAGGTCTATGTGGCGGCGCTCGGCATGGACCGCTTCAACCACATGCGCGGCGCCATCGGCCACAAGCTGGCGGCCCAGGCCGTGCGGATGGTGGGCAATCGCCTGGGCGGGCTCGCGCCGACCTGCGGCGTGGCGCGGATCTCCACCGACGTGCTGGGCTTCGTGCTGATCGCCAGGGACGAAGCGGCGGTCCTCGAGGACGTCCAGCGTCTGCTCCGGAAGCTCGAACTGCCGGTACGGGTGGGCGGCGAAGCCATCGACGTGGCCCTCAGCGTGGGCCTGGCGCCTCTTGAGGGCGACGACGTGGGCCCGACGATCGAGCGGGCGGCCATCGGCCTCGACCAGGCGCGGAGCGCCCGGCGCAAGACTGCCGTCTTCGACGCCGAGGCCTATGGCGATCCGGCCGCGAACCTGTCGCTGATGTCGAGCCTGCTCACCGGCATCGAGGAGGGCCAGCTCGAACTCTGGCACCAGCCGAAGTACGACATGCGCCGTCGGGTGACGACCGGCGCCGAGGCCCTCGTGCGGTGGAACCATCCCACCCGCGGCATGATCTTCCCCGACGTCTTCATCACCATGTCGGAAGAGACCGGCCACATCCGCGCCCTGACCGAATGGGTTGTCCGCAGGGCAGTGGCCGACCAGCGGGAGCTGGCGCTCGCCGGCCACCGGATCGACGTGGCCGTGAACATCTCCGGCCGCATCCTGGGCGAGCCCGACTTCGTGGACTTCGTCGAGGAGGTGCTTCGCGGGGCCGTCGGCAAGATCTGTTTCGAGATCACCGAAACAGCGGTCATCGAGAACCCGGAAGTCGCGCTTACCATGCTGGACCGGTTCGCCGACCTGGGCATCTCGATCTCGATCGACGACTTCGGGGCCGGCCTGTCGTCCCTGGCCTATCTCAAGCGGATCCGCGGCCAGGAGCTGAAGATCGATCGTTCCATCGTGCAGGATGTGGTGGGCAGCCAGCGGGACGCCCTGATCGTGCGCTCGACCATCGACCTGGCCCACAGCCTCGGCCTCAAGGTGGTGGCCGAGGGCATCGAGACCAACGCCCAGTTCTCGCTGCTGTCGGCGATGGGTTGCGACCACGCCCAGGGCTACCTGGTGGCCCGGCCCATGCCGCTAAGCCAGCTCTTCGAATTCCTGTCCGAGGATCGCGAAGACCTGCGCAGCCACGGCTGACACCGGCCGGCGGCCCCCGACAATCACCGCGTGATCGAGGGCTTCAGGTCCAGGACGATCGATGTGCGTTGCGCCGCGCCGGCGACCGGCAGCGGGCGGGCGATGGCGGCGCGCGCCTTGAGGTCCGGATGCCAGACCGCAAGCGTGGCCCCACCGGCGGGCGCACTGCGCACTACCGCCACGCCATCGGGTCCCGACTTGGCGGCGAACGGGGTGTCGCTGACGTAGATGAAGGCGATCATGCTGTCGTGAATGTTGCAGCCGAGGGAGACCGCGCCCGGCTTGTCGAAGGTCACCGAGCGGCTCTCGTCCCGGCCGTACAGCTTCAGCTCGAAGCGCTTGGCGGTTGAGAAGGAATAGACGTGGTGGCGCACCTTGTCCTTGTTGGGGAAGCTCACGCTGGAGCCCACGGGGACGATAAGGACGTAGGGCTGGAAGCTGACGTTCTGCTGGGCCATCACCATCGGCCAGCTGACTTTCATCGGCGTTCCGGGCGGCAGTCCGCCGCTGGGCCGGATCATCACCACGGCGTCGCGCACGGGCTGGCCCGCCTGGTTGCGCACCTCCACGGTGACGTCGCCGGCGAGCGCGGGGCCGGCGATGGCGGCGGAGACGAGGGCGAGGACAAGACGACGCATTGTGCCGGATTACGTCCGGGGCGCTGAACTTAATGTAAAGATTCAACGGCTAGTCGTGCTTCCTGCGCTTGGCTTGGGGGCCGCTGGTGAAGTTTCTCTGCAGCCTGTTCGCCCTCCTGGCCCTGGCCGGCCCCGCCGCAGCGGAGGATCTTAGGCCGCTCGGCAAGCTGCTGCTCACCGGGGGCGTGACCAGTGTGGAAGGCGCCGGCGGCGGCGGTCTGGCCAGCTGGGCGACGATCACCGGCTATGCGACCCGCGACGGCGTCGGCGGAAATGTCCACGCCACCGGCATCGCCCTGCCGGACTACCAGTTCCGCGCCTACGGCGCTTCGGCCGGGCTCTTCGACCGGGTGGAGGTGTCCTACACCCGTCAGGATTTCGACACACAGGGCGCCGGCGCGAAGCTGGGGCTGGGCAGGGGATTCACCTTCCATCAGGACGTCGTTGGCGTGAAGGTCCGCGTCGCCGGCGACGCCGTCTACGACCAGGACCGCTGGCTGCCCCAGATCGCCGTGGGCGCCCAGTACAAGAACGCCGCCAAGGCCGGGGTTATCGGCTTCCTCGGCGGCCAGGACGACGACGGGATCGACTACTATGTCGCCGCCACCAGGGTGCTGCTGGATCAGAGCCTCGTGCTCAGCGGCACGGTGCGGGCGACAAAGGCCAACCAGACCGGCCTGCTGGGCTTCGGCGGTCCGGGCGGCAAGGACGACTACACCCTGCAGTTCGAAGGCTCGGCCGGGATGCTGCTGTCGAAGCGCCTGCTGGTCGGGGCCGAATATCGCGCCAAGCCGAACAACCTGGGTCTGAAGGAAAGCGACTGGATCGACCTCTTCGCCGCCTACGCGGTGAACAAGCACCTGTCGGTCACCGCCGCCTATGTCGACCTGGGCACGATCGCCACCTTCAAGGGCCAGCGCGGCCTCTACCTCTCACTCCAGGCGGGCTTCTGATGTTCCAGGCGATCCTGATGGCCGCGGCCCTGGCCGCCGCGGCGCCCGAAAACCCTTCTCTGACCCATCCCGGCGAGGAAGCGGTCGATCCCTACACCCAGTCCAACGCCAACGCGGCGGCGACCCCGTTCGCGGGTCAGGCGATGTGGACCGCCTTCCACGGCCAGGCCGGCGTCGCGCGGGTGGTGGACGACCTGGTCGACCGCAGCCTCGCCGACCCGCGGATCCGTGAGATCTTCGAAGCCCACGACATGGTCCGTCTGCGCCGGATGCTGAAAGAGCAGTTCTGCTACATCCTCAACGGCGGCTGCGACTACACCGGGCGCGACATGACCGCCGTCCATAAGGACCTGGGCGTCCAGAACACCGACTTCAACATCCTGGTCGAGCACCTGCAGGCGGCCATGGACCACGAAAAGATCCCCTTCCGCGACCAGAACCGCTTCCTGGCCAAGCTGGCCCCGATGCAGCGGCAGGCGGTCGAGCGCTAGACGTCGAAGGTGACGCCCTGGGCCAGGGGCAGGGTGGCGCCGTAGTTGAGGGTGTTGGTGGCCCGGCGCATGTAGGCGCGCCAGCTGTCGGAGCCCGCCTCCCGACCACCACCGGTCTCCTTCTCGCCGCCGAACGCCCCGCCGATCTCGGCGCCGGACGGGCCGATGTTGACGTTGGCGATGCCGCAGTCCGAGCCCCGCGCCGATATGAAGAGTTCGGCCTCGCGCATGTCGTTGGTGAAGATCGATGACGACAGGCCCTGGGGCACGTCGTTCTGCAGGGCGATGGCCGCCTCGAGGTCGCGGTACGAAATCACGTAGAGGATCGGGGCGAAGGTCTCGCGGCGGACGACCTCGGCCTGCGCCGGCATCTCGACCAGCGCCGGGCGCACGTAGTCAGCGCCTTCCGCCACCTCGACCCGCTCGCCGCCCGTGATCGTCCCACCCGCGGCGCGGGCGTCCGACAGCGCCTGCTGCATCAGGTCGAATCCGGCCCGGTCGATCAGCGGCCCGACCAGGGTCCTGGCCTCGCGCGGGTCCCCTACCTTCACCGAGGCGTAGGCCGCCTTCAGGCGGGGCAGGAAGGCGTCGTAGAGGCTCTCGTGGACGAACAGGCGGCGCAGGGTGGTGCAGCGCTGGCCGGCGGTGCCCATGGCGGCGAAGGCCACGCCGCGCAGGGCCAGGTCGAGGTCGGCGCTGGGGGCGACGATGGCGGCGTTGTTGCCCCCCAGTTCCAGCAGGGCGCGGGCGAAGCGGCCGGCAAGGCGCGGGCCGACGGCGCGGCCCATGGCGGTGGAGCCGGTCGCCGAGACCAGCGGGACCTTTGGATGGTCGACCAGGGCCTCGCCCACGTCCCGGCCGCCGATCACGACCGTCGACAGACCCGCCGGCGCATCGCCGAACCGCGCGACCGCCCGCTCGAACAGGGCCTGCACCGCCAGGGCGGTGAGGGGGGTCTTCTCCGAGGGCTTCCACACGCAGGTGTCGCCACAGACCAGGGCCAGGGCGGCGTTCCAGGACCAGACCGCGACCGGGAAATTGAACGCCGAGATGATCCCCACCACGCCCAGCGGGTGCCAGGTCTCCATCATCCGGTGGTCGGGGCGCTCTGTGGCGATGGTCAGGCCGAACAGCTGGCGCGAGAGACCGACCGCGTAGTCGCAGATGTCGATCATCTCCTGGACCTCACCCAGGGATTCCGAGGTGACCTTGCCGGCCTCCAGGGTCACCAGGGCGCCCAGGTCGGCCTTGGCCGCGCGCAGCTCCTCGCCGAACAGGCGCACCAGTTCGCCGCGCCGGGGGGCGGGGACACTGCGCCAGTTCAGGAAGGCGGCATGCGCGCGATCCACCGCCTGTGCGACCCCGATGGCCGGGGTGTCGTGGACGTGGGCGATGATCTCGCCGGTCACCGGCGACCGGACAGGACGGCATCCCCCGGTCCAGAGGGTCTCGGCCACGCCCAGGCGGCCCAGAACGGCGGCGGCGTCCGCCGCGGCGGATCCAACTTTCATGTGAAGGGTCATGACCTACTCGGCGGCGACGCGAAAGGGGGCGCTTTCCGGCGCGTAGACGCGGCCGAAGCGGTTGGCGAGGAAGGCGTCCAGGGGAATGTCTTCCTGCCGGATGAAGCCGGTCGCAGGCAGGGTCCCGTCAGCCAGCATGTCGAGCACCGCGCAGATCGCGCCGGCGGTTGTGATCTGGATGGCGCTGCGGATCTCGCCGCCCACGGCCTGCGCGAACACCTTGTTGACGTAGGTCTCCTGCATCAGCCGGCCCGCCTTCATTCCGGAGACAGTGACGAAGACGATGACCACGTCCTGCATGGTGGCGGGGACGGAGTTCTCCAGGATGTCCTTCAGCACGTCGCGGCGATTGCGCAGGTTCAGGTCGTTGAGCAGCGCCTTCATGATCGCCGCGTGGCCGGGATAGCGGATGGTCTTGTAGTTCAGGTTCCGAACCTGGCCGTCCAGGGTCAGGCACAGGGTGCCCAGGCCGCCGGAGGTGTTGAATGCCTCATAGGTGACGCCGTCGAGGGCGAACTCCTCGCACTCCTCCAGCGCCGGGGTCTCGCGCAGGGCGCCGTTGACGATGGCCTCGCAGGGCTCGCAGTACTCATTGATCACCCCGTCGGTGGACCAGGTGAGATTGTAGTTCAGCGCGTTGGACGGATAGCGCGGCAGGGCGCCCACCCGCAGGCGGACGTCGTGCAGCCGGTCGAAATGCTTGATCAGGTCCCAGGCGGCGATGGTGATGAAGCCCGGCGCAAGACCGCACTGGGGGATGAAGGCGGTGGTGGCGTCGGCGGCCAGGTCCCTGACAACCCGGCTCGAGGCCACGTCCTCGGTGAGGTCCAGGTAGTGGGCGCCGGCGGCCCGGGCGGCGCGGGCGACCACGGTGGTCAGGTGATAGGGCGCACAGTTCACCACGGCGAAGGCGCCGGCGAGCGCCCCGGCAAGGGCCTCCGGGTCCTCGATGGCAAGCCCAGCGGGTGTGACGGCGGCGCGGCCGGCGAAGGCCCCCAGGGCCTCGGCGGACCGGTCGATCACCAGCGCCTCGTAGTCGCCGGTCTCGACCAGCAGATCCACGACAGTCGAGCCGATCTTGCCGGCTCCGATGACAGCAACCCTGCGCATGGAATGACCTCTTTTGACCTGCGACCGAGATTCCCGTGCCGCGGAGTCGGTTTCAATTGGCTCCCCGGCGATCTGCGGCGTTAGATTGGGCGGATCGACGACAGTATTGCGCGGAACGCCGATGGACGACCTGGACGAACATCTGCTGGCCCGGCTGCGGGACAACGCCCGCGCGCCCGTCGCCGAACTCGCCCGCGCGCTGGGCCTGTCGCGCACCACGGTGCAGAGCCGGCTGGCGAAGCTGGAACGTAACGGGGTGATCGCCGGCTATGCGGTGAAGCTGGCGGGGGCCTACGAGTCCGGCCGGGTCCATGCCTTCATCATGCTGACGGTGGAACCCAAGCAGGCCGCCGCCGTGACCGCAGCGCTCAAGCGGATGACCGGGGTGCGGCGGCTGCAGTCGGTGAGCGGACCCTTCGACATGATCGCCACCGTGGAGGCCGCGGGTGTGGCGGAGATGGACGCGACCATCGACGAGATCGGCGCGGTGAAGGGTGTGGAGCGGACCAACTCCTCGATCGTCCTCTCCACCAAGTTCGACCGCTGACCATGGCCACGATCCTCGCGCTCCACGCCCATCCCGACGACCTCGACATCCTGGCCGGCGGAACGCTGAAAATGCTGGCAGACGCCGGCCACGTGATCGTGCTGGCCACCGCCACGGCGGGCGAGGGCGGCTCGGCGGAATTCGACCCTGCGGAGACCGGCCGCATCCGGCAGCAGGAAGCCCATGCCTCGGCCGCCCTGGCCGGCGGCGCCTATCACTGCCTCGGTTTTCCCGACCTTGGCGTGTTCAACGACGACCTGTCGCGCCGGGCGGTGACCGAACTGCTGCGCACCGTACGACCCGACGTGGTGATCACCGGCTCGCCGGCCGACTACCACCCCGATCATGAGGCGATCAGCCTGCTGGCGCGGGACGCCTGCTTCGCCGCCCCGGTGGCCAACTACCGTACCGGACATGCGCCTGCGCTGGAGTCGATCCCGGCGCTCTACTTTACCGATGCCGTCGGCGGCCGCGACCGCGAAGGCCGCAAGCTCGCCCGCGACTTCGGTGTCGATGTCGGATCGGTCTTCGCGACCAAGCAGGCGATGCTGGCCTGCCACCTGAGTCAGGAAGCCTGGGTGGTCCGCCAGCACGGCATCAACGGCCTGGGCGCCCACATGGAGGCCTGGACCCGCAGCGTCGGGGCGGACTTCGGAGTCGACCTGGCGGAGGGCTTCCGCCAGTACCGCCACACGCCCTATCCGAAGGCGCCGGTCCTACAGGCCCTGCTCGGCGACCGGGTCCGCGGCGCCTGACCGCGCCGCGTCGTAGCGCGCCCACATCGGTGCGCAGTCGACGACCTGCCGGGCCTCCATGGCCTCGTCGATCGCCATCACGGTCAGACCGGCCTCAAGGGATTCGAAAGGCGTTACCGGGAAGGCGGCGCGGCCCTGCAGGGCGGCCAGCAGGTCGAGCGCCATGGCCTGGTCGGCGCCGTTGTGGGCGTCGGCGGTGACCCCGCCGTATTCCACCTTGTCCGGCTTGCCGCGGAACAGGGCGCGGCGGACCATCAGCCTGTTGCGGACGAGGTCGGCGATCAGCGTCCCCTCGGTTCCGGCCACGTACCAGCGGCGCTCGGTCAGTGCGGTGTGGCTGTTGGCGTGGAACGACAGGCGCACGTCGTTGGCGTACTCCACCATCGCGACCTGGTGATCGGTGACGTCCATGTCCGACTGGAAGGCGTCGTTGGCCCCGGCCCAGCCGGCGTCGCGCAGGGCATAGGCGGCCGAGCCGTCTTCCCAGGTGCGCGGCGGGTCGCGGCGCTCGGCGGTGAAGATCCGGCGGCCGCCGAAGCTGGCCACCCGCGCCGGCCGCGCGCCCACCAGACAGCCGAAGATGTCGAAGTCGTGGACCACCTTGTCGAGAAAGTACGAGCCTCCCCACGCCTGTCTGCGCCGCCAGTTGCGAGCCAGATAGCCGCCGTGCTCGGGCGGCAGATGCTCGGTGGCGTCGATGGAGACGATCTCGCCCAGTTCGCCACGCGTCACCCGGTCCAGCACATCACGGACGATGGGCAGGGAGCGCATCACCAGCCCGACGTAGACCGGCGGGCTCTCCGCGGCGCCCAGCCGGCGCGCCAGCGCCCAGGTCTCGTCCTGAGTCCGCACGATGGGCTTCTCGGCGAAGATCGGGGCGCCGGACTCCAGCGCCAGCATCAGGTGTTCGAAGTGCAGGTGGTTGGGCGCGCCCAGCATGAGCAGGTCAAAGGGACCCCGGCGGAGCAGCTCGGCGGGATCGGTGCAGGCCCGTCCGGGGGAGATGCCCGCCACGTCAAGGATCGGCGCGCCGACCGGTGCGGGGTCGACGTGGGCGACCACCTCCAGGTCCCAGCCCACCTCCTTCATCGCAGCCAGCACATGAGCGATGCGCTGGCCCAGGCCGATCACGCCAATCCGATAGGTCATCCCGCGGTTCCTTCCCTCCACAACATAAAGCCCGCTTCAGCGCGCCACGTACACCTGAGCTAAACCAAAGAGACCGATCATGAGGGCTCTCGGGGATCTAAGCCGGTCACATGAAGTCTCTCTCGCGCAGTTTCCTGATCGGGGTCGGCATCATGTCGCTCGTGGTCACGATCCTCGGCGCGCTGGGGGCGTTCCTCGTGTTCCAGCGGGAGCTCTCGAACCGCCAGGTGGCCTATCTCGGCGACTATGTCCGCGAGCGGACCAGCAACGTCGAGCGCAGATTTTCCAACCTGACCGCCCTGCATACGTCGGCCGGGAAAGAGCTTGAGCGGCGGATGAACCGCCTGTCGCCGGCCGAGGTGGATCGTCTGGCCGACCTCTATTTCCCGATGCGGCCCGACGGAACCCGCCGCAGCCGCGACGCCTTCTTTGACGGCACGATGCGGGACGGCGAGTACATCTATGGCATGGGGGCCCTGATCGGCCGCGCCGCCGAAATGTCGCCGGACGAGAAGAGGGCGATGGTGGCGGCCTTCGAACTGGTGGCGAGCTTCGGTCAGGCGGCCCACGGCGACTACGACAACTTCTACTTCTTCAGCCCACCCAGCACGCGCCTGGTGGTCTACGGCCCCGACCGGCCGGACAGGCTGATGTTCTATCGTCATGAAGCGCCGGCCGACCTCGACATATCCGGAGAGGAAATGTCGTCGATCACCAGCCCGCAGCAGAATCCCCAGGCGCTGACCCGCTGCACGAACCTCCAGCGGCTGATCCAGGACAAGGTCGGCGAGCGCCTCGCCACGGCCTGCCTGACCCCGGCCTATGTCGATGGCCGGTATGTGGGCGCGTTCGGGTCGTCGATCGAGCTCACGGGCTTCATGGCCAATGCGGTGAAGTCCTCGCTGCCGGGGGCCTCGACCCTGCTGGTGAGCGGCAAGGGCGAGCTCATCGCCTATCCCGGGTTCACGACGCCCGGCAAGGCCGCCGAGGCGCGGGTGCAGGACTTCGAACGGAACTTCGGCATCAAGGGCCTTGTGGCCGCCTTCAAGCGCGACGGCCGTGACAGTGGCGTCATCACCAGCCCGGATGGCAAGCAGGTGGTCGCGTTCGGCCGACTCTCCGGTCCGGGCTGGTACCTGATCCTGTCCTACCCCAAGGCCAGCATCGCCGCCTCGGCCGCCACTTCGGCGTCGTGGGTCCTCATCCTGGGGGCCATCGCCACGGCTCTGCAGACCCTGCTGGTGGTCTTCCTGGCCAAGCGGACCATCGTGGCGCCCCTGCAGAAGCTCGCGACCTCCGCCCTCGACGCCAGCGCCGACGGAAACGAGGCCGAGGAAGGCCGCAACGACGAGATCGGCGTCCTGGCCCGTTCCCTGCGCGCCGAGCGCCAGAAGACCGAGGCGGCGCTCGCCTCGATGGAAGACCGGGTGCAGGAACGCACGGCCCAGCTCGAGCGGGCCAATACCGAGAAATCGCGCTTCCTGGCCAACATGAGTCATGAACTGCGCACGCCCCTCAACGGCGTGATCGCTATTTCCGAGACCCTCGCGCGCCAGCAGGTGACGCCCAAGGGCAAGGAGCTGGCCGAGCTGATCGTGTCGTCCGGCCGGCTGCTGGAGCGCGTGCTGACCGACATTCTCGACTTCTCCAAGATCGAGGCCGGCGAGATCCAGCTGGCGCGGGACGAGTTCTCCATGACCACCCTGGTCAGCCGCATCGCCGAGCTTCACCGGGCGTCGGCGGAGGCCAAGGGGCTGCAGTTCCACTGGTCTGTGGCGCCCGATATGGACCGGCGCTTCGCCGGAGACACCGTGCGCCTGACCCAGGTGCTGTCGAACCTGCTGTCGAACGCCGTGAAGTTCACCGAGGCCGGCGAGGTCCGGCTGGACGTGCTGAACGTCGGCGGCGCGACCCTGTTTTCGGTCTCGGATACTGGGATCGGCTTCGACGACGAGGTGCGCAAGCGCCTGTTCCGCCGTTTCGAGCAGGCCGACGCCTCGATCCGCCGCCGGTTCGGCGGCACCGGGCTCGGCCTGGCGATCAGCCGGTCGCTGATCGAGCTCATGGGTGGCATGGTCGACGTGGTCTCCGAGCCGGGCAAGGGCTCGATCTTCTCCGTCCTCGTGCCCCTGGATGCGGTGGCGGGCGAAGCGCAGGTCGAGGCGGAAGATCCGTTCGAGGCCTTCGACATCGCCGGCGCCCGGGTGCTGCTGGCCGAAGACCATCCCACCAACCAGAAAGTCGTCCAACTGGTCCTGGACTCCGTCGGGGTCGACCCCGTGATCGTCGAGAACGGCGCCCTGGCGCTGGAGGCCCTGAAGGCGGGCCGCTTCGACGTGGTGCTGATGGACATGCAGATGCCGGAGCTGGACGGCCTGTCGGCCACCACCCAGCTGCGCGCCTGGGAGCGGGAGCAGGGCCTGCCGCGGACCCCTGTGATCATGCTGACCGCCAATGCGCTGGACGAGCATGTCCGCGCGAGCTTCGAGGCCGGGGCCGACGCGCACCTCTCAAAGCCGATCCGGGCCGACGCCCTCATCGAGGCGATCATCCAGGCCATGGCCGGCCGAGAGGACCCGGCCGAAGTCGCCGCCTAGAGTCGGACCGCGTTCAGCATCCGCTCGCCGAACATGTTGGAGCGCTGTTCCTCGGTGAGGTCCGCCTTGCGCTGCAGATACTTCGCCGGCACCGCCTTCTCGGCGTCGCGGCCGCGTATGACCCCCGGCCTCATGGCGATCTGGTTGAACCAGCGGCAGGTGTTCGGATAGTCCGCCTGCAGGTCGACGTTCATCACGCTGCCGGTCGAGCGACCCGGCCAGATGGCGATGTCGGCGATGGAGAATTCATTACCCGCCAGATACTCGGCCTCACCCAGCCGTCGCTCCAGCACCAGCAGCAGCCGGTTCAGCTCGTTGGTGTAGCGCTGGATGGCGTAGTCGAGGGTTACCGGCGCATAGCGGATGAAGTGGGCCGCCTGGCCACCCATGGGCCCAAGCCCCGCCACCTGCCAGGTCAGCCACTGGATCGCCACGCTGCGCTGGCGCGGGTCGGTGGGGAGCAGGCGACCGGTCTTCTCGGCCAGGTACTGGAGGATCGCGCCGGACTCGAACACCGCATGCGGCCCGCCGCCGAACGCCGGGTCGTGATCGACGATGGCGGGCAGCTTGTGGTTGGGGTTGATACGGCCGAACTCGGCGGTGTGCTGGTCGCCCTCGAAGATGTCGTAGGTGATCAGCCGGTAGGGCAGCTCCAGCTCTTCCAGGGCGATGCTGATCTTCTGGGCGTTGGGCGTGGGCGTGAAGTGCAGGTCGATCATGGCGTCCTGGCGGAGGGTTGGGGCGGATCGAGATAGATCGGGTTCCCGAGCAGCCAGAGTGCGCCGCCCGGGCCGACGATGTCCACGCGCAGCCAGCCGTGCGCGTGCGGCGGGATCGGGACGCTCAGGGTCTCGTCCTCACGGAGGGCCTTGCCGCGCTCGATGGTCGGGGCGAAGGGCCCTGCCAGCCGGACGGCGCCGCCGGCCGCGCCCACGACGCGGATCTTAAGCTCGCCCTTGTCACGCGGCGCCGGTGCGCGATCACCCATCTCGACGATCCGCCCTCCGGCCTCGAACGTGACCTCCAGCCGGCGGTCGCGTGTTCCCTCGACGTCGACAAAAACATGGCCCGCGCGGATCGCCGCCAGAATCGCGTCCTGCGACAGGGCCGTGGCATGGACAACCGTGGTCGGGCGTCCTACCGCCGGCGCCCGGGCCGGGTCGAGGGTGGCGTCGTGGTTGTCGGAACCGCCGACAGCGGTGATCCGCTCGCCGGCGTTCAGCCGGGCTTCCCAGAACGGAATCCCTGACAGCGGCCCGGAGGCGATGCCGCCGTTGACGGCCTCAACGGCCTGGATCCGGGCGAACGCGACCGGCGCTGTCCAGCCGCAGCCCATGCAGGCCTCGCCGGAAGGGAGGCCGGGGTGGTTGATGACGACCAGCGCTTTCGCTGCTTCGGCCTGATCGAGGATCCGGGCGAACGCAGGCGCGCGCGGGCCGCCCAGCTGGAAGTCCAGCGGCGCAGTCATGCCCAGCACATTGGCGTGGCCCTGGAAGGTGGTGACCTCACGTCCCGGGATCAGCAGCAGCCGGTCATAGGTGGGCTGGAGTCCGGCCAGGTCCTGGAAGTGGCTCGAGGTATTGTGGTCGGTGACCGCCACGAAATCGAGACCGCGGGCGGCGGCGGCCTCCAGGGTGCGGAACACCGGGCAGGGGACCTTTGCCCCTGACTGAGCCGCGCAGGCGCCGTCGGAATGGCCAGTGTGCAGGTGGAGATCGCCGCGATACCAGCCCGGGCCGGCCTTCATCGGCGCCGGGGCGAAGCCATGGAACACCGGATCGCGGTCCAGGCCGATCGTGGCGGTGTAGTCGGCGCGGGCGCCCTTGCGCAGGTTCGGGACGCCCAGGATGAGCTTCCAGGTTCCGGAGGGCAGCGGTCCGGGCAGGTATGACGGCGTCGCCCAGGTCTCGGTAAGCGTGAACGCGGCCTTGTTCCCGCCGCTCCAGCCCCGGAACCGATGCGGGTCGCGGACGCCCAGGTCGACGACCGCCTTCTGGTCCTTGCCGGTGTAGCTGAACGTGATGGAGACGGCCGTGGTCCCGGCGGGGACACGGAACGGTATCTCGCGGTAGGTCTGGTGGTCGGCTCCGGTCAGGACGCCGGAGATCGTCAGGGTCTCGGCGGTGGCGGGCGCAGCCAGCAGGGCAATCGCCGCCGCCAGCCACGCCCACCCCGTCATCAGGGCGCCTCGTTCGAGAAGATCACCGTGCCCGAGGCGGCGAACATGCCGCCGACGCCGTGGCTGACGCTGATCTTCGCGCCCGGCACCTGGGCGGGGGCGGTCCCGCGCATCTGCCGCACGCTCTCCTGCAGGGCGTACATGCCGTACATGCCGGAGTGCATGTAGGAGAGCCCGCCGCCGTTGGTGTTCAGCGGCAGCTTGCCGCCGATGGCGGTGTTGCGGTCGTTGATGAAGCCCGCGGCCTCGCCCGGCTTGCAGAAGCCGAGGTCTTCCAGGCCGTAGAGCGGCAGATGGGCGAACGCGTCATAGATCATCAGGTGGTCGACGTCGGCGTGGCTGATGCCGGCCTCGTCGAACGCTTTCTTGCCTGAGATGCGGAACGCCGTGGACGAGGTGAAGTCGTACATCTGGCTGACCATCGGCGTTTCCACGCTCTCGCCCGTGCCCAGGATGTAGACGGGCTTCTGCGGGAAGTCCTTGGCCCGTTCGGCCGAAGTCAGGATCAGGGCCCCGCCGCCGTCGGTGACCAGGCAGCACATCAGCTTGGTGAAGGGCCAGGCGATCATGTCGGCGTTCATCACGTCGGCGATGGTCAGCGGGTCCTTGAAGCTGGCGCGGGGATTGAGCGCCGCCCATTCCCGCTGGATCACCGCCACGTTGGCCAGGTCCTCGACGGTGTAGCCGCGGGCCTTGAGGTAGCGGAGCACCGGCACCGTGAACATGGTCGGCGGGCTGGTGACGCCATAGGGCATCTCGAACTGGCCCATCAGGCTGGAGGCCGAACGGGCGAAGCCGCCGGCGCCCACCCGGCTGCGGCCGCTTTCGCCGTGGGTGATCAGGATCGTGGTGGCCAGCCCCTCGTTGATCGCCGCCGCCGCATGGCGGACGTGCAGCATGAACGAGCAGCCGCCGACGCTGGTCCCGTCGGCATAGGTCGGCTTGATGCCGAGGTAGTGGGCCAGTTCCACGGGGCTGACGCCCGCGGTGGCGACGCCATCGATGTCCGACGGCTTCAGGCCACAGTCGGCCATGGCGTTGAGGGCGGCGTCGGCGTGCAGGCCGATGACGGAGACGTCCGGAATCCGGCCCATCTTGGTGGTTTCAGCGGCCCCTACGACCGCAACGGATTTCTGCTTCATCGGTTCAGCCCTTCACCGGCGCGAACAGGGGGAGGGTGATGTC
>CAUJHW010000115.1 GCA_963205005.1 Pseudomonadota bacterium
GATCGCCATCCAGAAGGGGATCAGCCTCGTCTACCAGTACTGGATCCACACCGAGGCGATCCGCCGGATGCCGCGCTGGTTCGAGGCGGTGTTCAACACGCCCTCGCATCACCGGGTGCACCATGCCCGCAACCCGCGCTACCTCGACCGCAACTACGCCGGCATCCTGATCGTCTGGGACCGCCTGTTCGGAACCTTCCAGCCGGAGCTGGACGAGGAGCCCTGCCGCTATGGCCTGGTGAAGAACCTCGGCACCTTCAACATCCTGCGCGTGGCCTTCCACGAATGGATCGGCATGGCCGCCGACGTGGCCCGCAATCCCCGGTACGCGCTCGGCTACATCTTTGGTGCGCCCGGCTGGAGCCATGACGGCAGCCGTGAGACCAGCGCCATGATCAAGGCGCGGTCTGCTGAGTCGCCGCAGTCACCCCGGATCGACGTCGCCGCGTAGGGGTTACTCCCGCAGCAGCGGCAGGCTGAGGCCCGACACCGGCCGCGCGCCCAGGATCTCGCGCCTGAAGCGGAACAGCTCGGCGGGGCGGCCGCCGGTTTCGGCGTCCAACCTTCCCAGACCTTCCACAAGTTCGGCGCGTTCCAGGGCCCGACGGAAGTTCTGCTTGTGCAGTGGCACGCCGGCGATGGCCTCGACGGTCCGCTGTAGGGTCGAGAGGGTGAAGGCGTCCGGCATCAGCTCGAAGATCACCGGACGGTACTTCAGCTTGCCGCGCAGGCGGCCAAGCGCCGTCGCCAGGATGCGCCGGTGGTCGGAGATCATCGCTTCGCCGACGGCGGCGACCAGGGCGTCGGTGCGCGAGGGCGCGGCCTCGCCCCGGTCGCGGGCGGCCTCCTGAACCAGGCCGGCCTCGTACAGGAGCTCGTAGCGTTCCAGCACGCGTTCCTCGTTCCAGGGCGCGCCGTCGAGGGCGAACAGCAACCGGGCCCGGGCCAGCCGCTGGGCGTCGGCGCCGCCCCAGGCCCGAAGCGCCGTCTCGATGGGCGCGAGCGCCGGCGGGCGTCCGGTGCGCCAGTCCTCCCAGGGAAAGATCCGCGACCATGGACGCCATTCGCTGCCGGCGAAGTGGGTGTCCACGGCCGCCGGCGCCAGGGCGAGGTAGCCGATGGAGATCACCCGCGCGGCGCCATCTCCGTCGCCCAGGTCGGCCAGCGGCGCGTCGCGACCCTTGTCGCCGAAGGTGTAGAGCTGTTCGACGTAGCCGAGGTCGAAGCGCGTCTGCTCGGTCACGAAAGCCCGCAGCGCCAGCTCGAAGGTGCGGTGGCCATCGGGATCGAAGGGGCCGAAGGGCAGGCCGGTGAGGGGCCCCGCGCCGCCCTTCTGGCGCACGGTAAGGGCGGCGGCCTCGCCGTCCTTGATGGCGACCACCACCGCCGACAGCCCGATGACCAGGGAGCTGGTCATTCGGTGTCGAAGGCCTGGGCGTGGGGCCGGTAGCCGGCGGCCTCCGACAGCACCTCGAAGCGGCGGATGTAGTGGGCCTGGGCGTCGAAAGGCGCCTGGGGATCGATCGTCAGGATGTATCCGGCCGGCGGCGCGCCGAAGATCTCCAGCGCTTCGCCCTGTTCGAAGCCGGCCAGCTGGGTGGCCTCGAAGAAGGCGCAGGCGCGGTCGGCCTGCTTGATCAGCTTCTTGATCGCGGTTGGCGTCTTCGCCGGCAGGCCGAAGCGGGTGTGGATGGCGTTCTCCAGCCGTTCCTCGAACAGCTTGTAGTCGTAGCCGAGCGCCGCCTTGAACGGCGAGATCATGTCGCCGATCACATATTCCGAGGCGTCGTGGAGAAGGGCGGCCAGCCGCCAGCGGGGCTCGATGTCAGGCTGGATGTGGGCGACGATCTCCTCGACCACCACCGAATGCTGGGCCACCGAGAAGGCATGCTCGCCCACCGTCTGCCCGTTCCAGCGGGCCACCCGCGCCAGTCCGTGGGCGATATCCTCGATCTCGATGTCCATCGGAGACGGGTCCAGCAGGTCCAGCCGTCGGCCGGACAGCATCCGCTGCCAGGCCCGGGGCGTTCCTTTCGTGCGAGGCAGCCCTTTCCTCACCTGCGCATTCCCTTCAATGTCGAGGTCGTGAACTGGCCCAGGTCCTGACAAAGATCAATGGAGGTCGGGGCCGCCAGGGTCCAGGATCATGATCAGACGAGGGAGAAGCCGATGAGTTGGGCACGGATCATGGCGCCGCTGTCGGGCGGCAAGGGCGACGCGGGTGCGATCGCCGCTGCGGCCGTGATCGCCGAACCGTTCGGGGCCGAGCTGGCCGGCGTCTACACGCCTGCCGACGTGGCCGACGTGATGCCCTGGATGGGCGAGGGGTTCCTGGGCGGGGTGCAGACCACGGCGCTTGAATCGCTGAAGGAAGCGACCTCGGCCGGCGAGGCCAATGCGCGGAAGGCGCTGGAAGGCGTCTCCTACGCCAAGAAACAGTTTATCTCGCTGCAGACGCCGGTCTGGGCGGGTCTTTCGGCCGAGAGCCGGCTTTCCGATGTGGTGGTGTTCTCCAGCGATCCGGCCCGCGGCCGCGGGCCGCTTGCCGAGGCGTTCCAGCAGATGGTCGCCGACGAGCAGCGCCCGGTGCTGATCGCCCGCGAGGGTCTGAAGGTCGGTGGCGTGGCGGCGGTGGCCTGGGACGGCGGCAAGGAAGCCTCGCGCGCCGCGCGCCTGGCCACGCCGCTGCTCGAGCGGGCCAGCAAGGTGGTGATCATCGCCGCGCCCAAAGCCAGTTCGCGCACCTTCGACCCGGCCCGACTGCAGGCCTACTACGCCGCCCGCGGCGTGGCCTCCGAGGTCGTCACCCTGGCCGACAGCGGCGACGCTGCGCCTGCCATCCTGCATGCGGCGGCGAATGCCGGGGCTGACATCCTGGTGGCCGGCGCCTTCGGCCATCCTCGACTGCAGGAATTCATTTTCGGCGGCACCACACGGACGCTGCTGAACTCGGACAGCCCTTCGCTGTTCCTTTCCCACTAGACCTACGATCTGGATTTTCTGGAGGTGACGTCATGTCCTTGTCGCGCATCGTGATGCGGCTCGCCCGCAACCCGGGCACTGAATTCGCCGGGGGCGACGATCATCGCGGCTACACGCTGACCGCGCCCCTGACTGTCGACGGCCATCTCGACGAGGCCGCCTACGGCAAGGCGCGTGACAAGTGCACGGTGCGCCGTTTCGCGCCGGATGAAGACCCCGTCGACGGCCGCCTGGCTCGCAAGGGCCAGAAGTGGTTCTTCGACTACGAGGAAGGCGAGGAGACCGACGACGAGCCGGTCTATCGCCTGGGTCAGCATGTCTTCGCCGTGGGCGAGTACGTGACCGTTACCGACGAGGATGGCCGTCCGCTGACCTACAAGGTGGTCGAGGTCCAGTCGGCGGGCTAGGTCGGGTCGAAACTCAGCCTGATCGCTGATGACCCGACGAGCCCGGCCATGACGTTCAAAGAATTGGGTTTCCCTGCCGGATCGCTTCGGGAATGAAGGCTCAGCCGGCGGGCTATACCCCGCCGTTCCTTCGGACCAGCTTCTTTACATCCGGATAGATGTCGCCGTTATCCTCGCCGTCGATCTTCGACTTGACGACGGCCACCGTGATCGGCCCGGCCTTCGGTCCGCCGGCCTCGTAGCCGACGAAACGGTAGCCGTCGGGAAGGTCCTTGCCGGTGTAGATGAAGGTGGCGCGCAGGCCCCGGCGGTCCCGGCTTAGCGCCTCGCCCCGCAGGCGGACGTCGCGGCGCATGCGGATGGTCGCCGCGCCGTCGTTCGCATCGACGGTGATTGGTCCCACGCGGACATTGGCAGTGTCGTCTCGGTCATTGGCGGTGATGTGGATGCCCGGCAGGTTGACCCGGGTTGTACCGTCGGCGTCGGTCTGGACCTTCTTGTCGTCCCCGTCGATCTTCACATTGATGCTGACGCCCTTGGTGTCCTCGGCTGCGTCGAGGGCGGCCTTCTCCGCGTCGGTCGTGGCAGGGGCTTCGGCCTTGGCGTCCGGCGCCTTTGCCTCTGCGCCCTTTGCCGCATCCGCGGACTTAGGCGCTTCCGCGACGGGCTTGGCCTGACGGTTGGCCAGCAGGTTGGTCTCGATGGCCGCAAGGGCGGCGTCCGCGCCGCCCGGGGCCGAGACCAGCTGCAGGGTCACCTCCGCGCCGCCCGACGTCACATAGGTGCAGGCCTTGCCGTCCGCGGCCGCGGAGGTGCGGGTCAGTTCGCCCTGGGTGGCCGGGCACTCCAGCGCCGCGCGCACCGGCGGGGGCTTCGAGCCGCAGGCGGCGGCGGTGAGCGCCAGGCCCGAGGCGGCCAGCAGGTAGAAGGGCTTCATGGAAAAGGGCTCCGTCCCGTCCGTTCGATGCGCGAACGGTGGCCGGAGCCCTTCCAAAAGGCGAGTGAATTCGCGGTAACGGCCGCGGGGCTGTTACTGCCCCGGACGCGCCGCGCCTTCGCGCCGGGCCAGGAAGGCCAGACGTTCGAACAGATGAACGTCCTGCTCGTTCTTCAGCAGGGCGCCATGCAGGGGCGGGATCAGCTTGGTCGGGTCCTTCTCGGCCAGCGAGTCGGCGTCGATGTCCTCGACCATCAGCAGCTTCAGCCAGTCCAGAAGCTCCGACGTCGAAGGCTTCTTCTTCAGGCCCGGCACCTTGCGCATGTCGTAGAAGATGCGAAGCGCCTCGGCGACCAGCTTGTTCTTGATCCCTGGATAGTGGACGTCGACGATCTGCTGCATCGTCTCGGCGTCGGGGAAGCGGATGTAGTGG
>CAUJHW010000116.1 GCA_963205005.1 Pseudomonadota bacterium
CGACGGGGACTCATCAAGCCTCTCGATTCCTCGCGCGGCGCGCGTTTCTCAAACTCTGGCCGGCGATGCATAGCCCGGCAGGCCAAGGATTCAACCGTCTTCGGTGTAGCAAAGCAGAGTCACCCCGGCGAGCAGGGCCACCAGCGCCGGCGCCCAGGCCGCCGCGAACAGCGGCAGGATGCCGGCCTTGGCCAGGGCGCCGGCGAACTGGTTGAAGAAGAACATCAGGAAGCCCAGCGCCACCCCGGACCCCGCCAGGCCGGCCAGTCCCCCGAGGCGCGTGAGGCGCAGGGAGAAGGCCGCCGAGAGGATCGACATGGCCGCGAACAGCACCGGCGTCGCCAGCAGCTGCTGGAATCTCAGCCGGTAGCCGGCCGCCGAGAAACCCGCCTGTTCGGTCAGCCGTATCGCGGTCGGCAGCCGCCAGAACGGAATCGCCTCGGCGGACGCCAGACGCTCCATGGCCGCTTCGGCGTCGAGGGTGGAGCGAATCGTCAGGGTGTCCGACCGGATCGACGAATCCCCCGCGGTGGCCTCGCGGACGGTCTTCAGCCGCCAGAAGCCGGGCATCAGGGTCGCCTCCGCGGCCTCCAGCCGGCGCCGGAACTGCGGAACGCCGGTGGCGGTCTTCTCATAGATGAACAGCGAGACCCCGCGCAGGATCACCGTCCCGTTGCGGCTGTCGCGGGCCTTGGCGTGGATGACCACCTGGCTGGTGTCGTCCCCCTGGCGCAGCCAGACGTCGCGCGGCTGGTCCCCGAGATAGTTCTCCATCAGCCGGGCCCGCTCTGATTCAAATCGCGCGTTGAGGCCGGCCGCCATCGGGTTCAGGCCGCCCACGGCCACCAGGCCCAGCAGGAACGACCCGGCGGCGGTGGGCAGGATGAAGCGCCACGCCGAGATCCCCGCCGCCCGCATGGCCACCAGTTCACTGCGCCGGTTCAGGCCCACGAAGGCGCTCATTCCCCCGAACAGGAACACGAAGGGCAGCAGGATCTGGATCAGCGACGGCACCCGCAGCAGAGTCAGCTCCAGGATGCTTCCGGCGCCCACGTCGGCGCGGGTGCCCACCTGTCCGGACAGCTCCACGAACTGGATCAGCACCACGACGGCCGAGATCACCGCCAGCCAGGTCAGCACCCCCAGCAGCGTCACGCCGATCACATAGCGTTCCAGGCGACCCAGGCCGATCATGCGCCGGCCCCCAGCAGCGGCGGGGCGGCGCGCGGGGCGGTGATGTCGATATGCCGGCTCACCTTCTGGCGGAAGATCGTCGCCATGGCATAGGCCGTCGCGCCCATTGGCACGGCGTACTGCAGGATGTTCAGCCAGGCGCTGTCCTCGCTGGCCGAGAGGGCCAGGAACCCCACCAGCCGCACCATCGCCGCGACCGCCGCCATGGAGGCGATCCGGCGGCCATAGCCCAGGCGCGAGAAGCCGCCGCCCAGGATCGCCGAAAGCGCCAGCGCCATGAAGGCGATGTTGTAGAGCGGGGTGGCGATCCGGGCATGACCCTGGGCCAGCAGGTCCAGCCGGTTACGCCGTTCCCAGTCCTGCTGCAGGTCGGGGAAGAACAGCTCGTGGATCCAGCGGTCGGACGGCTTGTAGTGGATCAGCTCGTCGGAACTCGACAGCGAGGTCAGGTCGAAGGTGTAGCTGCGGAAGGTCAGGTAGTTCAGCACCCCCCGGCTCGACAGCTCCTGGTTCGAACCGTTCTGCAGGATCAGCACCGGTCGGCCCTGGGCCCGGGCAATGCGGCCCTTCTCGGCGGAATAGGTGGAATCCGATCCGTCCGCCTTGGTCTGGTGGATGAACAGGTTCACCAGGTTGCCCGCGCCGTCGACGCTCTGGGCATAGACCGTCAGGCCCGGCGTCGGCGTCGCGAACTCGCCCTCGCGGACCAGGGTGGCGGCCAGGTCGGTGCGCACCTCGAACAGTTCCTGCCGCAGCAGGCGGAAACAGGCCGGCTGCACGAACAGGTTCATCACCAGCGCCAGGAACGCCACCGTGCAGGCCAGTCGCATGGCCGGCGAGATCACCCGCCACCGGCTCATCCCGCCCGCGAAACAGACCACGATCTCCTGCTCGGTGTGCAGCCGGTTCAGGGCGACCAGGGCGGCCACGAACACCGCGATCGGCAGGATCAGGTTGATGAGCTGCGGCATGTACAGCAGCGTGATCTTCAGGAAGACCAGCGCGCTCTGCCGCTGGTTCACGATCAGGTCGAGCCCCGCCAGGCTCTGGCTCAGCAGCGCGACCGCCGTCAGCGCCAGGGTCGCCAGGACCACCGGACCCACAAGCTGGCGGAGAAGATATCGGTCGATCAGGCGCATCGGGGAAAAACGGCTCTTCCTGAGAATTAGGCGCGCCCAGGCCGCGGTCCTGTTCTAAACCATGCGTCGCGACGCCACACAACCAGACCGTGGGCGCGCAGCCTGAGCCTGAAGAGAGATACCCAATGGACATCAAGTTCGTCGCCGCCGGCGCCGCCGTTCCCGCCAAGGCCGCCGTGGCCCGCATCGTCTTCGAGGGCGACACCCACGAAGGCCCGCTCGCCCAGGCCGTGGCCGCCAGCCGGTTCACCGGCGCGAAGGGCCAGACCCTCGACATCCTGGCGCCGCAGGGCCTCGACGCCGCCCGCCTGGTGCTGGTCGGCGCCGGCAAGCGTGACGCCTTCACCACCCTGGGCGCCGAACAGGCCGCCGCCGCCGCCTACAACGCGGTGAAGACCTCGGGCCTCACCACCCTGCGGGTCGAGCTGTCCGGCGCCACCGATCATTCCGTCCACGCCGCCTTCGGCCTGCGGCTGGCCAGCTACCGGTTCGACAAGTACCGGACCAAGGAAGCCGCCGAGAAGAAGCCGTCGGTCACCCATGCCGAGATCGTCGCCGCCGATCCCGACGCCGCGCTGGGCGCCTTCGCCCCGCTCTCGGCGCTGGCCGACGGGATCACCTTCACCCGCGACCTGGTTTCCGAGCCCGCGAACGTCCTCTATCCCGCCGAGTTCGCCCGCCGGGTGAAGGCGCTGGAGACCCTCGGCCTCGAGGTCGAGATCCTGGGCGAGCCCGAGATGATGAAGCTGGGCATGGGCTCGCTGCTGGGCGTGGGACAGGGCAGCGTCCGTGAGAGCCAGCTGGCGGTGATCAAGTGGTACGGCGCCGACGACAAGTCCGCCCAGCCTGTCGCCTTCGTCGGCAAGGGCGTCTGCTTCGACACCGGCGGCATCTCGATCAAGCCCGCCGAGAACATGGAAGACATGAAGTGGGATATGGGCGGCGCGGGCGCCGTGGCCGGTCTCATGCACGCGCTGGCCGGCCGCAAGGCCAAGGTCAACGCCATCGGCATCCTGGGCCTCGTCGAGAACATGCCCGACGGCAACGCCTATCGCCCCGGCGACGTGCTCACCTCCATGTCCGGCCAGACCATCGAGGTGGTCAACACCGACGCCGAGGGCCGCCTCGTGCTGGCCGATGCGCTCTGGTACTGCCAGGACCGCTTCAAGCCGAAGTTCATGGTCGATCTGGCCACCCTGACCGGGGCGATCATCATCGCGCTGGGCAACGACTACGCCGGCTGTTTCTCCAACAACGACGAACTCAGCGCCAACCTGCTGGCCGCCTCCGCGGCCGAGGACGAGGGCCTGTGGCGGCTGCCGCTGCCCACCGCCTACGAGAAGCAGATCGACTCGATGATCGCCGACATGAAGAACACCGGCGGCCGGCCGGGCGGTTCGATCACGGCGGCCCTGTTCCTCCAGCGCTACGTCAACGGCGTGCCATGGGCCCACCTCGACATCGCCTCGACCGCCTGGAAGAAGCCGTCCAGTGTCGGCACCATTCCGGACGGGGCCACCGGCTATGGCGTGCGCCTGCTGAACCGCATGGTGCAGGACAGGTACGAAGGCTGATCGGCTCGTGAGCGAACGCATCGTCCTGCTGCACAGCCCCCTGCTGGGCGGGCTGACGTGGCGGGGCGTCGCCGACGTCCTGCGCGCCCGCGGCCTCGCCGCCGAGGTGGTGGAATGGCCGAAGCTGACCAGCCTCGAAGGCGACTTCTACCGGGGGCTGGCGACCGCCATGGCCGCAAGTCTCGGTGAGGGTCCGGCCACGGTCGTGGTCCACAGCGGGGCAGGGGCCCTGGTCCCGGCGCTGGAGGCGGCCTCGGGCGCCATTGAGGGTGTGATCTTCGCCGACGCGATCCTGCCCCACCCGGGACGCAGCTGGTTCGACACCGCCCCGCCGCAGCTCGCCGACAGCCTCAGGTCCGGCGCTGAATTCGGCATGCTGCCCGCCTGGGACGCCTGGTGGCCGCCCGGCGCGCTGGCCCGTCTGGTGCCGGACGAACGTCTGCGCGGGGCTCTGCTGGAGGAGCTCGAACCCCTCCCGCTGGCCTATTTCGAAGAGGTCGCGCCGCCCAACGGCCTGACCGCGCCCGCCGCCTATCTCCAGCTCAGCGGCGCCTATGACGAGGAGGCGCGGTCCGGCACCCGCCAGGGCTGGCCCGTCGTGCGGCTGCCGCTGCATCATCTGGCCATGCTGACCCACGCCGAAGCCGTCGCCGGCGCCATCGCCAGCCTGGCCGAAAAGCTTGGGGCGACCCGTGGCTGAGGCCGCCTGCGAGGTCTGGTTCTATCACCTGGAACGCACCGGGCTGGATCAGGCGCTGCCGGAACTGCTGGAAAAGACCCTGCAGAAGGGCTGGAAGGCCATCGTCCGCTCGCCGACCGCCGAGCGGATCGATCATCTCGACGGCTGGCTGTGGAGCTATCGCGACGAGAGCTTCCTGCCGCACGCCCCCGCCGACGAGCCGGGCGCAGAACGCCAGCCGATCCTGCTGACCACCGGAACCGACAACCTCAACGCCGCCGACGCCCTGTTCCTGGTGGACGGCGCCGAGCCGGGTGAACTGGCCGGCTACCAGCGCTGCGTGATCCTGTTCGACGGCGGCGACGAAGGTCAGTTGCGCAACGCCCGCGTCCAGTGGACCGCCATCAAGGCGCGCGGCCTGCCGGCCTCCTACTGGAAGCAGATGGACCGGGGCTGGGAGAAACAGGCATGAGGCGGATCGCGCTGGGGCTGCTGCTGCTGGGACTGGCCGCCTGCTCCACGGCCCTCGAGCCCGCGCCCCCGCCACCGCCGCCGGTCGCCGCGCCGACACCGCCGCCGACGCCCCGGCCCGTCGCCGATGAATGCGGCGCCGTGGCCCTCCAGAGCCTTGTCGGCCGTCCCCGCACCGAGATCCCGGTCCCCGTGCACCCCGAGACCCAGCGCGTGGCTTGCACCACCTGCGCCGTGACGATGGACTTCAACCCGACCCGCCTGAACTTCTTCTTCGACGCCGGCACCGGCCTGATCCGGGAAATCCGCTGCGGTTAGCCCCTCTCTCCCGCGCATCCCGGCGGATGCCGGGACCCAGATCATCTCTCTCCCGCTCATCCCGGCATTCGCCGGGAAGAGCGGCATTGAAGGCCATCACCCAGCCGAAATCGCCACCCCGAGCCCGCGGAGCAGGTCCAGCCACGCCTCGCGCCCCTTCGCCGCGCTGAACCGTTCCTCGGCCACCGCCCGCGCCTTCACCCGATAGGCCCCATAGGCCCCGGGTTCCCGGCACGCCGCGATCATCGCCCCGGACAGCGCATCCACATCAAAGAACGGCAGCAGCCGCCCGTTCACCCCATCCTCGATGGCGTCGTGCAGCGGCCCGGTGTCCGACCCGATGATGTTGCACCCCGAAGCCATCGCCTCGACCAGCGACCAAGAGAGCACGAAGGGATAGGTGTAATAGACGTGCGCCACGCCCAGCCGCAGCGCCGCCAGCATCCGCGCGTGCGGCACCGTGCCCAGGAAATGCACCCGCGCCGGATCGTACGCCACGCCCCGGAAGCACACGTCCTTCCAGGTCTCGCCCTCCGGCGCAGAGCCGCCATAGGCCCGCCGGCTCGGGTTGCCGATGATGATGACCTGGGCCTGGGGAACCTCGGCCAGCAGCCGGGGCAGGGCGCGCGCGAGGATATGCAGCCCCCGCAGCGGCTCCATGTTGTTGTTCACATAGGTGATGACCGGCGCACCCGGCGCGATCACCCGCCCGTCGTCCAGGGCGAAGGGCTCGGCCGGCGCCGGCCGGATCGCCGCCACGTCCACGCCCTCGTGGATCACCTGCGCCCGGTCGCGGAACGCCTGCGGCAGGGCCCCGGCCTGGAACTCCGTCGGGGCCACGATCGCATCGGCCTCGGCATAGGCCATGCACATGGTCAGGTTCTTGGCCTTGGTGCGGAACGGGGTTTCGTCATCCACTGGGATGAACTCGGTGTCGAAGCCCACGTCATAGCCCTGGCCATGATAGTAGAACTCGGCAAAGGCCACCTGCTTCGCCTGCGGGAACAGCTCGCCCAGGAACGTCATCTCGCCCCAGCCGGCGTGACCCACGATCACCGCCGGATCCCACCCCTCGGCCTTCAGCGCCTTCGCCGCCTCATAGGCGCTGCGGGCCCGGATCAGGTCTGCCTCGGCCCGGACCGCCAGCGGGAACACGTCCTTGCCGGTGCCGCGCGGCAGCACATAGCGCGCCAGCCGCACGCCCTCGATCCCCGTGTTGTTGTGGTTCTGGCTCACCGCACAGCACGGCACACCCCGCGCCACCAGCGTCCGCGCCAGATCCCGGAACTGTCCCGGGAAGTTGTTGTGAACGAAGAGAACCCCGCGCGGCATATGAGCGGCTTTACCGCGGCGGCCGTGCGAATGTCACCCTGTCCTCCTCTCCCCCACGCGAAGCGAGAGGGGAGAGGGTAGGGAGAGGGGCGGCGCAGGTCGGGCAAATTCCGCTCCCGGGTCAGCCAGAACCCATGGATGGCCTTCCCGACTGCTTGGCCACTTACGCGCCGCCTATGGGTCATGGCTGGACCATCGGGGTAGCGGAACATTGGGAGCCGCCCCTCTCCCCACTCTTCGCTGCGCTCGGGGGGAGAGCCTGCCCGTGCTTTGCACGCGAAGGCTGGTGCGGCTGGAGGGACTCGAACCCCCACGGTTTCCCGCTGGTACCTAAAACCAGTGCGTCTACCAATTCCGCCACAGCCGCAGCGGTGTTGCCCATCGCGGGCGGCGGGCGTCGCGTCAAGGGGGCAGGGGACTTGGACAGGCCAACACACCGTGACATAAGGGCGCCCGCGCGCCGCCGAGCCCTGTTCGGCGGCCTTCCCCGTTTGACGTGAGGCGCGTTCCGGCGCCGTGGTCTGAGAATCTGAGAATGCCGATGCAAATCGTTGAGAAGTCTGGCGAAGGCCTGAGCCGAGTGTACGGTGTGACGGTCCCGATGGCCGACCTGTCCGAACGCCTGGAAGCGCGGATCAGGGAGATCGCGCCGACTCTCAACATCAAGGGATTCCGTCCCGGCAAGGTGCCGCAGGCCCACGTTCGGCGCCTGTATGGCAAGTCGCTGATGGGCGAAGTGGTGCAGCAGACGCTGTCGGAAAGCACCCAGAAGATCCTCACCGACAACAATCTGCGCCCCGCCGGCGAGCCCGACCTGACGCCCAACGGCGACGTCGAGGCGGTGATGGACGGCAAGGCCGATCTCGACTTCGACCTGGCCATCGACCTGATGCCCGACTTCGAGCCGGTCGATGCGGCGACCCTGTCGCTGACCAAGCCGGTCTACACACCCACCGCCAAGGAAGTGGACGAGGCCGTCGCCGACCTGGCCAAGCAGAACCGCACCTACGAGCCGCGCACCGGCAAGACCGTGAAGGCCAAGGACGGCGACCAGGTGGTCATCGACTTCCTCGGCCGCGTCGACGGCGTCGCCTTCGAAGGCGGCACGGCCACCGACGTTGAACTGGTGCTGGGTTCGGGCCAGTTCATCCCGGGCTTTGAAGAGCAGCTCGTCGGCGCCAAGCCCGACGCCGATGTCGTCGTGAAGGTGACCTTCCCGGCCGAGTACCAGGCCGCCGAACTGGCCGGCAAGGACGCCGAGTTCGAGACCAAGGTGAAGGAAGTCCGCGCCCCGGTGGAGTCGCCGGCCGACGACGCCTTCGCCGAGCGCCTGGGCCTGGAAAACCTCGAGAAGCTCAAGGAACTGGTGAAGTCCAACCTTGAGGAACAGTACGCCGGCGCCTCGCGCTTCAAGCTGAAGCGCGCCCTGCTGGACGAACTGGACACCAAGCACGACTTCCCGCTGCCGCCGAAGATGGTCGAGGCCGAGTTCGGCGCCATCTGGCAGCAGGTCCAGCAGGACAAGGAAGCCGGCTCCCTGCCGCCCGAGGACGCCGAGAAGTCCGAGGAGCAGCTCGAGAAGGAATACCGCAAGATCGCCGAGCGCCGCGTGCGCCTGGGTCTGGTGCTGGCCGAGATCGGCCGGACCAACAACGTCCAGGTGACCGAGCAGGAGCTCAACGAGGCGATCCGCCGCGAGGCCATCAAGTACGGCGCCCAGGCCCAGCAGATCTTCAACCTGCTGCGCGAGAACCAGAACGCCCAGGCCCAGCTCCGCGCCCCGATCTTCGAGGACAAGGTCGTCGACCTGATCGTCTCGAAGGCCAAGGTGAAGGACAAGAAGGTCTCGAAGGACGAGCTGATGAAGGAAGACGATCTTCCGGACGGCTACACCGAGTAATCATCCGCTCTCCCTCCCTTAATGGGGAGGGATAGACGGCGAAGCCGTCAGGGTGGGGAAGTGTTGGTCGGCGTGCGGACTCAGGGCTTGATCCTGACGTCCCCACCCGTCCGGCCTGCGGCCGTCCACCCTCCCCATTAAGGGAGGGAACTCTCTAACGACAAAGGCCCCGGACTTGAGTCCAGGGCCTTTTCCTTTGCTTGCGGCGATTGGCTCAGAGCGAGCGCAGGTGCCGCAGGATCTCGGGGTTCTCGACCTGGGCGCGGCGTTCGTTGATCGCGCGATGCAGGTCCAGCGCCTCGTTCGGATCGAGAAGGCCGCCGACCGGCGGGGCCTCGTACTTGGCGGATGCGGTCTCGGCCGCGTGTTCGTTCGGCATGTCCATGCAGCTCTCTCCCTATCACCCGCGCGCACGCGGACTGACCCCGACGGTTAAGGTATCATTTACCTGTCACATTCGCCAATCCGTCTGTTGGCTGAAACCCGCGGCGGGCGATCACAGTGTGGTGTGGCAAATCAAGCCCCATCCGCCCGGCGCCCCCTGGCCCGCCGCATTGTCGCGATGCGCAGAAATCCCTGAACCGCGATCAGGAATCGTTTGGCTTCCCGAACGTCGGGGCCATATTCTCGGAACGTTGCCGCCGCGTCGGGGCCGCGGAGCCGTCTCTGCCGTTCGCAGGGCGACTTCTCGTCTCCGGGAGTAGAGCGTTCCCTGGAGGAAGCGAGTTTTGCAGACCACGCGTGAGGTCAATGACGACTACTTTCACAAGGTCGTCGATTGTCAGTGGGCCTGTCCGGCTCACACCCCGGTTCCCGAATACATCCGTCTGATCGCCGAAGGCCGGTACGCCGACGCCTACATGATCAACTGGAAGTCCAACGTCTTCCCGGGCGTGCTGGGCCGCACCTGCGACCGCCCCTGCGAGCCGGCCTGCCGGCGGGGCCGCGTCGAGGACGAGCCTGTCGCCATCTGCCGGCTCAAGCGGGTCGCCGCCGACAACAAGGGCGACGTCACCGCCCGGATGCCGCCGGTGACCACGGTGCGCAACGGCAAGCGGGTGGCCCTGGTGGGCGCCGGCCCGGCCTCGCTCACTGTCGCCCGCGACCTGGCTCCGCTGGGCTATGAGCTCACCATCTTCGACGGCGACACCCGCTCGGCGGGCATGATCCGCAGCCAGATCCCGCGCTTCCGCCTGCCGGAAGAGGTGATCGACGAGGAAGTGGGCTTCATTACCGGCCTCGGCGGCGTCGACCTGCGGCTGGGCCACCGGATCGACAGCCTCAAGGCGCTGATGGACGAGGGCTACGACGCCATCTTCGTCGGCTCCGGCGCCCCGCGCGGCCGCGACCTGGACCTGCCGGGCCGCCAGGAGGCCGCCGCCAACATCCACATCGGCATCGACTGGCTGAGCTCGGTCTCCTTCGGCCACATCGAGGCGGTCGGCCGCCGCGTCATCGTGCTGGGCGGCGGCAACACCGCCATGGACTGCTGCCGCAGCTCGCGCCGCCTGGGCGCCACCGACGTCAAGGTGATCGTCCGCTCCGGCTTCGACGAGATGAAGGCGTCCCCATGGGAGAAGGAGGACGCGATGCACGAGGACATCCCGATCCTCAACTTCCGCGTCCCCAAGGCTTTCACCCATGAGGGCGGTAAGCTGACCGGCGTGCTGTTCGAGGTGGTCCAGTGGGGCGTCGACGCCCGCGGCCGCAAGGCCCTGGTCCCCGCGGGCCAGCCCGACGAACACTACGAATGCGATGACGTGCTGGTGGCCGTCGGCCAGGAGAACGCCTTCCCCTGGATCGAGCGCGACATCGGCCTGGAATTCGACGAGTGGGCCATGCCCAAGGTGGACGCCGCCACCTTCCAGTCCACCGCCCCCACGGTCTTCTTCGGCGGCGACGCGGCGTTCGGGCCGAAGAACATCATCTGGGCCGTCGCCCAGGGCCACGAGGCCGCGGTCTCGATCCACAAGTTCTGCCAGGGCGAGGACGTCGCCGTCCGCCCGCCGCCGGGCGCCACCCTTGTCTCCCAGAAGATGGGCATCCACGAGTGGAGCTACGACAACGACGTCTCGAACGATCAGCGTTTCCGCGTCCCGCAGCGCGAGAAGCATGAGGCGCTGAAGGACATCCGCATCGAGGTCGAGCTCGGCTTCGACCGCGAGCTGGCGCTCGGCGAGGCCCAGCGCTGCCTGAACTGCGACGTCCAGACCATCTTCACCGACAAGCTGTGCATCGAGTGCGACGCCTGCGTCGACATCTGCCCGATGGACTGCATCACCTTCACCGAGCCCGGCGAGGAAGCCGACCTGCGCACCCGCCTCAAGGCGCCGGCGCTGGACGAGACCCAGGACCTCTACGTCTCCGGCAAGCTGCCCACCGGGCGGATCATGGCCAAGGACGAGGACGTCTGCCTGCACTGCGGCCTCTGCGCCGAGCGCTGCCCGACCGGCGCCTGGGACATGCAGAAGTTCTACCTCGAGACGACCCACGCGGGACCCAAATGCCTGAGCAAGTAAAGCCCCGGGTGAACGACTTCGTCGTCAAGTTCGCCAACGTCAACGGATCGGGTTCGGCCAGCGCCAACGGCCTGTTCGCCCGCTCGGTGATGCGGATGGGCGTGCCCGTGGCCGCCCGCAACATCTTCCCGTCCAACATCCAGGGCCTGCCCACCTGGTATGAGGTGCGGATCACCGAGGCCGGGCATCTGGGCCGGCG
>CAUJHW010000117.1 GCA_963205005.1 Pseudomonadota bacterium
TTTCTTCGAGGCCCTGGGCTTCAAGCACTATCAGGCCCAGTCGAACGTGGACGACCGCGACCTGCGCGACCTCTACATCGACCGGATCTACGACACCTACATCGACGAGGAAGAGCTGCAGAACTGCGACGGCACGATCTACGAGATCTGCGAGCAGCTGGAGCCCCGCCCCTATTCGAGCCGCGAGTTCATCCACGAGATGGGCAAGTGGCTGGCGGCCGGGAACGCCAAGAAGCCCGACAGCCTGATCGAGGTGGCCTATCGCGAGGGCGTGCCGATCTTCTGCCCGGCGTTCGTGGACAGCTCGGCCGGGTTCGGCCTGGTGAAGCACCAGGTCGAGCGGATGAAGGCGGGCAAGCCCTACATGACCATCGACGCGGTGGCCGACTTCCGCGAGCTGACCGACATCAAGCTGGCGGCGGGCACCACGGGCCTGTTCATGGTCGGCGGCGGCGTGCCGAAGAACTTCGCCCAGGACACGGTCGTCTGCGCCGAGATCCTTGGCCACGAGGCCGAGATGCACAAGTACGCGGTGCAGATCACGGTGGCCGACGTGCGCGACGGCGCCTGCTCGTCGTCGACGCTCAAGGAAGCCTGCTCCTGGGGCAAGGTGGACGTGACCTGGGAACAGATGGTGTTCGCCGAGGCCACCACGGTGGTGCCGCTGATCGCCTCGGACGCCTGGCATCGCGGGTCGTGGAAGACCCGCAACCGGCCGCGCTGGGCGAAGCTGTTCGCGAAGTAGTCGGCCGGGACCGACAGCCCGGACCGCAGGGTCCGGGCTCTAGGCGTGCATCGCCTGTTCCAGCGCCAGGGCCAGCGAGACACAGGCGGTGCCCGTCAGCGCCGTGGACAGCACCGGATAGCGCGAGGGCGTGTCGGGCGTCTGGTGGTCGAAGAGCCACTGGATCAGGAAGGCGGCGATGAATCCGCCCATGATCCAGGTGTCCGGCGCGTGGCCGCGGGCCAGCATGATCACCCAGGCGGCGACGGCGGCCAGGGCCGAGAAGGCGTGGCGCTGCCAGCGGGGATTGGGCTCCCGGGTCTCGAGCCCCCAGCGCACGCCGCCCAGGAACGACATGATCATCGCCGTCCAGGTCAGGAGCACGTTCAGCGATCCGGCGGACTGGCTCGCGGGGCCATAGGCATAGACCAGGGCCGAGGCCGGGAACGGCAGCAGCGCCAGGAGCGCGATGGTCCAGAGGGCCGCAGGCGGGGATTCCGCCCGCTCGGCGGGCCGCACGTCATCCATGAGCTTCAGTCTCTCCGGAATGCCGCCGAGGCCGCCCAACCGGCCAGCATGGCGAACGCCATGGAGGCCAGACCGTACGACCATGGCCTCACATGCGCCCACACGTAAAGAGCCCGCTCGATCCCCACCTTCTCGACCGTGAGGGTGCGGGTGCGGGACGAGACGGCCCGGCCGTCCTGGAACAGCAGGATGTCGGCCCGGTAGACGCCGGTGGGGGCGCCTGTCGGAAGGGCGATCTCGGCGCGGAACAGGCCACGGTCGACGAAGCGCACGCCGCGGTCGTCCTCGTTGTAGAGGCCCGCCCTCTGCTTCAGCCGGACCACGGCGCGGCGCCAGACGAAGTAGTCACTGCCCAGGCGGGACACGACCACGTCGCGGACGCCGTAGCGGGTCTCGGTCCGCTGTTCCTCGGGCGCGTTGATGGCCAGGTGGTCGATGCCGGCGCCGAGGCGGCGCAGGGTCCCGAAGGTGGCGATCTCCTCCAGCGGGCGGCTGGAGGCGGCGCGGTAGAAGCCGGGCGCGCCCTGGAACACCACCGGGCGGCTGTTGAGCCACAGGCCCGCGACCCTGTGCTTGCGGGTGAGGCGGATCGGCTGCTCGGGTCCGCGGACCACGACCACCACGTCGCTGGGCCGGGCGGAGGCGTCGAACACCGCGCCGTAGAGGATGATCCGCGCGCCACGGAAGTCGGAGCTGACCTGCACCGTCGTGTCGGTGAGCGCCGCGGAGATCGCGGCCGGCGGCGGGGCGGCGGCGGGGATCATCCGGCCATCCCCGACATCAGCACGAAGGGCTCCTCGGGCGTGAGGAACAGGCCCAGGCCCATGCGCAGGCCCACCAGCAGGACGATGAAGGCCAGGATGGCGCGAAGTTCCTCGGCCCGGAACCGCGAGGAGGCGCGGGCCCCGAACTGGGCCCCCAGCACGCCGCCGACCAGCAGCAGGGTCGCCAGCACGATGTCGACGGTCTGGTTGCGCCCGGCCTGCAGCACCCCGGTCAGGGCGGTGGTGATGATGATCTGCATCAGGCTGGTGCCCACCACCATGCCGGCGGGCATCCGCAGCACATAGACCATGGCCGGCACCAGGATGAAGCCGCCGCCCACCCCCATGATCGCCGACAGAACCCCGACAAAGACGCCGAGCGCCAGCGGCGGGATCACGCTGATGTAGAGCCGGGAGCGCGGGAACCGCATCTTGAGCGGCAGCCCGTAGAGCCAGACCGGACGGCGGTCGCGGCGGGGCGGCGGCGACTCGCCCCGCCGCCGGCGCAGGATCGCCCCCACGGACTCGGCCAGCATCAGCCCGCCGATGACACTGAGGAACAGCAGGTACGACAGGGAGACCACAAGTTCGGCCTGGCCCAGCAGTCGCAGGACGCGGAAGAGCTCGACGCCGCTGAACGCGCCCACGATCCCCCCGGCGGCCAGGACCCCGCCCATCCGGAAGTCGACGGCCCGGCGCCGGCTGTAGGCCATGACGCTGGAGACCGAGGAGCCGGCGACGTGATGGGCCATGCTGGCCACCGCCACCGGCGCGGGGACGCCGAAGAACACCAGCAGCGGGGTCATCAGGAAGCCGCCGCCGATCCCGAACATGCCCGAGATGAAGCCGACCAGCGCGCCCAGAGCCACGATGAGCGGGGCGTTGACCGCGACCTCGGCGATGGGGAGATAGATGTCCACGTCCTGCGCCTAGGCGTCGTCCGCGCCGAGGTCCAGACCTGAAAGCCGGCCCCGAAGGCTCAACGCTCGGCGACGTAGGGCCGCGGGCCCGTGTGCTGGCTGTCCTGATCGCGCTGATATTCGGACAGCGCGGTGCGATAGGCGGGATTCGAGAAGCCGTCGGCGGGCCCGTCATAGTAGCCGAGGCGACCCAGGATCAGCTGGGTCTGGCGGACATTCTGCGAGGCTGTCGCGGCCGGGGCCGCGGCGGGGCGGCGGGAAGCGGCGGCTGACTGGGGGGCGGCCTTCGGCTCCAGTCCGGCAAGCGCGCGCCGGGCGTCGGCGTCGCCGCGGGCCGCGGCCGCGCGGAACCAGCGCCGGGCCTGCGCCAGGTCCTTCGGGACGCCGGAGCCGCTGCGGTAGAGGAGGCCCAGGTTGTACTGGCTCTCGACGATCCCGGCCTCGGCGGCCCGGTGGAACCACTGGGCGGCGTTCGCCAGATCCTGGGCGCCGCCTTCACCGCGGAAATAGAAGACGCCGAGGTTGTGCATGGCGTTGGGATCGCCGGCCTCGGCGGCCAGGCCGACCAGACGCCGCGCCTCCACGGGATCGCGCGCCAGTCCCGCATCGCCCAGGTCATAGAGCTGGCCGAGATAGAGCTGGGCCTGGGGATGCCCGGCCTCGGCCAGGGCCTTGAGACGCCCGACAGCGCCCGGCGCGCCGGCTTCGACATCGGCGCGGACCTGCGCGTAGACCGGCGCGGTGGCGGCGGGCGGCGCCTCGGGCGCGGAGGACGGCGTGGGGCGCGACAGGGCCACCGCCGCGCGCGGCATGGCCCCGAACGGAGAGATCTCGGCCTGGGTCGGCTGGGGCGGCGCGTCCTGCATCAGGGTCAGGCCCGCGGCGCCGACGCTCAGGAACGCCGCGCCGCCGGCGACCATCAGGGCGGTCTGCAGCGCCGAGTTCTGCTTGCGCGCGGCCGCCCGGGCGCCAAAGCCCTGGAACAGACGGCCGGAGGCGGCGCGCTTCTCGACCTTGGCGCTCATGTCGAGGGGCTTGGCGGCGCCGGCCGCGCGGGCGGCGGCGCGGGCGCGGTCGATGACCTCGCGGGTCGAAAGCTCGGCCGCGGCCGGCGCCGGCTTCGGGGCGGCCGGCGCGAACAGGTCCTCGTCCTCGCTCTCGTTGATCGGGGCGAACACCTCGGGAATGTCACCCTCGGGCACGTCCAGGTCGAGGCGGCGCCAGGGCGCGTCGATGGTCTCGACCGGCGGACCCTCGTCGATCTCGGCGCGGGAGAACAGTTCGGCGCCGAAAGGGCCAGAGACGGCGGCCGGCTCGGGCTCGGGTTCCGGCGGCGGGCCCAGGCGCTGGCGGGCCTCTTCCAGCAGGGCGGCGGTCTGCAGATCGGCCGGCATCGTGGTGGCGGCGGGTTCGCTCTCGGGGGCGGCCTGCAGCGCCACTTCGGGCTCGGGCTCGGGCTCGGGTTCGGGCGCGAACGCCAGGCCGGGCTCCGGCTGGACCTCAGGCTCGGGTTCCGGCGCGGCCGGATGCGCCACGGCCTGGCTGAAGCGGTCCAGATCAGCGTCGGCCGCCTCGAAGGCCTCGACGGATCTGCGCTCGTTCGTCGCCAGACGTTCGCCCAGGGTCTCGGTGACCCGGGCCAGCTCTGCGCCAAGGCGCTCGAAGGCCTCGGCCTGGGCATGTTCGCCGCGGGCCAGCCGCAGTTCGACGGCGCCCGCGATCCGGGCGACCTCGGACCCAACCTGGTCGATGGCGTCGGCGCTGCGCTGATCGACGTCGACCAGCTTGCGGCTGACCGCCTCGGCCATCGAAAGGACCTGGCGGCCGATTTCCTCGACCGCCTGGGTCGAGCGGCGCTCGGCCTCGCGCACCGTCCGGGCCATGGCCGCGAGCCGCGCCTCGACCTCGGGACCGGCGGCCGCCTCCAGCCGGCTGGCGACCTCGGCCCGGACCGCTTCCACACGGTGGGTGAGCACCTGGCCCAGGGCCTCGAACTTCAGCTCGACGTCGTCGCCCGGGCGGCGCTCCACCGATCCCAGCCGACGGTCGAGCGAGCCGAGCGAGCTGTTCAGCTCTTCCAGCGCCGCGGCGGTCCGCGCCTCGGCCATGGCGAGCCGGTCGCCAAGCCGCTGCAGCACGGTCTCGACCAGCGCATCCGGCGCGGCGGGCGCCTGGCGCGCCTCAAGCGCCCGCAGGACCTCGGCCGAGCGGGGGCCGATGGCGTCGGACTCCAGACGGCGCAGACGGTCGGCGAACTGGCCCTGCTCGACCGAGGCCTCGGACAGCAGCCCCTCGATGCGGCCGGTCGCGGCGCGCTGCTCGCGCTCGTTGGTCTCGATGCGCGCCAGCGCCTGGCGCACGGAATGCTCCACGCCGTTGATGGCGAGGCCGGTGCGGGTCTCCGACGCCTCAAGGCGGTCGGTGATGCGGTCGAGGGCGTAGGCGATCCGGGTGAGATCCGGGGAGTCCGGCACCGCGGTCAGGCGCGGCGGCTCCTGCGAGATGCGGAAGGTGCGGTCGGCAAACTGGGTTTCGGCCGTCACGTCCTCGGGCAGGTCATCCTCAAGGATGACCCGGTTCAGCCATTCGCCCAGGGTCATGCCGGAACGGCGGGCGAGGTCCTTGGCGACCTCGCGTGCCTTCGGGTCGATTCCCTTGACGCTCCAGGGCGCCCCCGCGCTCATCCGAATCGTGTCTCCGCCTGACCCGTGAGGTTAGGGACCGATTCCTGGGGTGTAAACGCGAGGTTAACGCAAGATGTGGTGTGCGCCCCTCGTTCCTGTGGATGGCCCGGCCGGTGTGGGGTAGGCAGCGCCCATGAGCATGTCGACCAGTCTCGAACTGGGGCTCGCCTTCGCCGTCCTGGGCCTGTTCGCCGGATGGCGCGGGGCGCGGCCGCCCAACCCGCTGAAGGGGCCCCGGATGATCCCGTGGCGCTTCATCATGCTGCTGTGCGCGGCGGGCGCGCTGATCCTGGTGTTCGGCGCACTGCGGAAGGCCGGGATCAACCCGCCCGGTCGCTGAGTCTCAGGCCGCTTCGGCCACGGGCTCGTCGACCTTGCGGCTCGGTCGCTTGGCCAGCCTGGCCATGCCCCCGGAGGTCAGCAGGCCGACATCGGCCAGCAGCAGCGGGATCGCCCACTTGCGGGGCGCGGCCACGTACCGGGGCTGCCAGAGCGGGTGGTACTTGTCCTTGTACCCGCGGACGCCCTGGAAATTGTAGATCTCCTCGCCGCGATCGAAGATCAGGCGGCCAACGCGCGACAGCATGGGCGCCAGCGGCCGGTCGTCGAGACCGGAAAGCGGGGCCATGCCGAAGTCGAAGGCGGCGTATCCCTGGTCGCGGCCCCACTGGATCAGCTCCACGAACAGATAGTCCATGATCCGGCGCGGGCCTTCCTCGACGTAGCGCATCAGGTCGATCGAGAAGGCGCTCCGGGACGCCACCGGCCAGAGGGTCGCGAACGCGACGATCCGCCCCTCCCAGCGCACGAGGGCGACCGGGAAGAGCTGGACATACCCGGGCTGGAAGCCGCCGAGGGCGAACCCCTTCTCGCCGCCGGCATGTCCGGCAAGCCAGGCGTCGGAAATACGCTGGAGATCCGGAATGAGGCCGGCGACCGCCTCCGGAGGCACGACCTCGAAGGTCGCGCCCTCTTCCGCCGCCTTGCGCCAGGCCCGGCGCAGGTTGCCGCGCTTGGTGCCCTCCAGTGTGAAATCGTCAAGGGGCGCGGCGGCCGCCTCGCCCAGCTTCTGGATGGCGAAGCCCAGTTCGACCACGTCGGGAAGATCGTCGGCCTCGATGTTGTAGAAGCCAGGACGCGCGGCGTGGGCGTCGGCCAGCTCGCGGAACCGCCACAGCAGCTCAAGGCGTTCGTCCCGGCGCCCCACCGGCATCCCCAGGGCGATCCAGCTGCGGCCGCGCACGCCGAACATCAGGAAGCTGTCGCCGGATGCCGAGAACAGGAATCGCTTGTCGCCGAGCAGGGCGAGGTTGGAGGTTGGACGGGAGTCCTCCGCCGAGGCCAGAATGGCCCTGACCCGCGCGAACTCGGGATCCTCTTCCCCGACGATCGGCGGGGTCGCGGCCGAGCCCAGCAGGCGCCAGACGCCGAACGCCAGCAAGGCCAGGGCCGATCCCGCCCAGGCCCGCAGCGAGCGCGCGGCGTCCTCGTCGGCCATCACCCGCCACCAGGGCATCTCTCCGTAGTCGGCGTTCTCGAAGGACCACATCCCGATCATCCCGGCCCCGGCCACGAGACAGGCGGCCGAGATCAGCCAGCCGGGGGTGACCTCCATCCGGCTGAGCCGGGCGGTGCGCGGGAAGGCGCTGCGGAACGGGGCGAGGAGACCGGCGAGCCCGAAGAGCACCGCGGTCTCTTCCCAGACGATCCCCTTGAAAAGGCTGAGGGGCGCGGCGACCAGCAGGGTGGCGAGCGTCACGGCCCAGGCGGCGCCCAGCCGGGCTCTAAGGCCGAACGCCAGGATCACCAGAACCAGGCCAAGCACGCTGGAGGCGAAGTGGCTGAGCTCGATCAGCAGGACCGGCTCGAGATCCATGAGGCGGACGAACCGCGTCGGCATCGACGGGCGCGCGCCGGAGGTGAGAAGCAGCACGCCGGCGCCCAGGGTCAGGATCGCGGCGGTCCAGGGCGCGAAGGCCGTGGCGGCGGGTTTCAGATCGCGAAGCAGAGCCATGAAGCACCTGTATAGGCGAGGTTGTGTCGCAGGCCCTTAAACAACCGTTTCATTCGGCTTGCCCTGACCGGGCCGGACGCTAAGTTTGCGGCCAGTCTGATTATGGGAGATCGCCATGGCCGATTTCGGCGCCACTGACCTCGATGCCTTCCGCAAGGAGGTGCGCGAGCAGCTGGAGGCGATGTATCCCGCAGAGCTCCGCGATCCGGACGTGAAGAGCGATCCGGAAGCCGTCTGGGGCGGCCGCGCCTTCGCCGGGTCCGCCGATCCGCAGATCGTGTGGATGAAGCGGATGGCCGAGAAGGGCTGGACCACCCCGACCTGGCCGAAGGAATACGGCGGCGGCGGGCTGACCGCCGAACAGGCCCGGGTGCTGGAAAAGGAAATGGCCGCCGGCAAGTACCGGCCGCCGGTTCTGGCCTTCGGCATCTGGATGCTGGGTCCGGTGCTGCTGGAATACGCCACCGAAGCGCAGAAAAAGACCCACCTGCAGCGGATCGTGAACGGCGAGGTGCGCTGGTGCCAGGGCTATTCCGAGCCGGGCGCGGGGTCGGACCTCGCAGGCCTTGCGACGAAGTGCGAGGACAAGGGCGACCACTGGCTGATCAACGGCAGCAAGGTGTGGACGAGCTATGCCGACAAGGCCGACTGGTGTTTCTGCCTGGTGCGCACCGACACGACGAAGAAGCATGAGGGCATCTCGTTCGTGCTGATCGACATGGCCTCGCCGGGCGTGGAGACGCGGCCGATCCAGCTGATCAGCGGCGAGAGCCCGTTCTGCGAGACCTTCTTCACCGACGTGAAGATTCCCAAGGAGAACCTGGTCGGCCGGGTGAACGGCGGCTGGGAGATCGCCAAGCGGCTGCTGCAGTACGAGCGTCAGAACATCTCGGCCGGCTTCGGCGAGGGCGGCAGCGCCGGCGGCGCCTCGGGCGACCTTGCGGTTGTGGCCCGGCAGTACGCCGGCGACTCGGGCCAGCTCGAGGACGCCGATCTGCGCAAGCGGATCACCGAGAACAAGATGGACTTCCAGGCCCTGCGCCTGACCATCGCCCGCTCTGCGGCGGAAAGCCGCGCCGGCAATGGGCCTTCAGCGGCGACGTCGATCATCAAGTACGCGGCGGCGGAATCGGCCAAGATCCGCTCGGAACTGATGATCGAGGCCCTGGGCCACCAGGGCCTGGGCTGGGACGGACCGGGCTATGAGACGCCGGAAATCGTCGCGGTGCGCGGCTGGCTGCGCACCAAGGCCAATTCCATCGAGGGGGGCACCAGCGAGGTGAACCTCAACGTGATCGCCAAGCGGGTCCTCGGCCTGCCGGACATGAAGTAGGAGACAAGACAATGGCGGACTTCGGCGGCGACGTGGAGACGTTCCGGGCGGAAGTGCGGGAGTGGCTGGACGCCAACTTCCCCAAATCGCTGGCCAAGGACCCGGCGGCCCAGCTGGCCAACCTGCAGGCCCAGCCCGAGAGCGAGGACGCCCTGAAATGGCGCCGCGCCATGGGCGCCAAGGGCTGGGGTACGCCGGTGTGGCCGAAGTCGATCGGCGGCGGCGGGCTGTCGCGCGACGAAGCCCGCGTGCTGGCCGAGGAGATGGCCAAGGTGGGCGCGCGCAATCCCATCGGCGGCATGGGCGTGTCGATGTTCGGCCCGACCCTGCTGGAATACGGCAGCGACGCGCTGAAGAAGGAGCACTTCCCCGGGATCGTCAGCGGCGACGTGTGGTGGTGCCAGGGCTATTCCGAGCCGGGCGCTGGATCGGACCTGGCCTCCCTGCAGACCTGGGCCGAGGACAAGGGCGACCACTTCCTGGTCAACGGCTCGAAGATCTGGACTTCCGGCGCCCAGTACGCCGACCGCTGCTACTGCCTGGTGCGGACCGACCGGTCCAAGAAGCATGAGGGCATCAGCTTCCTGCTGATCGACATGAAGGCGCCGGGCGTCGAGGTGCGGCCGATCCTGCTGATCAACGGGACATCGCCGTTCTGCGAGACCTTCTTCACCGACGTGAAGGTGCCGAAGGACCAGCTGTTCGGGCCGCTGAACGGCGCCTGGACCATCGCCAAGCGGCTGCTGCAGTTCGAGCGCGACGGCATCGGGGCCAGTCTGGGCGCCGGCAACATCGGCGGGGCCAGCGCCGTGCCGACGGTGATCGAGGCGGCCAAGGCCAATGTGGGCGTCGAGGCCGACGGCCGCCTGGCCGACCAGGACCTGCGCCGCCGGATCACCGAGCACCTTATGGAGGCGAAGTCGTTCCAGCTGACCGTCCGCCGTCAGCAGGACGAGTCCAAGGCCGGGAACGGCCCGTCGAACCTGGCCGCGGCCATGAAGTACGCCGGCGCCAAGATCGCCCATGAGCGCAACGAACTGCTGATCGAAGGCCTGGGCCACCAGGGTCTCGGCTGGTCGGGCGACGGCTTCGGAACCGGCGAGATCGCCGCCGTCCGCGGCTGGCTGCGGTCGAAGGCCAACTCGATCGAGGGCGGCAGCTCGGAGATCAATCTGAACGTCGTTTCAAAAAGGGTGCTCGGACTGCCCGATCCGAAGTAAAAGCTGTAGGATTAGAAAAAGCGGTATTTCAGACGCGCACATTTGGGAGGAATGCTATGGCCGATTTTGGCGGCTCCGAACTGGACGCCTTCCGGGCCGAGGCCCGCGAATGGCTCGAGGCCAACTATCCGCAGTCACTGCGTGAAGACCCCGAGGCCGGCACGCGGATGATGGCCGGCGGCGTGAAGCCGACCGGCGATCACCTGGTCTGGAAGCAGCGGATGGCCGACAAGGGCTGGGGCTGCCCGACCTGGCCGAAGCAGTACGGGGCCGGCGGCCTGAGCGGCGCCCAGGCCCGGGTGCTGGGGCAGGAGATGGACCGGATCGGCGCCTACAACCCGATGGTGGGCATGGGCCTGTCGATGTTCGGCCCCACCCTGCTGGAATACGGCACCGAGGCCCAGAAGCAGCGCCACATCCCGCCGATCGTGAAGGGCGAGCTGCGCTGGTGCCAGGGCTATTCCGAGCCGGGCGCCGGATCGGACCTGGCCAGCCTGATGACCAAGTGCGAGGACGCCGGCGATCACTGGAAGATCAACGGCCAGAAGATCTGGACCAGCGGCGCCCAGTACGCCGACTGGTGCTTCTGCCTGGTGCGCACCGACACGACGAAGAAGCATGAGGGCATCTCGTTCGTGCTGATCAACATGCATCAGCCCGGGGTCGAGACCCGGCCGATCAAGCTGATCGCGGGCAACTCGCCGTTCTGCGAGACCTTCTTCACCGACGCGCGCGCCGAGAAGGACGACATGCTCGGCCCGTTGAACGGCGGCTGGACGGTGGGCAAGCGCCTGCTGCAGCACGAGCGTTCGGGCCAGGGCGGCAGCCGGATGGCCGGCGCCGGGGGCGTCTCGGTTCCCGACCTCGCCAAGAAGTACGTGGGCGTCGACAACAAGGGTCGGATCGCCGATTCCGACCTGCGCACCCGCATCGCCCAGCACCAGATCAACGCCAAGGCCCACGCGCTGACCATCCTGCGCGCCATGGACGAGGCGAAGGGCAACGTGAACCCGTCGGCCACCACCTCGGTGATGAAGAACTCGGGCACCTGGATCGGCCAGAACCGGTCGGAGCTCATGGTCGAGATCATGGGCCACCAGGGCCTGGGCTGGACCGGCGAGGACTTCGACAAGGAGGAACTGGAGACGGTGCGGACCTGGCTCTCGGGCAAGGCCACCACCATCTTCGGCGGCAGCCAGGAAGTGCAGAGCAACATCGTGTCCAAGCGGATCCTGGGCCTGCCGGACACGACGCAGGGGTAAGAGAACGCTCCTCCCCCGTTCGCGGGGGAGGTGGCCCAAAGGGTCGGAGGGGGCGCTGCGGCGCAGACGGAGGACGGGGCAGCGCCCCCTCCACCGCTTCGCGGTCCCCCTCCCCCGTAAACGGGGGAGGAGCAAACGGATGGCCGACTTCGGCGCGGATACCGAGACCTTCCGGACGGACGTCCGCGAATGGCTGGCGGCCAATTTCCCGGCCTCGCTGCGCGGCATGACGCCTGCCGGGGAAGGTCCGGAGGCGACTTCGCCTGACCGCGAGGCCTGGCGGATCGCCATGGGAAGCAAGGGCTGGGGCACCCCCACTTGGCCAAAGGCCTATGGCGGCGGCGGGCTGAGCCGCGCCGAGGCGAAGGTGCTGGCGGAAGAGATGGCCGCGGCCGGGGCCTACAATCCCATCGGCGGCATGGGCGTGATCATGTTCGGCCCGACGCTGCTGGAGTACGGCAACGAGGCGCAGAAGCAGCGGCACATCCCGCCGATCGTCCGCGGCGAGCTGCGCTGGTGCCAGGGATTCTCGGAGCCGGGCGCCGGATCCGACCTGGCCTCCCTGCAGACCCGCGCCGAGGACAGGGGCGATCACTACCTGGTCAACGGCCAGAAGATATGGACCAGCGGCGCCCAGTACGCCGACTGGTGCTTCTGCCTGGTTCGCACCGACACCTCGAAGAAGCATGAGGGTATCAGCTTCCTCCTGATCGACATGAAGGGCGGCGGGGTCGAGCCCCGGCCGATCCGGCTGATCAACGACACCGCCCCGTTCTGCGAGACCTTCTTCACCGACGTGAAGGTGCCGAAGGAGAACCTGATGGGGCCGCTGAACGGCGGCTGGACCATCGCCAAGCGGCTGCTGCAGCATGAGCGCCAGGGCATCTCCGGCGCCAATGGCGGGCCGGGGCCGGGCGCGGTGCCCGGGCCGCCGCTGAAGGACCTGGCCAAGGCCTATGTGGGCGTCGAGGCGGACGGGCGGCTGGCCGATCCCGACCTGCGCCGGCGGCTGACCGACCACCTGATGGAGGAACGCGCGTTCCAGCTGACCGGGCGCCGGGCGGCCGATGAGAACCGCTCCAACTCCGGACCGAACGCCGCGTCTTCGATCCTAAAGAACGTGGGCTCGAAGGTGCGGCAGGAGAAGGCCGAGCTGTCGGTCGAGGTGCTGGGGAACAACGGCGTCGGCTGGGACGGACCGGGCTTCAGCGACGACGAGACCGGCACGATCAAGGCCATGCTGCGCACCAAGAGCGGCACCATTGCCGGCGGGTCGTGGGAAGTGCAGCTGAACATCATCTCGAAGCGGATTCTCGGACTGCCGGAGGCGACGCAGAAGGGGTAAGTTCAATCCAATTTCGTCATGGCCGGGCCTGTCCCGACCATCCATAAACACCACGGTCCGGTATTGTCCGGATCGGCCGGCGCGTATGGATCCCAGGGACAAGCCCGGGGATGACGGGCAGATAGATTTAAGACCGAAGGACATTTCACATGGCGGATTTTGGCGGAACGGATCTCGAGGCGTTCCGGGGCGAGGTGCGGACCTGGGTTGCGGAGAATTTCCCCGCGGCTCTCAAGGGCAAGCCCAACCCGATGGCGCGCGAGGAGCGTGGGTCTGACCCCACGCCGGAGCAGGAAGCCTGGCGCAAGGCGGTGGGCTCCAAGGGCTGGGGCACCCCCACCTGGCCGAAGGAATACGGTGGCGGCGGGCTGTCGTCGGCCGAGGCGCGCGTGGTGCAGGGCGAGTTCGCCCGGGCCGGCGCCTACAACCCCATCGGCGGCATGGGCGTGATGATGTTCGGCCCGACGCTGCTGGAATACGGCAACGAGGCCCAGAAGCAGGAGCACATCCCGCCGATCTGCCGTGGCGAGATCGCCTGGTGCCAGGGCTTCTCGGAGCCGGGCGCCGGTTCGGACCTGGCCAGCCTGCAGACCAAGGCCGAGGACAAGGGCGACCACTTCGTCATCAACGGCCAGAAGATCTGGACCAGCGGCGCGCAATGGGCCGACTGGTGCTTCTGCCTCGTGCGGACGGACAACTCGAAGAAGCACGAGGGCATCTCGTTCGTGCTGTTCACGATGCATCAGCCGGGCGTGGAAGTGCGTCCGATCCCGCTGATCGCCGGCTCTTCGCCCTTCTGCGAGACCTTCTTCACCGACGCGATCGCCGACAAGAAGAACCTGGTCGGCCCGCTGAACGGCGGCTGGACCATCGCCAAGCGGCTCCTGCAGCATGAGCGGTCGGGCCTCACCGGCGCCGGCGGCGGCCTGGGCTCGGGCGGCAAGTCGATCGAGTCGCTGGCCAAGGAATATGTCGGCCTCGACGAACAGGGCCGCATCGACGACCCGGACCTGCGCACCCGCCTGATCAACAACGTCATGAACATGCGCGCCTTCCAGCAGACGGCCGTGCGGGCGATGATGGAAGCCAAGGGCAACGCCAGCCCCGGCAACACCACCTCGATCATGAAGAACGCCGGCACCTCCCTGATCCAGGAGCGTCAGGAAATGGCGCTCGAGATCATGGGCCTTCAGGGCCTGGGCTGGGAGGGCGACGCCTTCAAGAAGGACGAACTGGAAGCCGTCCGCGGCTGGCTGTTCGGCAAGGCCTTCACGATCTTCGGCGGCTCCTCGGAAGTGCAGTCGAACATCGTGAGCAAGCGCATCCTGGGCTTGCCTGACCTTACGCAATCGAAGTGACACTGGATTCAACCCACATGCCGTCATCCCTGGAGTCGCAAAGCGACCGTGGGATGACGGGGTATTTTAGGAAGGAAGATTGAGACATGGCCGTTCTGACTGAAGAACAGAGCATGCTGCGTGACGCGGCCAAGAGCTGGGTGCAGGAAAAGTCCCCGGTCACCGCGTTCCGGAAGATGCGCGATAGCGGAGCCGAGCTCGGCTACGACGTCGCCGCCTGGAACGAGATGGCGGAAATGGGCTGGGCCGGGGTGATCATCCCCGAGGAATACGGTGGCTCCGACTTCGGCTACCTGAGCCTGGGCCTGGTGCTGGAAGAGACCGGCCGCACCCTCACCGCCTCGCCGCTGCTGGCCAGCGCGCTGGGCGGCGCCTCGGCGATCATCCTGGGCGGCTCGGACGCCCAGAAGTCGGCCTGGCTGCCGAAGATCGCCGAAGGCTCGGCCATCGTGACGCTCGCGGTCGACGAAGGCCCGCGCCACGCCCCGGACAAGGTCTCGGCCAAGGTCGAGGGCGGCAAGCTCTCGGGCAAGAAGACCTTCGTGCTGGAAGGCATGGCGGCCGACGTGTTCGTGGTCTCCGCCGTCTCGGGCGGCGCCATCGAGCTCTACCTGGTGGCCGCTGACGCCGCCGGCGTGTCGCGTCAGAAACTGTCGCTCGCCGACAGCCGCGGCGCGGCCAACGTGACCTTCGACAACGTCGCGGTCTCGGACGCCGACAAGCTGACCGGCGGCGCCGCGCTGCTGGAGAAGACCCTGGACCGCGCCCGCGCCGGCATCGCCGCCGAGATGCTGGGCGCCGCCACCCAGGCCTTCGAGATCACGCTGGACTACCTCAAGACCCGCGTGCAGTTCGGCCAGGTGATCGGCTCGTTCCAGGCCCTGCAGCACCGCGCGGCCAAGATGTTCACCGAGCTGGAGCTGTCCCGCTCGGCCGTGGAAGCCGCGCTGACCGCCATCGACAACGACAGCCCGGAAGTGCCCGAGCTGGTCTCGCTGTCCAAGGCCAAGATGGGCGACACCTTCCACCTGGTGTCGAACGAGATGGTCCAGATGCACGGCGGCATCGGCATGACCGACGCCCACGACGCCGGCTTCTACCTGAAGCGCGCCCGCGCCGCGGAAGCCGCCTTCGGCAACCAGGCGTTCCACCGCGACCGGTACGCCCGCATCCAGGGCTACTGATCACCCGCTGACGGTGGTTTGAGATTGGGGAACCCCGCTGGTGAAAGCCAGCGGGGTTTTTCGTTGGGGCATGTGCCGGCGCGATCCGCTCTGGCGCCCGACCGCCCCCTCCACCGCTTCGCGGTCCCCCTCCCCCGTCGTCTTCGCGACAGGGGAGGAGCTGAGCGGCATCGCTCCTCCCCCGCTTGCGGGGGAGGGGGACCGCGGAACGCGGTGGAGGGGGCGGCGGGCCGTGCTAGATTCTCGCAAACGCCCCGGACACAGGGGTCGAACCTGGGGGATGCGGCATGGGCCGGACATTGAGATCGAAGACCTGGATGGGCCTGGCGGCTCTGGCGGCTGTAGCCGGGATGGCGGCGGCGGCGCCTGCCTGGGCGGCGGACGGGGCGGTGGTCGTGAAGACGGCGGGCGGGCCGGTGCAGGCGACAGAGCGGGGCGCCATGCGCAGCTTCTTCGGCATTCCGTTCGCCGCGCCGCCCGTGGGCGCGCTGCGGTGGGCGGCGCCGGCGCCGGCGGCCCCCTGGACGGCGCCAATCGCGCGCAGCAAGACCGCGGCGGCCTGCCTGCAGACCGGCCCCGACAGCCCGTTCCGCACCAAGGGCGACAGCGAGGACTGCCTGTACCTCGACGTCCACACGCCGACGGGCAAGGGCCCCTTCCCGGTGATGGTCTGGATCCACGGCGGCGCCTTCACCACCGGTGATGCGTCCGCCTATGCCAACGCCGAACCGCTGGTGAGCAAGGGCGTGATCGTGGTGGCCATCCACTACCGGCTGGGCGCCATGGGCTTCATGGCCCACCCCGCCCTGCGCGACGCGGGCGGCAGCGCGGGCGATTACGGGATCATGGACCAGCAGGCGGCCCTGCGTTGGGTGCGGGCCAACATCGCGGGCTTCGGCGGCGATGCGAAGAACGTGACCATCTTCGGCGAGTCGGCGGGCGGTTTCGCCGTGCTGACCCATCTGGCCTCGCCCCTGTCGAAGGGGCTGTTCGACAAGGCGATCATACAGAGCGGCGCCTATGGCGTGTCGAGCCAGCTGACCCAGGCGCAGCTGGAGGCCAGGAGCGCCGCGGCGCTGGAGACGGCGATGGCCGGCGCCGACCTGGGCGCGGCCTGCGCCGGGGGCGCGATGACCGCCGCCTGCCTGCGCGCCCTGCCCGACGGTGTGGTGCGCGGCAAGCTGATGAGCGCCTTCGAGAAGGCGACGGGCGGCGTGATGCCCTCGGTCGACGGCAAGGTGCTGACCCAGACCATCCAGGCCACCTTCGCCGCCGGGGCCAACAACCGGGTTCCGGTGATCAACGGGTCCAACGAGAACGAGAACCGGCTGTTCCTGGCGATGAACGAGCTGGCCGCGCGGGCCTCGGCCAGGCCGCCGAACTTCAACCCCGCCGACCGTTCGTTCCTGATGACCGCCGAGGCGTTCGACCAGGGGGCGGCGGCCATGGCGGCGGCGACCGGCGTGTCGGCGAAGGACATGGCCGGCTATTACCCGCTGGACCACTTCGGGGACGACGCCGGACTGCGGCCGAGCCTCGCGGCGGCGCAGGCGGGCACCGACAGCACCTTCTCCTGCAACGGCGTGAACGTGTCGGCGCGGATCGCCGCCCAGGGCTCGCCCGTGTGGATGTACGAGTTCCGCGACCAGACGGCGGTTCCGCTGTTCGGGATCTTCGGCGGCGCCTATCGCCTGAGCCTGCCGCAGGGCGCGGCGCATGCGCTGGAACTGCCCTATGTCTTCGGCATGGCCGGCGCGGCGCAGAACGCCGAGCAGAAGGCGCTGCAGGCGACGATGTCGATCTACTGGACCAACTTCGCGAAGACGGGAAACCCGAACGGCGCGGGCGCCCCGGCCTGGGACGGGTTCAAGGCCGGCGCGGTTCAGGCCCTGGACGTGGCCAGCGGCGGCGGCGTGGCCGCCATGACCGCCGACGCCTTCCGCGACCAGCACCTGTGCCGGACGGCCTGGGCCAGGCAGGCGTTCTGAGGCGCGGCTTGGGGCGGACCCGCGGGCCCCGGGGTTGACAGGCCCGGGCGGCGAATGGGGAGATGACCGCCTCGCCGGCGCTGTCCGGGCGGGGGTCTTGGGGGGGACCGGGAGGCCATGGATTTCCGCAGGGCGCTTGTGGGCGCCATCCTTGGCCTGGCGATGGCCGGATCGGCCGCCCGCGCAGCACCGCCGCACCAGCCGGACCTGAGCGGGCTTTGGTCCAACGGATCACTGACCAAGCTGGAACGCCCCAAGGACCTGAAGGCGCTGGTGCTGACCGAGGCCGAAGCCGCCGCCTATGAAGCCCAGTGGCGCAACAAGCCGCCGCCGATCGAGGATGACGTCGGTGGCGCGGATTCGGAGTGGTGGGAGAGCGACGACGACCTGGCGCGCATCCGCGGGCAGGCGCGCACATCATGGATCGTGGCGCCCGCCGATGGAAAGCTGCCCTTCACCGCCGCCGCCACGGCCCAGAATGCGGCCCGCACCGCGCAGCGCAAGCTGCCGCTGGACAACCCCGAGGTCCGGGGCCGTGGCGACCGCTGCCTGCCGGGCGCGGCGGCCGGCCCGCCGATGCTGAACGGGGTCTACAACAACAACTACCTCTTCCTGCAGACCCGCGACACGCTGGTGATCCTCGCCGAGTATTTCAGCGACGTGCGGATCATCCGGCTGGAGCCGGGTGCAAGGCATCCGCCGGCGAACGTGCGCCGGTGGCTGGGGGATTCCATCGGCCACTGGGAGGGCGCGACCCTGGTGATCGAGACCACCAATTTCACCGCGCTGGAGGTGGACGCGCCGGATGGCAATCCCTCGGCGGACATGGTGGTGACCGAGCGCCTGACGCGGCTGGCCCCCGACCGGCTGGACTATGCCTTCACGGTGCGGAACCCCGCCCGCTACGTGATGCCCTGGAAGGCCGAGATGGTGCTGCGGACGACGCCCGGGCCGATCTATGAGTACGCCTGCCACGAGGGGAACTATTCCCTGCGCAGCATGCTGGCGGCCGGACGGCAGGCCGATCAGGCGGCGCCGTGAGCGGCCCCGGCCGGCCAGGACGCGAAGCGGGAGCGGTTGATCCGCATCATGGCGCGGGCCGAGGTGAAGGCTGACGCTGGCGGAAACTCCACCGGAAGAAGGAAGCGCCATGAAGCTTCACCCCGTGCGCGTCGGCTTGAGCCTTGGGGCCCTGATGGGCCTGTGGCACCTGATCTGGTCAAGCCTGGTGGCCGTGGGCTGGGCCAAGCCGCTGCTGGACTTCATGCTGCGGATTCACTTCATCCGGCTGGACATCCCCTTCGCGCCATTCGACCCGGTGCTGGCGGCGACGCTGGTGGCGGTGACCTCGGCGCTGGGCTTCGCGTTCGGCTGGATGTTCGCGGCGATGTGGAACAGCGTCCAGCGAGCCGGCTGACGCCGGCGCTCATGGGCAGGGGAGGATTCCGTCAGATCCCGGCGTACCACTCGTAGCCGCGGTCGGGCCAGAAGCCGCCCTGGCCGCGTCCGAGATCTTCCAGGCTGGCGACGGCCTCGATGCGCATGACGTACTTGGCGTGCTTGTAGCCCAGCTGGCGCTCGACCCGCAGGCGCAGCGGGGCGCCGTGGGGGACGGTCAGGGTGGCGTCGTTCATCTCGTAGGCCAGGATGGTCTGCGGATGGTAGGCGTCGATGAGGTCGATGCTCTCGTAGTACTGGCCCGAACCGTCGAGGGTCTGCTCGAGGGTGTCGGCGCAGTAGAAGACGATGTAGCGGGCGTCGCGCTTGAGCCCCGCGCGGTCGAGCAGCAGGCCGAGGCGGGCGCCCTTCCACTTGCCGATGGACGACCAGCCCTCGACGCAGTCGTGGCGGGTGATCTGGGTGCGGGACGGCTGGGCGCGGACCTCGTCGAGGGTGAGCTCGAACGGGCGTTCCACCAGCCCGCCGATCTGCAGCCGGTAGTCGGCGAAGTTGTTGGCCAGCAGGGCGACGTACTCTTCATCCTGCGGGCGGAGCGTGCCGTTGGCCTTGAAGTCGCGGGAGATGTCGGCGGGCATGAACTCGCGCGCCAGGGCCTTGCGGTCGGTGACGGCGCGCTGGGCCTTCAGCGTCAGGCCTTCGGCCTTGCGCAGGACGCCGGCGAACTTCGGGTCGACGGTGAGCTTGTCGCAGGCGGTGAGCCACAGGGCGCCCAGGCTGGCGCCTGCCGCGCCCAGCCAGCGGCGGCGGTTGGTGGTTGCGGTCATGGGCGGTCTCCCTCGACCTCGATGGCGTACTTGCCGGTGATCATCGAGCGCAGGTTGTTCCAGACGCCGGAGACCAGCACGAGCGCGAGATGGACGACGATGAAGGCGACGATCAGGCCAGCGCAGAGGAAGTGGATCGTGCGCGCGGACTGGCGGCCGCCGAACAGTTCGGTGAGCCATGGCAGGGTGGCGTTGAAGCCTGGCGACATGGACAGCCCGGTCGCCACCATCAGCGGCAGGACCAGGGCGACGACGCCCAGGTAGGTGGCCTTCTGGATGACGTTGTAGCGGCGCGCGTCCTCGCCCCTGGGGAACTTGAGCTGCGCGTGGGTGACGATCTCGTGGAGGATGTGGCGGGGCTTGAGCTGGTCGCGGGTGGGCAGCAGGTCGCGGCGCACATGGCCGCCGATCAGGCCCCAGAGCCAGTAGACCAGGCCGTTGATGACGAAGAGCCAGGCGAAGAAGAAGTGCCAGCGGCGGCCGTCGGTGAGCGAGCGGTAGCTGGGGATCGTGGCCCAGGACGGGAAGCCGCGCTGCTCGCGCATGCCCTCCTTGCCCGACCAGCCGAGCACGCCGGTGGTGTCGAAGGTGAGGTCGCCCACCTTCGTGATACCGCGCGGGGTGTCGCCCACCTCGACCTTGGACATCGACAGCCAGGGATCGGCGAAGGTCGACTTGGCGCCCCAGTAGAGCGCCGGGTGGGCATTGAAGATCTGCAGGCCACTCATCAACAGGAGGCTGACCGCCAGCACGTTCAGCCAGTGGGTCAGCCGGGTCACCACCGTGTGGCGCCGGACCAGCACCCTGGCGGGGCGAACCTTGTCATCCATGCGTCGAGATTCCCGTTGGAGCGGCAGTGTGTCGCAAGTGCAGTTCGTTCGCGAGCCTGGATTCGTTACAGGCGCCGTCGGCGGGTGGCGGCTTTTCGCGGGCGCCCCTAAGCTTGTCGGGGCGAAGCGGGAGCAGGGCGTGGCGGAGATCGAAGTCTGGCGGGGCAGCGTCGCGGCCTGGGAATGCGACGAGATGGGGCACCTGAACGTCGGCTTCTATGTCGCCCGCTCGATGCAGGCCCTGGCCGGGTTCGCCGCCGAACTGGGGATGAAGGGCGCCTTCGCCGCGCGCGCCGAGGCCACGCTGATGGTGCGCGAGCAGCACATCCGATTCCTGCGCGAGGCCCGGGTGGGCGCGCCGCTGACCATCACCGGCGGGGTGGTGGAGATGGGCGAGACCGAGGCCCGGCTGCTGTTCCTGATGCGCCATCACTCAGGCGAACTGGCGGCCAGTTTCCAGACGGTGGTGGGCCATGTGACCGCCCGCGAGGGCCGCGCCTTTGCCTGGCCGGAGCGGCTGCGCGCGCGGGCCGAGGCCCTGAGCGTCGAGGTTCCCGCCGCCGCCGCGCCGCGCTCCATCGGGCTGGAGCCGGTGACCAGCCAGGCCAGCCTCGCTCGCGCCGAGGCGCTGGGGATCCGCCGCACCGGGCTGGGCGTGGTGACCGCCGAGGACTGCGACGCCTTCGGGCGGATGCGGACGGAAGGGTTCATGAAGCGGCTTTCGGAGGCGATCCCGCACCTGTTCGCGGGCGGACGTCCGGGCTCCGGCGAGAGCGACCGCAAGGTGGGTGGCGCGGCGCTGGAGTACCGGCTGATCCATCACGCCTGGCCCAGGGCCGGCGACCGGGTGGAACTGCGCTCGGGCTCGGCGAAGGGCGACGCGCGGTTCCGGCGGCTGGTCCACTGGCTGCTGGACCCCGACACCGGCCGCGCCTGGGGCAGCGCCGAGGCCATCGCGGTGTCGTTCGACCTGGAGACGCGCAAGATCATCACCCTGTCGGACGAGGAACTGGCGAAGGCCGAGGCGACCGCCGTACCGGGACTGGGGCTCTAGAGGCCGGGCTCAATTCAGGGCGCATGAATTCAACAACGCCCGCTCATCCCGGCGAATGCCGGGATCCAGATCTCAAGGCTGGAAAGCCGATGGGATACCCCTCACAGCTATGGAACCGTTGCAGAGCCATTCCATCTGGGTCCCGGCATTCGCCGGGATGAGCGGCGTCAAGGACGGATCCTAGCGCCCCGCGGCGCGCCGGAGTTCGGCGCGGACCAGGTCCGGGCGTTCCATCGGCAGGAAGTGGCTCGCGGCCTCGATGGTCTCGACCTCGGCGCCAATCGCCGCGAGGTCGGCCTCGTGGCCGTCTATGCGGGCGGTGGAGCCGATCTCGGCGCGCAGCATCCGCACAGGTCGGACGATCGACCGGATCGCGGCCCACATGTCGTAGTTATGGGTGCGGAAGTTCGAGGCTTCCCAGGCGGGCGCGCAGGTCAGGGTGACCTCGCCGTCCGGGGTGGGTCGGAAGCCGGCCTCGACATAGTCGGCGAGCTGATCCGGGCTCCAGCTGCGGAAGGCGCCGCGGCCGGTGTAGGCGGCGATGACCGCGGCCTTGTCGGGGAAGGTCGCGCGACGGCGGTCGGCGCCCTGGGCCAGCGGGTTGTCGCCGGCGTCGGCGGCGGCGCGGGCGCTGTCCAGCAGGACGGGATCGAACAGCACCAGCGACTTCACCCGCGACGGCGCCTGCGCGGCGGCCAGCAGGCTGGCGGCGCCGCCCATGGAGTGGCCGGCGAGGATCACCGGCGCCGTCGCCTCAGAGGCCAGCAGCGCCAGGAGGTCGTCGCGGAACTCATGCCAGCCCTCGCGGCCCTCGACGACCGCCGGCAGGGTGGAGGCCCCGTGCCCGCGCATGTCGACGGTCAGGATCCGCAGATCGTCGGCCAGCGGCGCCAGGATGCTGCGGTAGGTGCGGCCGTTGAAGCCGTTGGCGTGGGAGAAGACGATGTCCACGGGGCGGTCGGCCGGACCGAAATCCAGCACCGCCATCTCGCCGCCGCGTCCCGCCAGAGCCACCCGCCGCGCCCGCGGCTCATACGCAAGTGTCGTGTCCATGAGGTCTCTTAGCCCGGTGACGTCACGACAGAGAAGCCCGCTTGGGCGGCCGGGCGGGACAGCGGGTGCGAAACAGGATACGTACCGTTCAGTACAAAAGGAGCTGTCGATGGCCGCAACAACCCCTGTCGCACCCCGGGCCGCCGAGCGCATCCTAGCGACCGCAGGCGAGCTGTTCGGTCGCGAGGGTTCGCGCGGGGTCGGCGTGGACGAGATCGTGGTGCGGGCCGGCGCCACCAAGCCCAGCCTCTACCGGGCTTTCGGCTCCAAGGACGGGCTGATCGCGGCCTGGCTGGAGGCCCAGGCCGCGCAGATGTGGACCCGGTTCGACGCCGCGCGGCTGGCCCACCCGGAGGATCCGCGCGCCGGGCTGCTCGCCGGATTCGATGCGCTGACCGCGCCGGCGTCACGCAAGGGCGACCGCGGCTGCGCCCTGTCGAACACCGCCCTGGAATATCCCGACCCGAAGCATCCGGCCCGGAAGACGGCCGTCGATCACAAGGAACGCCTCCGCAAGGCCCTGCGCGAGCTGGCCCGGGCCATGGACGCCCGCAAGCCCAGGAAGCTGGCTGACAGCCTGATGCTGCTGATCGAGGGCGCGTCCGTCACCCGCCAGCTGTTCGGGGACGACGGCCCCGCCGGCGCGGCCCGGGGCGCCGCCGAGGCGCTGATCGAGGCGCACACGCGGCCGGAAACCTGAAGGGCGCCCCCTAGCCTTCCCCGGCGTTCACGCGCGATCATGGGCCCAGAACCTCGGGAGGAGCCCACCATGAACGCGCCGGCCGCCATCGACGTGACCACCACCGACTGGACCTGCTTCGACGTCACGATCCAGGACCACGTCGCTCACATCCAGCTCAAGCGCCCGGAGGCCATGAACAGCATGGTCCGCGCGTTCTGGAACGAGCTGCCGGCGATCGTGAACGACATCAACGAGAACGCGCGCGCCCGCTGCATCGTGATCTCCTCGACCGGCAAGCATTTCTGCGCCGGGATGGACCTGGCCGTGTTCGGCGGCGGCGGCTCGACCGCCGAGGCCGCCGCGCAGGACCGCTATGTCAACGCCGAGGCCATGCGCCACCATGTGAAGACCCTGCAGGACAGCTTCACCTGCCTGGACGATGCGCGGATGCCGGTGATCGCGGCGATCCAGGGCGGCTGCATCGGCGGCGCGGTGGACATGACCAGCGCCTGCGACATCCGCTACTGCACCAGCGACGCCTTCTTCGTGATCCAGGAGATCAACATCGGCATGACCGCCGACGTGGGCACCTTCCCGCGCCTGTGCAAGCTGATCCCCGAGGGCTGGGTGCGTGAACTGGCCTACACCGGCCGCCGGCTTCCGGCGCATCGCGCCCGCGAGATCGGCCTGGTCAACGAGGTGTTCGACAGCCACGAGGAGGTGGTGGCCCACGCGCTGGCCACCGCGCGCGAGATCGCGTCCAAGGCGCCGCTGGCGGTGACCGGCTCGAAGGTGATGATCAACTACGCCCGCGACCACACCCTGAAGGACGGGCTGGACTACATCGCCGTGTGGCAGACCTCGATGTTCTCCGGCCCCCACATGGCCGAGGCCTTCAAGGCCAAGGCCGAGAAGCGCGACGCCGACTTCCCCGACCTGGCGCCCCTGCGCAAGGGGATGTGAGCCGACAGACGCCTTCTCCCGCAGGGGGAGAAGGCCCCGGCGTCAGATCTCGAGTTCGGCGCCGGTCATGTCGCAGCCGGAGATGCGGGCGCCGTCCATCTCGGCTTCGAGGAAGCGGGCGCGGGCGGCGTGGGCGCCGCGCAGGTCGGCGCCGCGCAGGGAAGCGCGGGAGAAGTCCGTGCGGACGAAGCGATGCTCGCCCAGCGCCAGCGGGCCCATGCGGGCGCCGCGCAGGTCGGCCCGGGCCAGCTGGGCGTCGGTGAACTTGGCGCCGCGAAGATCGGCGTCGCGCATGTTGGCGCCGCGGAAATCGCAGCCGGAGAGGTCAGCGCCCTGGAGCTGGCAGCCCTCCAGGTCCATGCCGAAGAAGATCGAGTTGGGGGCGGTGAGGCCGGAGAGTCGGCGCTTCTTCAGGCTCTTCAGCGGTCGGAAGTCGACCTCCGACAGCTTCTGGACCTTGCCCTGTCGCCCCTGGGTGTCGCAGTAGGCCTCGTGCTCGGACATCACCTCGCCGAGGGACCTGTCGTCGACATAGAAGATCGGCGGCGGGGCGCGCAGTACGCCGGTGAGGTCGCAGTCGTCCAGCCGGGCCTGGCTGAGGTTGACGCCGTTCAGCACCGCCCGCCGCATCGAGGCGCCGGTGAGGTCCGCGCCGCCCAGATCGGCGTGGGACAGATCGGCCCCGTCCAGCACCGCACGCATCAGCTTGGCGCCCACCAGCACCGCACCGGAGAGGTTGGCGTCGGTGAAGTCCGAGGCCATCGCCATCGCGCCGGTCATCTGGGCGCCCGCCAGGTTGGCGCCGGAGAGGACGGCGTAGTTCAGCTCGCCGGGCCGGTGCTCGTGACGGATGATCCGGAAGCCGTCCAGCTTGTCCTGCAGCGCGATCCGGCCCTCGCGCAGGTCGCAGCCGGCCAGCTCGGCGCCGGCAAGGTTCGCACCCCGCATGCAGGCGCCGCGCAGGTCGGCCCGCTTGAGGTTCACGTGGCGCATGTCGGCTTCGCGCAGATCGGCGCCGAAGAGGATCGCGCGGCTGAGGTTGGAGCGGGCCAGGGTCGCGCCGGAAAGCCGGGCGCCGGTCAGGTCGGCGTCGCGCAGGTCGAGGCCTTCCAGAGAGCAGTGGGCCAGGTCGGCATAGGTGAGGTTGAGCCGGCGGCCGCCGGAACGGCCGGCAAGATAGCGCTGATGCGCGTCGAGCGCCTCCCTGAGGGAGTGCACGTCAACGGCCAGATGGTGCTGCTGGGGTTCCGGCTGGGGTGTCATGACGATGGCGTTCACCATGCGCCTTCACGTTTAAGGATCGATTGCCCGACGTCCTTAAGCGAACCTTTACGGGCAGTGTCCGGCGGCTAGAGCCAGCCTCTGCGCTTGAACCAGAGCACCGGCAGGATCGCCGCCACGACCATCATGCCGAGCGCCATCGGATAACCCGCGCGCCAGTGCAGTTCGGGCAGGACATCGAAGTTCATCCCGTAGATCGAGGCGATCAGGGTGGGCGGCATGAACACAACCGCCACCACCGAGAAGAACTTGATGATGCCGTTCTGCTCGATGTTGATCAGGCCCAGCGCCGCATCCAGCAGGAAGGTCACGTGGCCGGCCTGGTGGCTGGTGTGCTCGGTGAGCGACTGGGTGTCGCGCTGCAGGGACGCCAGGTGGGTGCGGCCGTCGTCGTTGTCGACGATGTCGTGGGCCAGGGCGGCGAAGCTGAGCAGGCGGCCCAGGCTGACCAGGCTGGTGCGGGCGAGCGCGGTGACCGACTGGGCCTGGGCGAGGCCGGTGAGCAGGGGGCGGAAATTGCCGCCCGGCGGACGGTGGAAGATGGCGGTGGAAACCTCCGAGACCCTGTCGCCGGTGTCGTCGAGCACCCGGGCCAGGCGCTCCACGATGGCGTCCAGCAGGCTGAGCAGCGTCGCGGCGCCGGTAGTCTCGGTGCGAGGCCGCTCGGAGAAGATCCGGAAGGCGCGAAGATCCTCATAGCGCACGGTGACCAGCACACCCCTGGCCAGGACAAAGGTCGCCGGCGTGGCCACGGGCGCCTGGGCGCCGCTGTGGGCCAGGAGCGTGGCGGTCATGAAGGTGGCGCCGTCTTCCTGGTAGAGGCGGCTGGACGGCTCCAGGGCCTCCATTTCCTCGACGGTGGGCAGCTGAAGTCCGAGCGCGGCCTCGACGGCCAGCTCTTCCTCGCGGGTGGGCCTCACGAGGTCGATCCAAAGCACATCGGGCTCAGGCCGCCAGCCCGGGCCGGCGACGATCGCCTGGACGCTGCTGTCGCCGCGCCGAAACACACTGATCATGCCGACGCCTCCGCACGGTGTTGTGGCCGTACGCCGGGGACCGCGTCAATCGTGACGGCTACTTGGCGCTGGAATCCTGGCCCGTGGCCGCCGCGATCAGGGCGGCGATGCGGTCGGTGGAATCGGCGGCCTGGCTCAGCACGCTCATCGGTCCCTGGCCCGGACGCATGACACTGGCCATCTGCGACGCGGCCGACTGGGCCACGGCGATGGCGCCGTTCTGCACGCGGGTCACGCCCGAGGCCGCCATCATCCGCGCCGTGGCGTCGGGGTAGATGAAGCCGTGGGTGGAATAGGTCGAGCCGCCGAGGTCGCGGTTGGGGTCGTACCAGACCTTCACCTCGCTCCAGTCACCGCCGGCGGAGACGTCGATCACGGTGACGTCCTTCTCCACCTTGCCGCGCGAGCCCTCGATCGGGCTCCAGTTGGCGTGGGTGATCTGGACGACGCGGTCGGTCAGCACCTGGCTGACCACGGCCACATGGCCCAGGCGCATGCGCTGGGT
>CAUJHW010000118.1 GCA_963205005.1 Pseudomonadota bacterium
AGGCCCAGCGCCACCTTGTTGTAGACGCCGAGCATGAAGCTCCGGAGACCCGCATCCACCGACATGTCGGCGCGATCCGCCGGGATCGTGCGCGCGAAGTCGCGGTTGAAGTCGCTCATTTGAGCAAGGCCCTTGGTTTGCGCGCCCACAGCGGACGCTCTTGAAATATCGGGTGCGCGTGCGGCGTAAGCAAGGCCTTGCCGCACAAGAGCTCATTCGGACAATGGCGGACATGATCCGACTGTTCGCCGCCCTGGCGATTCCCGCCGAAATCGGCCGCGTCCTGCAGACCCGCCAGGCCGGCGTCGATGGCGCGCGATGGCGGCCGCTTGAGGCCCTGCACGTCACGCTGCGGTTCTATGGCGACCTGCGCGAGGACGTCGCCCGCGACCTTGACGCCGAGCTGCTGAAAATCGCCCAGCCCCCGTTCGAGATCGTGCTGCAGGGCGCGGGATCGTTCGCCGACGGGGCGGAGATCGAGGCGGTCTGGGCCGGGGTCGCGGACAATCCCGCCCTCACACGGCTGGCGAAGGCCTGCGAGGCCGCCGCCCGGCGCGCGGGCCTGAAACCCGACCCCCGAATCTATCGCCCGCATGTGACGCTGGCCTACCTGCGCCGCGCCGATCCGGTCCAGGTCGCAGCCTGGATCCAGGCCAACAACCTGCTGAAATCGCCGCCCATCCCGGTGGCGTCCTTCGGCCTCTATTCCAGCTTCCAGGGCAAGGACGGCTCGTACTACCGCGAGGAAGCGGCCTATCCGCTGACCGCGTAGTCCTTCAGCACGCCCAGTGGCACGATCGCCAGGGTCTCCTCGTGGGTGCTTGCCAGCACCAGCTGCGGGGCCGCGCCCGCGTCGAGGGCTTCCTTCCATCGCGGCGCGCACAGGCACCAGCGGTCGCCGGGCCGGAGCCCTGGAAAGCCCAGGTCCGGCCGGGGTGTCGACAGATCGTTGCCGGCGCGGGCCGAGAACGCCAGGAAATCGGCGGTCATCACGGCGCAGACCGTGTGCATGCCGGTGTCGTGCGGCCCGGTCTCGCAACAGCCGTTGCGGAAGAACCCGGTCACCGGATCCAGCGAGCAGGGGACCAGTTCCTCGCCCAGCACATTGCGGGCGCCGGCGTCATAGCGGATCGGGCGTGTGGCCATGGGCCCATCCTAAACGCTAAGACTGGCCCGTAGCCAAGGCGCGAGGAGCCCGAAGTCCCGATGTCGACCATCGCCCGCCCCCGTCGCAGCGTCCTCTACCTGCCCGCCAGCAATGCGCGGGCGGTGGAGAAATCGCGCACGCTTGCCTGCGACGTCGTGATCCTGGACCTCGAGGACGCCGTGGCCCCGGACGCCAAGGTCGAGGCCCGCGCCGGCGCGGCCGCCGCGGCGCTGGCCGGCGGCTACGGCGAGCGCGAGCTGGTGATCCGGGTCAACGGCCTGGATACGCCGTGGGGCGCCGAAGACCTGGCCGCCGTCGCCGCGGCGAAGCCGGACGCGGTGCTGGTCCCGAAGATTTCCTCGCCTGCCGATCTCGAGGCCGCGCGGGCCGCGCTGGGTTCCGGCATCCGGCTGTGGGCCATGATCGAGACCTGCGCGGCGATGTTCGACCTGAACGCCATCGGGGCCGCCTCGGTGCGGACCGGCGTCGACGTCTGGGTGATCGGCTCCAACGATCTCGCCAAGGAGATGCGCTGCGCGCTCACCGTCGATCGCGCGCCGCTGATGACCGCCCTGAGCCTAAGTCTGATGGCCGCCCGCGCCCACGGCCTGTCGATCCTGGACGGGGTCTACAACGACATCGCCGACGCCGACGGCCTGGCCCGCCAGTGCGACCAGGCGGTGCAGTGGGGCTTTGACGGCAAGACCCTGATCCATCCCAGCCAGGTCGAGCCCGCCAACGCGGCCTTCAGCCCCGATTCCGACGCGGTTGCCTGGGCCCACGCCATCGCCGACGCCTTCGCCCGGCCGGATGCCGCCGACAAGGGCGTGCTCAAGGTCGAGGGCCGTATGGTCGAGCGGCTGCACCTGGCGCAGGCCCAGCGGCTTATCGCGGTGGCCGAGGCCATCGCCCGGCGGACGCCGGCGTGAGCCGGGCCGGGCGCTGGGCCGCCCTGGCGCTGCTGGCCGCGGGGCCGGCGACCGCCCAGACGCCGCCGGACGCCATCGGCGACCTGCTGGGCGCGCCGGCGCCTCGATCCGGCCCGCAGCCCTACGTTCCCCCGCCGCGCCCGACGCTCACGGCGCCGGTTCATGTCGATGAGACCGGCAAAAACCCTGACGGTCCGCTGACCGCCGCCGACGCTGCCTATGACGGCCGCCTGCGATCGTCGATGGCCTCGGCCCGGGCTTTCCAGGGCCCGATGGACGGGGGATGGACCCTGATGGCCGGCGCCCGCGAACTCTTCGTGTTCCAGCTGACCGACCGGGCCGGCGTCGTCGATGGGGCCTGGCGTGACCTGCGCCGCCCGGGCGCGCTCGACGCCTCGGGCTTCTTCGATCAGGTCGAGCGCGGGGAGGGCGGCCTGCGGTTCCGGATCGGCGAGCGGATCGTCGCCGACCTGCACAGCGACGCCGAGGGCCGCTGGACCGGCGACCTGACCGAGGGCGGCGCCGCCCAGCCCGTCAGCCTGCGCCGGCGCAATCCCGAGAGTCCCAGGGCGGCCCGGGAGGTCGCCATGGCCAGCGCCAGCGACGCCGCGTCGTGAGACGTCGCGGTCCCGAAGCCCCAGACCGGCCCCGGCCAGGCCGGGTCGTCGGCGCGGCGGCCGACCACATGCACGTGCAGCTGCGGGGTCACATTGCCCAGCTGGCCCACGTTGAGCTTCTCGACCGGACGGCCCAGCGCCTCGCCCATCGCGCGCACCGCCGCGCCCGCGCGGACGATCTCCTCGGTCAGGGCGGCGCGGTCTTCCGGCGGCAGGTCCTCCAGCTCGCGGGCCCCGCCGACCCGCGGGATCAGCACCAGCCAGGGCCAGCGTCCGTCGGCCTGCAGGCGCACATGGCAGAGGCCCAGTTCGCCCAGCGCATGGGAGGTCGGCGGAAAGGCGGGATGCGGCTCGAACATCGTCCCCGCCGCCTGCGGCATTGCAGCGCCGCCGTCAACAAGCTACGGACCCGCGCGACAACTCAAACAGGAGCAGCACTATGGCGAAGAAGCCCATTCGCGTGGCGGTCACCGGCGCGGCCGGCAACATCGGATACGCGCTCCTGTTCCGGATCGCCTCCGGCGCCATGCTGGGACCGGACCAGCCGGTCATCCTCCAGCTGCTGGAAATCCCGGTCGAAGGCCCGCAGAAGGCCCTCAAGGGCGTGGCCATGGAGCTCGAGGACTGCGCCTTCCCGCTGCTGCAGGACATGGTGCTGACCGGCGACGCCGAAGTGGCCTTCAAGGATGTGAACTGGGCCCTGCTGGTGGGCTCCAAGCCCCGCGGTCCCGGCATGGAGCGCGCCGACCTGCTGAAGGACAACGGCAGGATCTTCATCGCCCAGGGCCAGGCCATCGACAAGGTCGCCGCCGACGATGCCCGCGTCGCGGTGGTCGGCAACCCCTGCAATACCAACGTCATGATCGCCGCCGCCCAGGCCCGGCGCCTGCCGGCCGACCGCTTCACCGCCATGGTGCGGCTGGACGAGAACCGCGGCCGCGCCCAGCTCGCCAAGAAAGCCGGCGTGTCGATCAACGACGTCTCCGACCTGTTCATCTACGGCAACCACAGCCCGACGATGTTCGCCGACTTCACCCACGCCAAGATCGGCGGCAAGGACGCCGCCTCGGTCATCGGCGACCAGGCCTGGCTCGAGAACGAGTACCTGCCCACGGTCGGCAAGCGCGGCGCGGCGATCATCGAGGCCCGCGGCCTGTCGTCGGCGGCCTCGGCGGCCAACGCCCTGATCGACCACGTCCATGACCTGGTCACCCCGGGCAAGATCCACTCGGTGGCCGTGAAGTCCGAAGGCCGCTACGGCTTCAATCCCGACGTCTGGGCCGGCATGCCGGTGAAGACCACGGCGACCGGCTTCGAGGTCATCGAGAGCTACGAGATGGACGCCTTCGCCAAGTCCAAGATCGCCCTCACCAACGACGAACTGGTCGGCGAGCGCGAGACCATCAAGGATCTGCTGGCCTGAGGCCCGCGTCGGGCGTGATCCGGGCGGACGCCCGGATCGGCCCGGCTTCGGTGGCGCATAGCCACCATACGAAAACGTAACGCGCCAAAGTCCGCCGGATCGGATTTGCTCTCTGCCGGGATATCGGGCGGGGACGATCATGGCCGAGTCGGAGAAGAGACCGGGGGCTGGCCTGCGGGCCGGACACTGGCTGGTGCTGGTGCTGTCGGTGGGCGTGGCCCTTTCGTCCTACCGCTATCTGGTCCCGGGCGGGCCAGGCATGGCGCCGCCGATCCTGGCCAATGACTTCACCGCGCTGGGCGTGCTGACGGTCCACGCCGGGCTCGCGGCCACGGCCCTGCTGGTCGGGCCCTTCCAGTTCATCGCCGGACTGCGGGCCCGGAGGCCGGGTCTGCACCGGGCGCTGGGTCGCATCTATGTGGCCTGCTGCCTGCTTGGCGGAGCCGCGGGCCTGCTGCTGGCTTTCGGCGCGAAGACGGGGCCGGTCTCGACGGCGGGGTTCGGCCTGCTGGCGGTGCTGTGGATCCTGACGACGGCGCAGGCCTGGCGACTGGCTGTCACGCGGCAGTTCGCCCTGCACCAGCGCTGGATGATCCGCAGTTTCGCCCTCACCCTGGCGGCGGTGACCCTGCGGCTCTACCTGCCCTTCGCCTTCTTCTCGCCGCTCGGATACGACGACACCTACCGGGCGATCTCGTTCCTGTGCTGGGTTCCGAACCTGCTGGCCGCGGAGATCTGGCTGGCTAGATCCACCCCTGCTCGCGCAGCATCTTCGCATAGGTCCGGCTGACCGGGACTTCGGCCCCGTCCTTCAGGGTCAGGGTGGCGCGGCCGTCGGCCCGCCGGGCGTCGGCGATGGCGTCGCGGGCGACCCACCATGAGCGGTGGACCTGGGCCCCCTCGATGCCTTCCAGCTCCGAGACCGCGTCGGCCAGCCGCAGCAGGATCAGGTCCTGCCCCCGGGAAGTGTGCAGGCGCAGGTAGTGGTCCTCCGCCTCCACGGCCCAGACCTCGGCCCCGCGCAGCTTCAGCGGCAGGCGCTCGAGGAATTTCGGCGGCGCGGCGGCGGAATGGGTGACCGACGTCCGGCGGGTCTCCATCAGGATGTTGATTCCGGTCAGCGCGATCGAGACCAGCAGGACATAGCCGAACAGGTAGGGAAGACCGGCCAGCGGAATATCCGACCCCAGCATGGTCCGGGTGGCGCCCCAGACCACCAGGGTGAACGGCACGGACATGGTCAGGGCGGCCAGGCCGCCGTCCAGCCAGAGGTTTCCCGACCGCAGGCGCCCCCGCCGAATGAACAGGCCCGTGACCAGCGCGCCCCAGATGTATCCGGCGAACATCACCGTCAGCCAGTAGGCCAGCCGCAGCGGCAACGGGGTCTCGTCGGTGCCGAAGGCCCCGGAGAACGCCAGGAAGAGACCGGCGGCCAGGGTGACCGCCAGGCCGCGGAACCAGTCGCGGGGGCTGTCGTGGAGCGAGAGGCGTTTCAGGAAGGCGATCATGCGCCTGCCACTCGCGAAGCGTGAACGGCGCGGGCCGGCGTTTCGCGAACCCCGCCCGTCATCCGACGCATCCCCGCTCGCACTCCGAATTCCACGCCGTCATGTCCAGATCGAACGGGGCTGGCGCCGCTGCCGCCCCCAGGATCGGAGATAAAGGATGTCGTCAATTTCGCAAACGCCGGGCCCCGCCAGCAGCCTCCCGCGCTTCGGCTTCGGGCCCCGGTTCGCCCTTTCGATGGTCGCCGTCGCCGGCCTCGTGGGACTGTCGATGCGCGGCGCGCTGGACCCCGTTGTGCGGATGGCTGCCACGGCGCGTCCGCACCTGCCCGATGTCGCCCTGTTCGCCAGCCAGTCGCCGGCGGTGAAGATCCACCTGCTGGCCGCCCTGGCCGCCCTGGGCCTGGGCGCCGTGCTGATGCTGGCGCGCAAGGGCCGCGTCTTCCACCGCGTGGCCGGCTGGGTATGGGTGGTCCTGGTGGCCGCCACCGCGGGCGCGTCGATCTTCATCACCGAGCTCAACAACGGCCACTGGTCGCTGCTGCACCTGATCACCGGCTGGGTGCTGCTGGTCACGCCGATGGCGGTCATCTGGGCCAGGCGCCACGATGTCGCCCGCCACCGGCGCACGATGATGGGCCTGTTCTATGGCGGCTTCGCGATCAACGTCTTCGTCGCCTTCATCCCCGGCCGCCTGCTCTGGAACCTGATCCTGGGCTGATCCCCGACCCCGAGCGACAGACTGGATGGCGCGCGGATTCGGCGCCGGCGGGTCCGGCCTGACCTCAGGGGAGCAACGGGCGATTTCCGCCCCGCGCGCGGTTGTCATCGAGGGGAGCGGCGCCTATAAGCCGCCTCACTCGCCATGCAGGCGAGCACGTCGGCAGCCGACCCCAAGGCCTCATGAACATTCACGAACACCAAGCCAAAGCCGTCCTCTCGGAGTTCGGTGTGGCGGTCCCGCGCGGCTTCGCCGCATTCACGGTCGATGAAGCGGTGCAGGCCGCCGAGAAGCTGGGGGGGCCGGTCTTCGTCGTGAAGTCGCAGATCCACGCCGGCGGGCGCGGCAAGGGCCGCTTCGAAGGCCTCGGTCCCGACGCCAAGGGCGGGGTCCGGGTGCTCAAGACGCTCGACGACGTGCGCGCCAGCGCCACCGAGATGCTCGGCCGGGTGCTGGTGACCCACCAGACGGGTCCCAAGGGCAAGCAGGTGAACCGCCTCTACATCGAGGAAGGCGCCGCCATCGCCAAGGAATTCTACCTGTCGCTGCTGGTGGATCGCGATACGAGCCGGGTCTCGGTCGTGGCTTCCACCGAGGGCGGCATGGACATCGAGGAAGTCGCCCACGCGACGCCCGAGAAGATCATCACCTTCTCCATCGACCCCGCCACCGGCGTCTGGCCGCACCACGGCCGCGCGCTCGCCGAGGCCCTGGGCCTGTCGGGCGGTCTCGCCAAGGAAGCCTCCGCCCTGCTGGGCCAGCTGTACGAGGCCTTCGTGGCCAAGGACATGGCCATGCTGGAGATCAACCCGCTGATCGTCACCGGCGACGATCACCTGCGGGTGCTGGACGCCAAGATCAGCTTCGATTCGAACGCCCTGTTCCGCCACAAGGAAATCGTCGCCCTGCGCGACGAGACCGAGGAGGATCCCAAGGAGATCGAGGCCTCCAAGTACGACCTCAGCTACATTGCCCTCGACGGCGAGATCGGCTGCATGGTCAACGGCGCCGGCCTGGCCATGGCCACCATGGACATCATCAAGCTGTACGGCGCCGAGCCGGCCAACTTCCTGGACGTGGGCGGCGGCGCCGATGAGGCGAAGGTCACCGCGGCCTTCAAGATCATCATGGCCGATCCCAACGTGAAGGGGATCCTGGTCAACATCTTCGGCGGCATCGCGCGCTGCGACACCCTGGCCAACGGGGTGGTCGCCGCGGTCAAGCAGGTCGGGCTGACCGTGCCGCTGGTGGTGCGCCTGGAAGGCACAAACGCCGAGCTCGGCAAGAAGATCATCAATGAGAGTGGTCTGAACGTGATCGCCGCCAACGACCTCTCGGACGGCGCCGAGAAAATCGTCAAAGCCGTGCGGGGCGCTGTCTAAGTCATGTCGATCCTGATCAACAAGAACACCCGCGTCATCTGCCAGGGCATCACCGGCGCTCAGGGCACCTTCCACTCCGAGCAGGCGGCCGCCTACGGCACCAAGATGGTCGGCGGCGTCACGCCCGGTAAGGGCGGCACCACCCACATCGGCCTGCCGGTGTTCAACACCGTCGGCGAGGCGGTCCGCGAGACCGGCGCCGACGCCTCCGTGATCTACGTCCCGCCGCCCTTCGCGGCCGACTCGATCCTCGAAGCCATCGACGCCGAGATCCCGCTGATCATCTGCATCACCGAGGGTATCCCGGTGGCCGACATGGTCCGCGTGAAGCGCTCGCTGTCCGGCTCGAAATCCCGCCTCATCGGGCCCAACTGCCCGGGCGTTCTGACGCCGAATGAGTGCAAAATAGGCATCATGCCGGGGAACATCTTCCGGAAAGGCTCGGTGGGTGTTGTCTCGCGCTCCGGGACGCTTACCTACGAAGCCGTATTCCAGACGTCCCAGGTTGGCCTTGGCCAGACGACGGCCGTCGGGATCGGCGGAGACCCCGTGAAGGGCACCGAGTTCATCGACATGCTCGACATGTTCCTGAAGGACCCGGAGACCGAGTCGATCATCATGATCGGCGAAATCGGGGGCTCGGCCGAGGAAGACGCGGCTGAGTTCATTAAGAATTCACCAATCAAGAAGCCTATGGTCGGCTTCATCGCGGGACGCACCGCGCCGCCCGGGCGGCGCATGGGTCACGCGGGCGCGATCATCTCCGGCGGCAAGGGTGGCGCCGAGGACAAGATCGCCGCGATGGAAGCCGCGGGCATCCGCGTCTCTCCGTCGCCGGCGGCCCTCGGGACAACCCTGGTCGAGGTGCTGAAGGGCGCTTAGGCGCAAGAACTGGTTTTAGGGCGGTCCGCGCTCGGCTCCTTCTTTCGAAGTCCGTGGGCCCGTCCCGGAAGGCGAGAGACATGGCGGACGACGCGGGCCTGATCAACGAAGTTCTGGCCGAGACCTCCTTCCTGTACGGCGGCAATGCCGCCTTCGTGGAAGACCTGTACGCCCGCTGGGCGGCCGACCCGGGTTCGGTCGAGCCGTCCTGGCAGGCGTTCTTCGCCTCCCTGCATGACCGCGCCGCCGATGTGGCGCGCGCCGCCGAAAAGCCCGCTTGGGCCCGGCCGGCCACGCCCGGTCCGCGCCCTGACTGGCTCTCGGCCATCGACGGCCTCTGGCCCGCGGTCGAGGCCAAGGTCGGCAAGACCATCCAGGCCCGCCAGCCCGCCGCCACCGAGGATCAGGTCCGCGCCGCCACGCTGGACTCGCTGCGCGCCATCATGATGATCCGCGCCTACCGGATGCGCGGCCACCTGAAGGCCAATCTCGATCCGCTGGGCCTGGCCACCACGCCGGGCGACGCCTCCGAACTCGACCCCGCCAGCTACGGTTTCGCCGAGCCGGACTACGACCGGACCATCTTCCTCGACTTCGTGCTGGGTCTGGAGACCGCCACGATCCGCGAGATCCTGGCCATCCTGCGCCGCACCTACTGCGGCAATGTCGGCGTGCAGTACATGCACATCACCGATCCCAAGGAGAAGGCCTGGCTGCAGGAGCGCATCGAG
>CAUJHW010000119.1 GCA_963205005.1 Pseudomonadota bacterium
ATCGCCGTCACCAAGGAACGTCGCGCCGGGGAGACCCGCGTGGCCGCGGTTCCCGAGACGGTCAAGAAGCTGATCGCCGCCGGATTCACCGTCACCGTCGAGAGCGGCGCGGGCGAGGCGGCCTCCTATCCTGACGCCGACTATGCCGCCGCCGGCGCCACGGTCGCCAAGACGGCCAAGGATGCGCTGGCCGGCGCCGACATCGTCTTTAAGGTTCGCGCGCCCGAGGCCGACGAGATCAAGGCGATGAAGTCCGGCGCCATCCTGGCCGCGACGCTGAACCCCTACATGGAGCGCGCCACCCTGGATGCGCTGGCCAAGCAGGGCGTCACCGCCTTTGCCATGGAGTTCGTGCCGCGGATCACCCGGGCCCAGGTGATGGACGTGCTGTCCTCCCAGGCCAACCTCGCCGGCTATCGCGCAGTGATCGAGGCCTCGGAAGCCTACGGCCGGGTCATGCCGATGATGATGACCGCCGCCGGCACCGTCGCCGCGGCCAAGGTGTTCATCATGGGCGTCGGCGTCGCCGGCCTGCAGGCCATCGCCACGGCCCGCCGCCTCGGCGCCGTGGTGACGGCCACCGACGTGCGGCCCGCCACCAAGGAACAGGTGGAAAGCCTGGGCGCCAAGTTCCTCGCCGTCGAGGACGAGGAGTTCAAGAACGCCCAGACCGCCGGCGGCTACGCCAAGGAGATGTCGGCCGAGTACCAGGCCAAGCAGGCGGCCCTGGTCTCCAGCCACATCGCCAAGCAGGACATCGTCATCACCACCGCCCTGATCCCGGGCCGGCCGGCCCCGAAGCTGGTCAGCGCCGAACAGGTCGCCTCCATGCGCCCCGGCTCAATCATCGTCGACCTGGCCGTCGAGCAGGGCGGCAATGTCGAGGGCGCGAAGCTGGGCGAGGTGGCGGTCACCGCGAATGGCGTGAAGATCCTGGGCGTGGCCAATCTGCCCGGCCGTATCGCCACCGACGCCTCGGCGCTCTACGCCCGCAACCTCAACGCCTTCGCCGGCCTGTTCCTGACCAAGGAGGGCGCCTTCGCCCCCGACTATGAGGACGAGATCCTCAAGGCGGCCCTGGTCACCCAGGGCGGCGCGATCGTCCACCCGAACCTGAAAGGCTAGGCCGATGGAAGCTGTCGACCCCACCGTCTTCCGCCTGGCGATCTTCGTCCTGGCGATCTTCGTCGGCTACTACGTGGTCTGGAGCGTGACGCCCGCCCTGCACACGCCACTGATGGCCGTGACCAACGCCATCTCATCGGTGATCATCGTCGGCGCCCTGCTGGCCGCCGCGGCCAGCGGCTCGACCGGCGAGCTGACGGGCGGGATCCTCGTCTCCAAGGGCGCCGGCGCGATCGCCGCGGCCCTGGCGGCGGTGAACATCTTCGGCGGCTTCCTGGTCACCCAGCGGATGCTGGCGATGTACAAGAAGAAATCGAAGTAGCGGCGGGCTCGGGGACACCATGAACGCGAATATCGCCGCAATCCTCTACCTGGTCTCCGGGGTGCTGTTCATCCTGGCGCTCAGGGGTCTGTCGTCGCCGACCACCAGCCAGGCGGGCAACCGCAACGGCATGATCGGGATGGGCATCGCCGTGGTCACCACCCTGTGGCTGCTTGGCCCCAGGCTCGACCCGCTGACCATCGGCCTGATCCTGGGCGGGGTGGTCATCGGCGGCGGCATCGGCGCGCTGATCGCCCGGCGCGTGGCCATGACCTCCATGCCGCAGCTGGTCGCCACCTTCCACAGCCTGGTCGGCGCAGCCGCCTGTCTGGTGGCCATCGCGGCGATCTACACGCCCGCCGCCTACGGCATCCTGGGCGATGACGGCCACATCCACCTGCAGTCGCTGATCGAGCTGTCGCTTGGCCTGGCCATCGGGGCCATCACGCTCACCGGCTCGGTGATCGCCGCCCTGAAGCTGAACGGCAACATGAGCGGCGCGCCGATCATCCTGCCTGCCCGTCACCTGCTGAACCTGGCCCTCGGCCTCGGCATCGTGGCCCTGGTGATCGTGCTGGTGATGAGCGGCGGCGCGGCGCTGTGGGCCTTCTGGGCGATCCTGGGGCTCAGCCTGCTGATCGGCGTCACCCTGATCATCCCCATCGGCGGCGCGGACATGCCCGTCGTGGTGTCGATGCTGAACAGCTACTCCGGCTGGGCGGCGGCGGCCCTGGGCTTCACGCTCGAGAACGTCACCCTGATCATCACCGGCGCCCTGGTTGGCTCGTCCGGCGCGATCCTCAGCTACATCATGTGCAAGGCGATGAACCGCAGCTTCATCTCCGTGATCCTGGGCGGCTTCGGCGCCGAGGACGCGGCGGCGGCGGGCGGCGGCAAGGTCGAGACCCGGCCGGTGAAGCAGGGCTCCGCCGATGACGCGGCCTTCATCATGAAGAACGCGAGCAAGGTGATCATCGTCCCCGGCTACGGCATGGCCGTGGCCCAGGCCCAGCACGCGCTGCGCGAGATGGCCGACAAGCTGAAGGAAGAGGGCGTGGAGGTGAAGTACGCCATCCACCCCGTCGCCGGCCGGATGCCCGGGCACATGAACGTGCTGCTGGCCGAAGCCAACGTTCCCTACGACGAGGTCTTCGAGCTGGAGGACATCAACGCCGAGTTCCCGACGGCCGATGTGGCCTTCGTGATCGGCGCCAACGACGTCACCAACCCGGCCGCCAAGACCGACCCCACCAGCGCGATCTACGGGATGCCGATCCTCGACGTGGAAAAGGCCCGCACCGTGCTGTTCGTGAAGCGCGGCATGGCCGCGGGCTACGCCGGCGTCGAGAACGAACTGTTCTTCCGCGACAACACCATGATGCTGTTCGGCGACGCCAAGAAGATGGTCGAAGGCATCCTCAAGGGGCTGTAAGCGGCAATCCAACTCCGCTCATCCCGGCGAATGCCGGGACCCAGATGGAATGGCGTGGAGGCGGGCTCCAGGCCCACCGAGCGCTTCCAACCCCCGTCCAGGCTTGAGATCTGGGTCCCGGCATTCGCCGGGATGAGCGGTTGGATAGCCGCCGACTACTTCACAACCCCGCCGCGTTCGAACGTGCCCGCCGGGCCCGGGAAGACCACCGGGCTCTCGAAGCCGTCCCTGCCGATGGCGCTGACGCCGAAGAACCAGTCGTCGATGTTTACCCCCGTCAGCTTCAGCGACGAACCCGTCGCCACACGGCTGAACTTCCAGACCGGATCGGTCGTGCCACGCCACCAGACGCGATAGCCGGCCGCGTCGGCCTGCGGGGTCCAGCTCACCGTCGTGTCGGCGCTGACCGCACCGGCGATATCCACACCTGCCGGCGGCCGCGGCGCGCTGGCCAGCGCGGCCATGGTCACCACGTTCAGCCGGGTCACCTGGGCCAGGTAGGCGAAGTCCACGCCCTCGATCACGTCGCCGTACTTGATGCCGTTCTCGGTGCGCAGATCCTGATGCTGGCGGTTGTAGTTCTCGACCGCCTCGGTGACGCGCACGGCCGGGAAGCCCGCCTTCAGCATCTCCACCTGGTCGCCGCCGCGCTTGAAGCGGTCGGTGCGGTAGACCATCACCACGTCCAGGCCGGTCAGGTAATCATCGGCCATCCGGTCCATGAACCGCGCGAGGTTGCGCGACGGGCTGTCGACCTCGCCGCCGTTGTAGCGCCGGGTGTTGGCCTGTTCGGGGGTCTCGGTGGTGCGCGTGCCTTCCGAGAAAACCCGGACGTGGGTGTTGTCCCGCTGGCCGCCGATGCCCTCGGTGTTGCCGACAATGTCGTTGTTGAGATTAGCCTGGACGAACCAGCCCCTGGCCACCGCATGGTCGGCCAGCACCTTGCCACCCAGCAGCCCCTGTTCCTCGCCGGCCAGGGCCGCGAACACCAGGGTCGCGGGGAACTGGCGTTTGCAGAGCACGCGGGCGGCCTCGATCACCGCCGCCGTCCCCGAGCCGTCGTCGTTGGCGCCCGGCGCGTCGGAGGTGAAGTTCTTCGCGTCGGTCACCCGGCTGTCGTAGTGGCCCGAGATCACGATCACCCGGTTCGGATCGGTGGTCCCCGGCAGCACGCCCAGGATGTCCATCACCTCGGTGGGACCGGCCAGCCGCTCGGCGGTCATGATCTGCGACGGCGTCTCGACCTGCAGCCGTCCGCCGCAATCCTTCGAAGCTGAAGCAAATTCCGCGGCGATCCAGCGCCGGGCCGCGCCGATGCCGCGCCTGTCCGACTTCACATCCGATCCGGTATGCCGGGTGCCGAAGCCCACCAGCGCCTGGATGGTCGCCTTCTGCCGGTCCGGCGATACCGCCGCGGCAAGATCTTTCAGCATCGAATGTTCACCGCCGAGCGGCTGGGCGAGGGCCGGCGTGGCAAGGAGGGCGGCGGTGGCGAGAAGGATCATGCGCATTGACGGACCTTGCCCCGCGCCTCCAATCGTCGCAATACGCAGCCGTGAAGGCGGTCCCTCGGAGACGGGGGCCAAGAGGGAACCGGGGTGTGAATCCCCGGCTGTGCCCGCAACTGTAAGCGGCGAGGGCCGCGTCCATTTCCCCTGAGAAGGGGCGTCACTGGAAGCCTGATCATGGGCGACCGGGAAGGCGGGGACGCGGCCTGGTGACCCGCAAGCCAGGAGACCTGCCGTCTTCGTCCGTCGCTCGTCCGAGGCCCGGGACCAGGCCAAGGGCCGGCAGAGCACAGCTCTGACGCCGCGACTCCGAAGATGGAGTCTTGAAGCCATGCGATCCCTGTTGCTGACCACCGCGGCGCTTGCCGCGCTCACCACCCCTGCGCTGGCGGCCACCGCCGTCGACGAGGTCATCGTCACGGCCGCCCGCCTGCCCTCCTCGCCCGAGGTGATCACCGGCGCCCACGTCATCGACCGCGCCGAGATCGAGGCGCGCGGCGTGGGCTTCGCCGCCGACCTCCTGTCCACCGTGCCGGGCGTCAGCCTGGCCCGCACCGGCGCCTTCGGCGGGACGGCGGCGATCCGTATCCGGGGCGCCAGTCCCGACAAGACCCTGGTGCTGATCGACGGCGTGCCGGTGAACGACCCCTCCGACCCCAACGGGCCGTTCGACGCCGGCGCCCTTCAGGCCGCCGACCTTGAGCGGGTGGAAGTGCTCTCCGGCCCACAGGGCTCGCTCTGGGGCTCCGAGGCCATCGGCGGCGTGGTCGCCTTCACTACCCGTGAGCTCACCGGCGCGCGGGCCAGCGTCGAGGCCGGATCCTTCGCCACCGTCCGCGGCTTCGCCGGCGCCGGGACCGCCAATGACGCCTACGCCCTGTCGGCCAACATCGGGGCCGTCCGCACCGATGGCATCTCCAAGGCCGACACCGGGACCGAGAAGGACGGGTTCCGCTCGCTCACCGCCAACCTCGGCGGCCGGGTCACCCTGTCGCCGGCGGCCCGGCTGGACGCCCACCTGCGCTACACCGAGAGCAACGCCGAGACCGACGGCTTCGCCCCGCCCAGCTTCCGCCTGGGCGACACGCTGAGCCGGGCGAAAAGCCGGACCTGGCAGGGCTCGGCGAGGGCCACCCTCGAGGGACTGGGGCTCACGCACCAGATCAGCCTCAGCGCCTACGACCTGCGACGGAAGAACATCGCCTCGTCGCTCGCCAGCTTCGACGCCGACCGTCAGGTGTTGCGCTGGACCGCCGCGAAGGGAGACGCCGTCATCGCCGGCGTTGAGCGGCAGGAGAGCTCGGCCCACCTGTCGTCCGGCAAGAGCCGCGATCTTTCCAACACCGCCGCCTTCGCTGTCGGCCGCCTGAAGGCGGAGCGCCTGACCCTGACCGCCAGCGCCCGCTACGACGACCCGGAGGCCTATCGCGCCAAGGCCACCGGACGCCTCGCCGCCGCCTTGGACCTGGGCGCGGGCTTCACCGCCGTCGCCTCGGTGGGGACAGGCTTCAAGACGCCCACCGTCAGCCAGGTGGTCTGCGACTTCTGCTTCGCCGCCCCGGTCCCGCTGCGGCCCGAGCGGGCCGAAGGCTACGATCTGCGGCTGGGCTGGTCGAACGACAGGATCGCCGCCGCCGTCACCGGCTACCGCCTGCTGGTCCGCGACCAGATCGCCTATGTCGCTTCGCGCTACATCAACATCGCCAAGGCCAGTTCCTCCGGCCTGGAGGCCGAGGTGGACGCGAAGCTCTCCGACAGCCTGCGGCTGAAGCTGGGCTACGCCTGGCTGGACGCCATAGATCGCTCGACCAACCGCAGCCTGCTACGCGTGCCCGACCATTCGGCCTCGGTCGCCCTGTTCTGGACCCAGGGGCCGTGGAGCGGTGCGGCTACGGTGCGCGGCGAAACCAGCCAGTCCGACACCGCCCGCGACGGTTTCAGCCGCGCCGTCCGCAAGGGCTTCGTCACCGCCGACCTGTCGGCGGGCTATGACCTGAACGACCACATCACCCTCACCGCCCGTATCGAGAACCTCGGCGACCGGCGCTTCGAGGAGGTGCTCGGCTACAACGAGCCCGGCCGCGCGGTATATCTGGGGGTGAAGTTCCGGCCGTAGAAGATTCCTCCCCCGCCGGGGGAGGGGGACCCCCAAGGGGTGGAGGGGGCTTCCGCCGGAAACGTGCCGCGTGCCGATTGCCTTACGGCGACGGGTGGATAGACCTCGGCGGAAAGCCCCCTCACCCGCTTCGCGGGAGCTCCCCCGGAGGGGGAGCAATTGTCAGCCGATACCCGGCCAGCGCCTCGTAGTAAGGCCGCGCCGCATCGGCGATCCGGCGCAGGTCGTCGGGCAGCACGGGCTCGCCCCGGTCCTGCGGCGGCCCGAAGCCGGTCGAGCGTTCCACGGCGTCGTACCAGGCGGGCGCCCAGACGCCGTCGCTGTCCCGTCGCCCCGCCGGCCAGCTCAGCATCGCCGGATCGAAGCCGATCCCCAGCGCGGCGCACAGGGCGCCCAGCGTCCCCGCCGGGTCGGCCAGGACGTCGGCGCCGCGCACCACCGGCGGCGCATGGCCCAGCCGGTCGGCTTCGCGGGCGAACAGCTCGGCCTGCCGGACCACGCCGATGTCGTCGAGCGTCACCTCGCCGCGCTTGACCACATAGGAGGCCAGCACCTGCGCGGGATCGCGGATCAGGAAGGCGTTTGCCCGCCCCGTCGTCCAGTCCAGCCCGAAGCCCGGCCGCATGTGGTGGGTCATGTGCTTCTCGTAGACCACCGGCCCGGGGAGCCCATCCAGTCCGGCGACGACCGCCTCCCAGCCCTGCGGCTGCGAGGCCAGCACCTCGTCGCGCATGGGGTGGTCCAGCCCGGTTTCGGCCAGGTAGGCGGCATAGAACGGCTCATCCACCACCGTGCAGTCCGGGCGGTTCTCGAAGCTGCGCATCATCGCCGTGGAGATGTTCCGCGGTCCCGACCACATGGCGATACGGATCGTCACAGGCCGGCGTCCCGGTCCTTCAGCGCCTCATAGGCCGCTCGCAGGCGCACCGTCATTGGCCCGGGCAGGGCCTCGGCCAGCGCATGGCCGTCGATCGAGCGCACAGGCGTCAGGCCGCCGAAGGTGCCGGTGACGAAGGCCTCGTCCGCCTCGGCCACATCGGCCAGTTCGAAGTCACCGAGCGTTATCGGGATCTCGTGCTCGCGGCAGAGCGCGATGACATTGGCCCGCGTCACGCCGTTGAAGCAGTAGTCACCGGTCGAGGTCATCACCCGGCCGTCCTTCACCCAGAAGAAGTTGGTGGCGTTGCAGCTGGAGACGAATCCGTTGGGGTCCAGCATCAGCGCCTCGTCGGCGCCGGACGGGATGACCTCCAGCAGGGCCCGGATCAGATTCAGCCGGCTGTGCGAGTTCAGCCGCATGTCGAACATCTCGGCCGGGGTGCAGAGGATCGACGACGTGCCCAGCGCCAGGCCCCGGGTGACGATCTCCGGCGACGGCTCCTTGTATTCGGCGGTGATCACCACCGTGGGCCTGCCCAGCCAGTTGCGGGGGTCCTGGTTCACCGCCGCCTTCTCGCCACGCGTCACCATCAGCCGCAGGTGCGCGCCGTGGGTCATGCCGTTGGCCGCCAGCGTCCGCTCGATCTCGGCGGTCAGCTGGGCGGGCGTCATCGGGAACTCGAGCGCGATGTCGGCGAAGCCCTTCCACAGCCGTTCCAGATGGGCCTCGAGGAACAGTAGCCGCCCATGGTGCAGCCTCAGCCCCTCCCAGACGCCATCACCGAGCACGAAGCCGGCGTCGAACACCGACACCTTGGCCTGGTCCCGCGGAACGAGGTCGCCATTGAGATAGATGCGGAGGTCCGCATTGCGCGGATCGACCGCGAAGTCCTGACTGCCTGCCATGCCGGAAAGATAAACGTGTCATCCCGTTTTCGCGAAGCGAAGACCGGGACCCACAAGCGCTGCGTGCTTTCCGGGATGACACCGTGGGGGTTAGATCGAGGACGTGATGGGAGTGCAGTCATGAACGGCATCGGCGGATCGACGGCGGAACGCGAGCTCGCGGACCTGAAACCCTGGCCAAATCCTGCCGCGCCTATCACCCGCGACGAACGCCTCGCCCGGCTGGCGAAGGCGCAATCTCTGATGACCACGGACGCCGTGATCATCGGGGCGGGCGCGTCGCTGCGCTACTTCGCCGGGGTCGGCTGGAACGCCACCGAGCGGCTGGTAGCCATGATCCTGCCGCGCTCGGGCGCGCCGGTGATGATCTGCCCGCGCTTCGAACTGGGCTCGCTGCAGGCCGCCATGGGCATAGAGGCCGGCATCCGCCTCTGGGAAGAGCACGAGAGCCCCTATGCGCTGACCGCCCGGGTTCTGGGCGAGATCGGCGCCGCATCGCTCGCCATCGACCCGGCGCTGGCGTTCTTCATGTTCGACGGCCTGCGACAGGCCGCGCCTGAGGTCGGCATGCCTTCGGCGGCGTCGGTCGTCGATGGCTGCCGGATGATCAAGTCACCGGCGGAAATCGCCCTGATGTCCCAGGCCAAGGCGATGACGCTGGAGGTCCACCGCCGCGCCGCGCGCATCCTGCGGCCGGGCATCACCACCGGCGAGGTCCGCCGCTTCATCGACCAGGCTCACCGGGCGCTGGGCGCCGACGACGGCTCGTCCTTCTGCGCGGTCCAGTTCGGCGAGGCCTCGGCCTATCCCCACGGCCTGCCGGGCGAGCAGGCGCTGGCCGACGGCGACCTGGTGCTGATCGACACCGGCTGCCGGGTCCAGGGCTACAACTCCGACATCACCCGCACCTACGTCTTCGGCCAGGCCACCCAGGAACAGGCCCGCGTCTGGGCGGTGGAGAAAAAGGCCCAGGCCGCCGCCTTCGCCGCGGTGAAGCCCGGCGTGCCCTGCGAGGAGATCGACGCCGTCGCCCGCCGCGTCCTGGCCGCCGAGGGCTTCAGCCCGGACTATGATCTTCCGGGCCTGCCTCACAGGACGGGCCACGGCATCGGCCTGTCGATCCACGAGGCGCCCTATCTGGTCCGCGGCGACAAGACCCCGCTCCAGCCCGGCATGTGCTTTTCCAACGAGCCCATGATCGTGATCCCCGGCGCCTTCGGCGTGCGGCTGGAAGACCACTTTCACGTCACCGGGGACGGCGCGGCCTGGTTCACCGAGCCGCAGCACAGCCTGGAAAAGCCGTTCGGCTGAGCCGCCTCAGAACGGGAGCGCAGCCAGGTCCGGCGGGGCCCAGCTGCGCCGCGCCTCGACCGAGAACAGCCGCGGCTTCGACCAGTAGGCCAGGAGCCAGTCGGACCGTCCGTACGGCGACATCAGTAGCCCGCGCAGGGCTTCGGAAAGCCTCGTGTCCGGCCTTTCATCGAGCCAGGCCCGGGCTGCGCGCAGCGACGCCAGGGTGATCGTCTCATGATAGCCGGACGTGTCGGTGTTCTCGACGCCCGTGGCGAGGTTGTAGGCGCGGATCAGTCCGGGCATCTCCGCGGCGGCGTCGACCCCGGGGTCGGTGATCAGGCCGAAGGCCGCAGCGAAATGGGCGGCATGCGTCCACTCCACCTTCGGCAGGCTGCGATCCCTCACACCGCGGGTGATGCGGGCGATATCGTGGTCGGTCAGTGGAGCCGTCACGGGAAAGGCTTCAGGTCGTCACAGTGCGCGAACGTCGCGCAGCAACCTAGGCCGCGGCCCAGGCGAGCGCTTCGGCGTCGTCGAGGGCCATTTCGTCCCAGTCGAGATCCGGCGGCGGGCTCATGGCCGCGGCCACCACGGCGCTCATCTCGGCGGCGGTGGTCACGCCGACCAGCACGGCGGAGGCTTCAGGACGGCTGAGCGCGAAGCCCAGCGCGGCCTGCAGCGGATCGGACTTGCCCTCGGCGATCAGCCGGCGGGCGCGCGAGATCCGGCCGGCAGCGGCTTTCAGATGGGTCGGCGCCCGGTCCGGCGGCAGGAACAGCAGGCCATTGAGGAAGATCGAGCGCAGGTGCACCTCGACGCCCATCTCCGCCAGGGTGGCGAGCGAGCCGTCGAGCAGCAGGCGCTGGTCCAGCAGCGAGGCCGGGGCCTGCATCACGTCGGGCTTGAACCGCCGGGCGACGCCCACCGGATCGTCCGAGGCATAGACCGACACGCCGATGTTGCGGCAGAGGCCGGCGTCCTTCATCGCCCGCAGGCGGTCCCACATGGCGGGGCCGAGCGGCGAGAACAGGTCGGTGGCCGAGGGGGCCAGGATGGTGTCCACGCGCTCGACGCCCAGGCGCAGCATCTGCGCCTTCAGCTCGGTTTCCACCAGGTCGGCCCCGCGGTCGGGGCGCACGGCGGTGAGCGTCATGCGGAAGGGAATCGGTTGCGGCAGGGCGGTGCGCATATGGGTGTCGGCAGGGGCCGACTGGCGGGCGATATCCAGCACCAGCATGCCGGAACGCCCGGCGATCGACAGGATGTCGCGGACCTCAGCCTCGCGCGGCCGTCCCCGGCCGGCGGGAGCCTGGTCGAGACCGAACTGGCCGGTCCCGAGTCCCAGTTTGCTGAGCAGTGAGGTCATGCGGCCTGAAATGCTTGGTCAAAAACCTATCGAGCCGCCATTTTGTCGCGGGAAAGCTAAGAACCCGTATCCAAGCGAATGTCTTCCATGACGCATGACCCCCTGCCCGATTGGCCCATGTTCGGCGTCGCCGAGGATGTGCGGCCCGCCCTCCGGCAGGCGCAGGCCGCGGGCGCGGCGCTGGTGCTGGCCACGCTTGTCTCCGTGGAGGGTGGCGGACCCCGACCCGAGGGGACCCAGATGGTCTTCGCGCCGGGGATTCTCTCCGGATATTTCTCGGGCGGCTGCGTCGAGGGCGATGTGGCCGGCCATGCCTGGGCCTGCCTTGAGGACGCCAGGCCCCGCACCCTGGTTTATGGCGAGGGCAGTCCCTGGCCGGACATCCGCCTGCTGTGCGGCGCAAGGATCGAGATCTTCCTGGAGCGCATTCCGGCGGACGACGCGGCCCTGGCCGAACTGCTGGCCGCGTGGGAGGAGCGCCGTCCGGTGTCATACATCAGCGACGGAACCCGACGGTCCTGCGGGCCCGGCATCGCAGCCTGGCCGGACGCCGTCGTGCGGAAACCCTACGAGCCGACACCCCGGCTGGTGATCGTCGGCGGGGACCCGACCGCGCTCGCCATCGCCGAACTGGGGGTGAAGTCCGGCTTCGAGACGACCCTCGTCCGACCGAAGGGACCCGCCAGCCCGCCGCCGATCCCCGGCCTCGCCTACCGGCGCGAGGAGCCCGGCGAGGCCCTGGCCGCCGTGGGCCTCGATTCCTGGACCGCCGTGGCCGTCGCCACCCATGATCTTGAGACGGACCGCGCCGCCCTCAAGGTCGCCCTGCCGTCGTCTGCGTCCTACGTGGGCCTGCTGGGCGCGCGTCGGCGGCTGGCCGGACGCCTGGACGAGCTGAAGTTCGAAGGCATGGCCGAGAGCGCCCTGGCCCGGCTGCACGCACCCATCGGCCTCGACATCGGCGGCAAGGCGCCCTTCGAGGTGGCCGTCTCAGTGATCGGCGAGATCACCGCAGTCCGCTATGCGCGCGGCAGCGGCAGCACGTCCACGGTGTCTCCGGCGTCCAGCGCCGGCGCCCCGCCCGCCCGCCGCACCAGCGCGTCGGACGCCGCGAAGACGCTGACCAGCGAGGAGTCCTGATCGCCGTAGGGCCGGACCGTGACGAACCCGCCACCGTAGCTGAGTTTCGCCCGCATCCAGTGCTCGCGGGGGCCGTTGGCCGGTAGCGGCGTCTCCAGCCGCGCCGCCCGCATCCTGAGCGCGGGATCGGCGCCCAGGTAACCGGCCAGGATCGGTTTCAGGAACAGCTCGGCGCAGACCATGGCCGAGGCCGGGTTGCCCGGCAGACCCAGCAGCCGTCGCCCGTCCTCCAGCACGCCGAAGAAGGTGGGCTTGCCCGGTCGCACATTGACGCTGGCCACCCGCATCGACAGGTCCAGCGCATCGGCCGCCCCGCGCACCAGGTCATGGTCGCCCACCGAGGCCCCGCCGACCGTCACCACCAGGTCGCCCGCCGCGTCGCGCAGCGCCTGGATGGTGGCGTCCATCGTGTCGCGCACCGGCTTGGCCCGCACCACTTCGGCGCCCCAGCCGGCGATCAGCGCCTCAAGCGCCCGCGAACCGGAATCGTAGATCTGGAACGGGCCGGGGACCGCCGGCGCCTCGATGATCTCCTCGCCGGTGGAAAACAGCGCCACCCGGGGCCTGCGTGTGACCTCGAGCGTCGCGCGGCCGGCCGCGGCCGCCAGCGAGAGCCGCCAGGGGTCGATCCGGCCCCCCCGCGCCAGCAAGGCCTCGCCGGCCCTGAAATCCCCGCCGGCCGGCCGCAGGTGGTTGCCCGGCTGGACCCCCGGGATCGTAACCGTGTCGCCATCCCGCGTCGCATCTTCCTGGATGACGATGGCGTCGCAGCCCGCGGGGACCGCGGCGCCGGTGAAGATCCGGACCGTCTCGCCCGCCTGCACGGTCCCGGCAAACCCGTGACCCGCCGCGCTCTCGCCAACGATCTTCAGGGCGCCGGGCGCATCAGCGCTGCGCACCGCCCAGCCGTCCATCGCCGAGGCCGCGAACGGCGGCTGGTCGCGCACGGCGGCCACGTCCACGGCCAGCACCCGGCCAATGGAATCCTGGATTGCCACGGTCTCGGCGGACAGCGGCCCGATCTCCGCCAGCATGCGGGCCCGGGCGTCTTCGACGGGGAGGAGTTTCATCCCGCCATCTCTTCACCAAGCGATGCGCCCGTTCAACTCCCGAGGAATGCGCCCCGCCCTAGCTGAAGATCCAGTCGCCGGTCAGGCTGGTCTGCTGGATACCCACCAGAACCATCTGGGTGCCGCCGGTCAGGTCGATGACCACGTCCGCGCCGACCTGGCTGACCGTGTAGGTCCCGCTCACGAACACCCGGTCGCCCTCGACGCGACTGAAGTCTGTCACCCGGTCCAGGCCGGCGCCGGAGAAGGTATGGAAGATGTCAGCACCGGCGCCGCCGGTCAGGGTGTCGGAGCCTCGGTCGCCGGAAATGAAATCGTTGCCGGCCCCGCCGATCACGATGTCATTGTCCCTGCCGCCACGGACCACGTCGGCTCCATCGCCGCCCGAGAGCGTGTCGTCGCCGGTGTTGCCGTTCATGATGTCGAGGCCCGCCCCGCCGTCCAGGGTGTCGGCGCCGCCGAAGCCCTGCAGCAGATCGTTCAGCGCGCCGCCGTTCAGGATGTCGGCCCCGCCCAGGAACACCTGCAGGTTGGTGAAGTCCGGCGGCCCCGCGCCGTAGGGGAGGGTGAAGTCGGTCAGCGACAGCAGGGTCTGGTTGTTCAGGTCCACTCGCAGGCTGGTGAAGGTTCCGCCCGTCGGGAAGCCGCCCAGCAGGGTGAACGACCCGCCGAAGGTCACGTCCAGGGTGCCGGTGATCGTCCCGGAGATCTGCGCACGCAGGGCCAGGGTGGTGGCGTTGGCCGTGACGATCGAGGTGGCCCCGATGGTCAGCGAATAGAGGTCATTGTAGGTGACGGTGGTCAGGGTGGAATTGTACGAAACGACGGCCACGTTTGACTCCCCAGCAGCATGAGACTTCGGCTGGCTCCGGAGTGTCTTCGCCGTCGGCGTCGCATCCCGGCCAGGGTCCCTGAGTGCCGCGTCCGCCCGGTGCGCGCCTCCCCCATTTGGGGGCGTCGGCGATCTAGCTGGCGGTCCAGTCCCCGCTCTTGCCGCCGGTCTTGCTGACCAGCCGCACCGCTTCGATGACCATGCCCTTCTCCGCCGCCTTGAGCATATCGTAGAGCGTGAGGCAGGCCACCGACGCGGCGGTCAGCGCTTCCATCTCCACGCCGGTCTGGCCAGTGGTCTTCACCCGCGCCGACACCGAAAGTCCGCCCTCGGCCGGCTCGACCCGCACCTCGACCTTGGAGATGGCCAGCGGGTGGCACATGGGGATCAGGTCGGAGGTCTTCTTGGCGGCCATCACGCCGGCGATCTCGGCCACGGCGCGGACGTCGCCCTTCCGGCCCTCGCCCGACAGCGCCAGCGCCAGGGTTTCGGGCGTCATGCGCACGAACCCCTCAGCCACAGCCTCACGGGTGGTCACGGCCTTGTCGGACACGTCCACCATCCGCGCGCGGCCGGTCTCGTCGATGTGGGTGAGCTTGCTCAAGACTCCATCAGCCGGGGCATGAGCTCAACCATGTTGCAGGGGCCATGGCGGCTGTCGAGCTGGGCCGAGATCACCTTGTCCCAGCCGTCCTTCACCGCGCCGTTGGAGCCCGGCAGGCAGAACACGAACACGCCCTTCACGATACCCGCGAGCGCGCGGGACTGCAGCGTCGACAGGCCCACCGACTGGTAGCTGACCATGTGGAAGACCACCGAGAAGCCGTCGATCTCCTTGTCGAACATCGGCCGCACGGCTTCCGGCGTCACGTCGCGGCCGGTAATGCCGGTGCCGCCGGTGGTGACGATGGCCTCGACGAAGCCCGAGGCGACCCAGCCCTCGATCTTCGCGCGGATGTCCTGGATGTCGTCGCGGACGATGGCCTTGTCGACCAGCTCGTGGCCGGCCGCCTTCACCCGCTCGGCCAGCACGTGGCCCGAGGTGTCGCTTTCCTCGTCGCGGGTGTCGGAGATGGTCAGCACCGCCAACTTCACCGGCTTGAGCTGCCGCGAGGTGTCGATCTTTCCGCCGGGCGTCAACGCATTCATGGGTGGGCTCCTTCGCCCAACCTTTTAGCCGCCCGAACGCCCGGCGCGAAGCCGGCGCGTCACGTCGACTGCGTGTTGTCCGGCAGGTTCAGGATCCGCTTGGAGATGATGTTGTTCTGGATCTCGGCCGAGCCGCCGTAGATCGACATCGCCTTGCCCCAGAGCCAGGCGCTGACGGCTTCCAGTTCCTCGGCCTTGTAGCCTTCGCCGGCCCAGCCCAGGCCCTGCGAGCCCATGATCTCCAGCATCAGTTCGGCGCGGGCCTGCGACACCGTCGTGGCCGAGTTCTTCAGGATGGAGGCCGCATTGGTGGCCCCGGACGCGCCCTTGGCCTCGGCCATCGCCCGCGAAAGGGTCAGGCCGTGGACCCGGCCGTCCATCAGGTGCTTCACCACCCGCGTGCGCAGGTCGAGGTCGGCGATCCGGCCTTCCTCGTCGGCGCCGACATATTCCTTGGCGATGTCTTCCAGCGGGGTCGGACGGCCCATGCCGCCTGCGCCGGTCTGGCTGGCCCGCTCGTGCTGCAGCAGACGCTTGCCCACCGTCCAGCCAACGTTGATCTGCCCGAGGATCGCGTCCTTGGGCGCCACGGCGTCGGTGAAGAAGGTCTCGCAGAAGGGCGAGGCGCCCGAGATCAGCTTGATCGGCCGGGTCTCGACGCCCGGCTGCTTCATGTCGAGCAGGATGAAGCTGATGCCCTCATGCTTCTTCGCCGAGGGGTCGGTCCGCACCAGGGCGCCGCACCATTCGGAGTACTGCGCGCCGCTTGTCCACACCTTGCTGCCGTTGATCTTCCAGTGATCTCCGGCGTCTTCGCAGCGGGTCTGCAGCGAGGCCAGGTCCGAGCCCGCGTTGGGTTCGGAGTAGCCGACGCACCACTGGACCTCGCCGCGGATGATCGGCGGCAGGTGCTTGGCCTTCTGCTCGGGCGTGCCGTAGTCCATGATCGTCGGGCCGATCATGGTGATGCCCATGCCGAAGGTCAGCGGGTTGAAGGCGCCGGCCTTGGCCATCTCCTGGCCCAGCACCCGGGCCTGCTGCGGGGTCAGTCCGCCGCCGCCGTATTCCGTCGGCCACGTGGGGGTGGCCCATCCCTTTTCGCCGATCGCCTTCTTCCAGGCCTTGAGGTCCGGGTCGCCGGACTGGGCGCCCTCGGACGCCATCATCCCGCCCTTGCCCGCCAGCGACTTCGGAAAGTTCGCCTCGAGCCAGGCGCGCGCCTCGGCGCGGAATTCCTCAAGCCCGACGTCCGCCCCAAAATCCGCCATGCCAAAGTCCTCCGGTTAGATGTTCGCGCGACCATACAACGACTTCCGACTGACCCAAGGTCAGCGGCGATTCAGAATTCGATCGGCTGCCCGTCCCAGGCGAAGAATCCGCCCGTCGCGACGGGGGTCAGCCCATCGATCACCGCCAGCAGCCGTTCGGCGGCGAAGTCCGGCGTGAACAGCTTTCCATCCGGCACGCCCTTCTGGAACGGCGCCGAAAGGGGGGTATCGACCGTGCCGGGGTGCAGGGCGACGCAGATCGCGTCCCCGCGCCGCGCCGCCAGTTCGACCGCGGCGGTTCGCACAAACTGGTTCGCCGCAGCCTTGGCGGCCCGATAGCCGTACCAGCCTCCCAGCCGGTTGTCGGAGATCGACCCCACGCGGGCGGTCAGCACCGCCAGCACCGCCTTGCCCTCGCGCGGCAGCCGGGGCGCGAAGTGCTTCAGGATCAGCGCCGGGCCGATGGCGTTGACCTGGAAGCTGCGGGCCAGCCGGGCCGGATCCAGGTCGGCCAGCCGCTTCTCGGGGCTCTGGTCGACGTCCTGCAGCAGGCCTGTGGCCACGATCACCAGCCGGGGGGTCTCGACGGTGGCCGCGGCGGCGGCGATGGAGGCCTCGTCCGTGAGGTCAAGGGAAACCGCGCTGCGCCGCGAGAAGCCGTGGACCCGGCTCACCCGGGGGTCGGCCGCCAGCCTTGCGGTCAGGGCCGCACCGATTCCGCCCGACGCGCCGATCACCACGGCCTCGAACGATTCGGGGAATCCGCTCATGAGCGGACGCGCCGGCGCGCTAAGACTGCCGCGCCGAGGTGGGAATACGCCGTTGATCCAGTCCGCACGCCTGAAGGTCCTTGTCGATGCGCCCGTCCGCCCGGACGGCGCCTACGTTCTTTACTGGATGCAGCAGTCGCAGCGCGCGGAATTCAACCCGGCGCTGGAGTTTGCCATCGAGCAGGCCAACGGCCTGGGCCTGCCGGTGCTGGTCTGTTTCGGCCTCACCGCCTTCCCGGAGGCCAATCTCCGACACTACGACTTCATGCTGCGCGGTCTCGCCGAGGTGCGGCGGCGCCTCGCCGACCGGGGCGTCGGCTTCGTGATCCGCAAGCAGCCGTCGCACGAACTGGCCCGGGCTCTGGCGGCCGATGCGGCGCTGGTGGTGTGCGACCGGGGCTATCTGAAGATCCAGCGGACATGGCGGGCGAAGCTGGCCGAGAGTCTCGATCGCCGCCTCGTGCAGGTGGAAGGCGATGTGGTGGTTCCCGTCGAACTGCCCTCCGGAAAGCACGAGTACGCCGCCCGCACGATCCGGCCGCGCATCCAGCGTCTCCTGGAGGACTATCTCGCACCACTCGCCGCGCGTCCGTCGCGGGTCCGCGCCGACGCCCTCAGGATCGTCGGCGACATCGATCTGGATGACATTCCGGGGGTGCTTGCGAACCTGCAGATCGACGCCGCGGTCGGTCCGGTCCGCCGCTTTGAGCCGGGGGAAGGCGCGGCCCGGGCGCGACTGGAGGCCTTCGTCGCGAAGGCCCTGCCCCGCTACGGCGCCGAGCGCGGCCGGCCGGAGGCCAACGTCGCCTCGCACATGAGCCCCTACCTGCACTTCGGCCAGATCTCCCCGGTGGAGATTGCGCTGGCGGCGCGCCGGTCGCCGGCCTCCGACAGCCGCGACAGCTACCTTGAGGAACTGATCGTCCGGCGCGAACTGGCGATGAACCACGCCTTCTACGCCCCCGACTACGACCGCTATGAGGTCCTGCCGGAATGGGCGCGCAAGACGCTCGCCGATCATGCCTCCGATCCCCGGCCCCACCTCTACGACCGCGCCCGGTTCGAGGCCGCGCAGACCCATGATCCCTACTGGAACGGCGCCATGCGCGAGATGCGGGCGACCGGCTACATGCACAATCACCTTCGCATGTACTGGGGGAAGAAGATCCTCAACTGGTCGGCCGGCCCGGAGGAGGCGTTCGAGACGATCCTGGCGCTGAACAACCGCTGGTTCCTCGACGGCCGCGACGCGAACTCGTTCACCAACGTCGGCTGGATCTTCGGCCTGCACGACCGCCCCTGGGGTCCCCAGCCGGTGTTCGGCACGGTCCGCTCCATGGGCGCCAACACCTTCAAGAAATTCGACGCCGACGCCTATCTGCGCGACGTCACCTGGCTGGAGGTGGCCGAGCGGGGCTGAGGATCAGGGGCCATTACCTCCGGCGTAGTTGCACTGCCTCCCGGGCGTTGCAAACTGCGGTCAAACGAGGGGGACGCCATGACGGGATTTCGGATTCTGCTGGTCGCGATGTTCGCGGCGCTGACGGTCTACACGGGGCTGGTGATCGCGAGCCACGGGTGGTCACTGTACAGCGTGGCCTTCGCCGATCTGGCGGAGATGGCCTGGCCGGGGCAGTTCGACCTCGACTTCCTGTTCATGCTGACATTCTCGGGCCTGTGGGTCGCGTGGCGACACCGGTTTTCGCCGGCCGGTCTGGGCCTGGGCCTTGCCGCCTTTCTTGGCGGCGCCCTGTTCCTCAGCGTCTATCTCTTCATTCTCACCCTGCGCACCCGCGACGGCGTGAAGGGAATCCTGCTCGGCGACCGGGCCTAGTTCCAGCGGTCCCGGTCGGCCAGGTCCTGGGCGGTCGGCTCCACCCAGCGTTCGCCATCGGGGCCATGCTCCTTCTTCCAGAACGGAGCTTTGGACTTCAGGTAGTCCATCAGGAAGTCGCAGGCCTCGAAAGCGGCCCGACGGTGGCCGGCTGCGGTGGCCACGAACACAATCGCCTCACCGGGCGCGATCTTCCCGATCCGGTGCAGGATGGCGAAGTCGTGCAGGCCGAAACGCCTGCGGGCCTGCTCGGCGATCCGGCCGATCTCGGCCTCGGTGAAACCGGGATAGGCCTCCAGTTCAAGAACAGTGGTCGAACCCTTCTCGGCGCGGGCGATGCCGGTGAAGGTGGCCACAGCGCCGGTCTCGGTCCGGCCCTGCGAGAATTCGTTGAGCAGCGCGCCGGGGTCGAAGGGCGCTTCGGTAAGGCGGATCATCCGCCGCTCATCGGCGGGAGGAAGGCGACCTCTGCACTGGCGGAAAGCGCCATGTCGCCCTTCACGATGGCCTGGTCGACGGCCACCTGAACGCCCTTGCCCTCAAGGGCCTCGGCAAGCTCGGCGTCGCCGGCCGCCAGCAGCGCCCGCAGGTCGGAGAGACTTCCCGCCGCGATCTCGCGCTCCCGCCAGCCGGCGAGATCGCGGAAGCGGCCGAACAGCAGGACCCGCGCCATCTCAACCGCCCGTGGTCGACATGTGCCGCGCCACCGCGGGCTGGCGACGGGCGATCTCGAAGTCGTGGCCACGCGGCTTGCCGGCGATGGCCGTGCGGATGGTCTCCACGAGGATGTCGTCCGAGGCGCCGGCCCGCAGCACCGCCCGCAGGTCGGTCGCGTCCTCCTGCCCGAGGCAGGTGTGCAGGGTGCCGGTGCAGGTCAGCCGCACACGGTTGCAGGTCTCGCAGAAATTGTGGCTCATCGGGGTGATGAAGCCGACCCGGCCGCCGGTCTCGGCGACCCGCACGTAGCGCGCCGGCCCGCCGGTGGTGAGCGGCAGGTCCTCGAGCGTCCAGAAGCTCTCCAGCTCGCGCCGAACATCCTTCAGCGACAGGTACTCGTCGGTACGGTCCACATCGACCTCGCCCATCGGCATGGTCTCGATCAGGGTCAGGTCGTAACCATGGCCGTGGCACCAGCGGACCAGGTCGGGAATCTCGTCGGCGTTGGAATCGCGCAGGGCCACGGCGTTGATCTTCACCGACAGGCCCGCGGCCTTCGCCGCCGCCGCGCCGGCCTGCACCTTCGCCAGGTCGCCACCCCGGGTGAGCGTGCGGAACAGGTCGGGCTTCAGGGTGTCCATCGACACATTGATCCGTCGCACGCCCGCATCCGCCAGCCGTTCGGCGAACTCGGCCAGCCGCGTTCCGTTGGTGGTCAGGGTCAGCTCGTCCAGAGCGCCCGTCCCCAGATGCCGCCCGAGGCTGGTGACCAGGCCCATCATCCCCTTGCGCACCAGAGGCTCGCCGCCCGTGAGGCGCAGCTTCTTGGTTCCCAGCCGCACGAAGGCGGTGGCGATCCGGTCCAGCTCCTCCAGCGTCAGCACCTCGGCCTTCGGCAGGAAGGTCATGTGCTCGGCCATGCAGTAGACGCAGCGCAGGTCGCAGCGGTCGGTGACCGACAGCCGCAAATAGGTCACCGTGCGGCCGAAGCCGTCGATCAGGGGCGTGGGTCCCGGCACGGCGATGTCGTCATAGGGCGTCATTGGGAATGCAGGATAGGGGAACAGGGCGGTTGGCGACAGGTCCGGTCTTGAGCGACGGGTTGCAGGCGTTGGTCCTGGCCGCGGGATCGGCGAGGCGCTTCGGCGGCCGCAAGCTGCTGGCCGACTGGAACGGCGCCCCGCTGCTGCACGCCGCCCTGGCCTGCGCCCGCGCCGCGCCGGTGGAAGGTGTCACCGTGGTTACGGGAGCGGACGCCGCGGACATTGCCGCCTGCGTGCGCGCCTTCGACCCGGCGATCCGGCTTGTCCACGCCCCCGACCACGCCGAGGGCATGGCGGCCTCCCTCCGGGCCGGCGTAGCCAGCCTGCCGGCGGAAACCCGCGCGTCCTTCGTCTTTCTCGGCGACATGCCGCGGGTGTCGCGTGATGTTCTGGCGCCCCTCGCCCGGGCCATCCAGGCGGGCGCCCCCGCGGCCGCGGCCGCGTTCGGCGGCTGGCGCGGCAACCCAGTGATCCTCGCCCGCGAGGTGTTCGGCGAGGTGGCGGGGCTGACCGGCGACACAGGCGCGCGACCGATCCTGCAGGCGCTGGGCGCGCGGGTGGTGTTCGTGGAAAGTCCGGATGACGGGGTGCTGTTCGACGTGGATGCGCCGGATGACCTTGCGCGGGCGAACGTCAGACCTTGAGGTCGACGCCCCTGACCGGCGACGGCATGGGGGCCGAGGCCTCGATGCGGACCTGATCGGCGAGGTTGAGGGTCCGGACCGCGCCGGCGACAGTCTGCGCAGCCTGCACCGACGTGGGCAGGGTCAGGACTGTCCACAGCCCCTGTCCGGCATTTCGCATCTGCACGCTGACCATTCTGGTCGCCTCGACATCCTAATCCCCCTTCTTAACCCTGAGGGGTAAATGGAGGGTTAAAGTTCCTGCAAATTCAAAGGGCCAGCTACCCATTGTCGCAGGCGCCATGCAGGGTTTAACTCGGAAGCGCGCCACAACCGGACCGGGCGCGTCGAAACGACGTTATACAGAATACCAAAAAACTGGTATTCTTCCCGCGATTGCCAGTCCTGGACGGACGCGCGATGCTTGCGCGCATGTTCAGACCGTTTCGCCGCCTGCTGCCGGGCCTGCTGCTCGCCGCTGTCGCTACGGCCGCCGCGGCGTCGGACTATGTGGTCGTGAGGTCGTCCGACCCGGCGATCCTGCGAGGCCAGGCCTTTGACGCCGGCGCGCGACTGGCGCTGGGTCCGGGCGGAACCGTGACGCTGATGCACGCCTCCGGCGATATCGTGACCTTCCGGGGCGCGGCCGGCGGGATCAGCCTGCCCCGCCGCGCCGCCAACCCCAGCGACGCCGAGCGCATGGCCGTGCTGCGGTTCATCCTGGCCCCCGCTCCGCGCGAGACAGCCGGGCGGCCGACCCGCGCCCGCGCCGGCATCTGCCCGCCAGTCGAGGCGCTGGCCACCCTGGACCAGATCGTCCAGGTCCAGCAGGGCGGCTGCGGCGAAGCGGCGGCCCAGGCGCTGGACGCCTATCTGCTATCGCACGGCGACGCCGCGCCCTGAGCAGGCGTTTTTCCAGAAGCCTCGCGCCGCCGGTCCATGCACAATGACCGGGACCTGAACCGCGAGGGCCTGATGGACGAACCGATCCTGAACGTCGAACGGCTGGAAGGCGGCCTCGAGCGCGTGACGCTCAACCGGCCGAACCGCCTGAACGCCATGAACCATCCCATGGCCGAAGCCCTGCTGGCCCACTTCGAATCCCGACGTCGGGACAAGGATGTCCGGGTGATCGTGATCCGGGGCGCCGGGCGGGCGTTCTCCTCTGGCGCCGACCTCAAGGCCGCCGGCCAGCCCGACGCCCTGCGCGACGGGCCTGAGGGCGACTGGGTGCTGCGGGATCTGATGAAGGCCATGCGGGGGTGCCCGCAGCCGCTGATCGGGCTCGTCCGCGGACCCGCCGCCGGCGGCGGCATGGCGCTGGCCCTGGCCTGCGACGTGATCGTGGCCGGCGAGAGCGCCGCCTTCCACTCGGCCTTCATCAACATCGGACTTTCGGGGGCCGAGCTGGGCGCGAGCTGGCGGCTGCAGCGGACGATCGGGGTCTCCCGGGCCCGCGAGATGCTGCTGACCGGCCGGCCGCTGAACGCCGCCGACGCCCTGAGGCTGGGACTTGTCTCGGCCACGGTCCCGGACGAGGCGCTCGACGACTACGGCCTGGCCCTGGCGGCCGACATGCTCAAGGCCGCGCCGGACGCGCTCCGGCTGTCCAAGCGCAGCTTCGACGCCACGCTGGAGGCGATCAGCATCGACGCCGCCATGGAGATCGAGGAACGCGCCCAGATGCTTATGATCGCCAGCCGTCGCGCCGCCGCGAGATAAGGGCCGACGCAAACGAAGGCGGCCCCGGCGGCCATCGAAGGCGCCAGGGCCGCACACCCGTCGCTTGCCGTCCGTATGGGGGGACGCGGAGGCCAGCGCGATCAGGACTTATCTAGGTGCGGATCTGCGGCCGACAAGGTCCGGGCAGCTGAAAAACGCAGGCCTTCGGGGCATCCGCCCCGGCTCGCGTCCGGCCGGACATCTAAGCCTTCCTTCATGACCGGCCTGACAAAAGACCGCCCTCATTCGGACCGCCTTCTGCGATCCTGTGCGACGGGGTAAGTCGCCGGGCGCGATCGGGCCGGGGGCGGTATCGGGGGACATGCGCATTTTCAGGACCGGAACCTTCGTCGGCGCGCCGGGTGCGTGGCGATTCGGCGCGGCGGGCCTCATCCCGCTGGCCCTGCTCGCCGCGCCCGCCGCCCAGGCCCAGACCCCCAGGGCGGCCAGGGCGGACGAGGACGTCACCGTGTCCGAACTCGTGGTGACGGCGGCCGCCGCGCAGACCGGCGCCGTGGTGGGCGATGTCGTCCCTGAGCTCCAGCTCTCCCCGGCCGACATCCAGGCCTATGGGGTCAGCACCATGGCCGAGCTGCTGGAACAGCTGGCCCCCCAGACCCGCACCGAACGCGGCCGGGGCGGGGCGCCTGTGATCCTGCTGAACGGCCGGCGGATCTCAGGCTTCAACGAGATCCGCGACCTGCCCTCAGAGGCCATCCTGCGGGTGGACATCCTGCCGGAGGAGGCCGCGCTCAAGTACGGCTTCACCGCCTCACAGAGGGTCGTGAACTTTGTCCTGCGGCCGCAGTTCCGGGCCACCACCGCCGAGCTGGCCGGCTCCGCGCCCACGGCGGGCGGGCGTCAGGGCGGGCAGGCCGAGGTGGGGCTCTTCCGGATCCGCGACGACCGGCGGCTGAACCTTACCCTGAAGGTTCAGGGCGCCACGGCCCTGACCGAGGACGAGCGCGGGCTGTCAGGCCTGGTATCCGGCCGGACCTTCGATCCGGTCGGCAACATCCGCGGGACGGCCGCTGACGGGCAGATCGATCCCGCCCTCAGCGCGCTGGCGGGCGGGACGGTGAGCCTGGCCGGCGTCCCGGCCTCGGCGGCCACCCGCGCGCCCACCCTGGCCGACTTCGCCGCCACCGCCGGCCGGCTGAACACCAGCGACGTCGGCCGCTTCCGCTCGCTGCTGCCCGCGACCCGGCAGGTCACCGCCAACGCCGTCTACAGCCAGCCGATCCTCGGCGGGGTGGTGGCTAGTCTCAACGCCACGTTCGATGCGACCCAAAGCGAGTCCCGCCTGGGCCTGCCCGGCGTCACCCTGCTGATTCCGGCCGGTAATCCGTTCTCGCCTTTCGCCACGACGGTGGCGCTGGATCGCTACGCCACCGCCCTGGGCCCGCTGACCCAGGATCGCGACAGCTGGAACGCCAGGCTCGGCGGCGGCCTGAACAAGGACCTGTCCGGCTGGCGGCTGTCGCTCACCGGCGCATTCGAGCACGAAGACAGCCGCACCCGCAGCGACGCCGGGCTCAACGCGACGGCGCTTCAGGCGCTGCTGAACGCCCGCTCGCCGACCTTCAACCCGTTCGCTGATCTGCCCGCCGACCAGCTCGCGTTCCGCGAGAACGAGACCCGGTCGAAGTCCGACAACGCCAACCTGCAGGGCGTGGCCAGCGGCCGGCTGCTCCGTGCCCCGGCGGGCGACCTGCGCACCAGCATCCGGCTTGGCGCCACCCACCTGGGCTTCGAATCGACCTCGGAGCGCCTCGGCGTCGTGCAGTCGGTCGATCTCTCGCGGGACACCCTGAACGGCCAGGTCAGCCTGGATCTGCCCCTCGCCAGCCGGCGGGCGGACTTCCTGCCGGCCCTGGGCGAGCTGTCCGTGAACCTCAACGTCGCGCTTGAGGACCTGTCGGACTTCGGCACGCTGGAGACCCTGGGCTACGGCCTCAACTGGCGGCCGGTCACCCGTTTCAGCCTGATCGTCTCGACCAGCCACGACCAGAACGCGCCCACGATCCAGCAGCTGGGCAATCCGGTGGTGTTCACCGCCGGCGCGCGGATCTTCGACTTCGCAACCGGCCGCACGGTCGATGTGACACGCCTGAGCGGCGGCAATTCCGGCCTGCTGGCCGAGACCAGCGACGTCTTCAAGGTGGGCCTGAACTTCAGCCCGCTGACCGCGCGCGACCTGGTGTTCAGCGCCAACTACGTCGACACCCGCACCCGCAATCCGATCGTCACCTTTCCGGCCGCCACCGCCGACATCGAGGCGGCCTTCCCCTCGCGGTTCCTGCGCGACGCGTCCGGTGTCCTGACCCAGGTCGACTACCGGCCGGTCAACTTCGCCCGGCTCGACCGGCGCAACCTGCGCTGGGGGTTCAACTATTCCCAGCCTATCGGGCCCCAGCCGCCGCAGCGCGGCCGGCCAGGGGGCGGTGGCGGGCCGCCGGGGCGCGCAGGCCCCGGGATGGGCGGCGGGATGACGGGCGGACCTCCATCATTCGCGGCGGGCGGACCTCCGCCCAGCGCGTTCCAGGGCGGCGGCGGACCGGGCGGCCCCGGCGGGCGGCTGCAGGCCAGCGTCTATCACACGGTCTATTTCGAGGACCGGTTCCTCGTCCGGCGCGGCGGCCCGGTGCTCGACCGGCTGGACGGCGCGGCGGCGGACGGGGCCGGCGGCGGACAGCCCCGCCATGAGATCGAGGCCGAGATCGGCGGCGCGCTGCGCGGCATCGGCGCGCGGCTGACCGTGGACTGGGTCAGCGGCACCACGGTGCGGGGCGGACCCGGCTCGGCGGTGGGCGACCTCAGCTTTTCTGACCTGACCAAGGTGTCGTTCCGGGCCTTCGCCGACCTCGACCAGCAGAAGCCCCTGCTGGCCCGGGCGCCGTGGCTGCGCGGAACCCGGGTGTCCTTCGTCCTCGCCAACCTGCTGGACGCGCGGGTCCGAGTGCGCGACGCCGCGGGGGCGACGCCGACGGGCTACCAGCCCGCCAACCTCGACCCCGTCGGCCGCTCAGTCCGCATCAGCGTCCGCAAGCTGTTCCTGTAGGCGCCGGGGCCCGTTCAGGCGTCCTGGAAGATCCGCAGGAAGTTCTCGGCGTAGAACTTGTCGCGAACCGCGGCGGGCCGCTCGCCCAGCGAAGCTTCGAACCGCCCGATCGGGTTCCGGCCGCCCTCGATATGCGGATAGTCGCTGGAGAACAGGTAGAGGTCCGGGTTCGACTGGTCGATGAACGAACCCACCTCCTCGAAGACGAAGGGCGTGAAGGCCAGCTGCTGGGTGATCTGTTCCGACGGTATGCGGCGCAGGCCCTGCAGGTTGGCGTCGTTGCGGCTCCAGTGCTTCACCACCCAGTCCAGCCGCCGCAGCAGTTCGGGCACCCAGCCGGCGCCCAGCTCCACGGCGGCCCCGCGCAGGCCGGGATGGCGCTCGAGCACCCCGTCCAGCACCAGCATGGTCAGGAACTGCTCCGGTCCCTCGTGCAGCAGGGACACATCCTTGGTCCGCAGGTTCTCGCCCCCGCCCAGCCAGTCCTTTGTCGGCGGGCGGCCGTTGTTCATCCACGCCTTGGCCAGCTGCAGCGGCGCGCCGCCCACATGCAGCACGAACGGCGTGCCGGTCTCGGCCAGCCGGGCCCAGAACGGGTCCAGGTCCACGTGGCCGGGCGAGCGATCACCGCAGGGCCGGTGCGGAATCCACGCCGCCTTCAGGCCGTTCGCCAGGCAGAATTCGAGCTCGGCGAGGGCCAGGTCCGGGTCGTCCAGCGGGATCGCAGCCACGCCCATCAGCCGCCGGTCGCTCTTGCAGAAGTCGGCCATGTGCCGATTGTGCGCGCGCGCCGCGCCATAGCGCAGGCGATGCTCCAGCTTGCTGCTGGGCGAGAACGGCATCCGCAGGCTGTGGGTGGCGAAGACGAGCTGCTTGCGGAAGCCCAGCATGTCCAGCGCGACGGTGCGGTCGGCGCTGTTGAAAGCGCCCAGCGCCTGGATTTCCTTGGACTTCTCGATCAGCTGGTCGCCCATCGCGATCTGCGCGGCGACATGTTCGGGGCTGTGGCGCCCGCCCTGGCCCATGATCACCGCAACCTCCTCGTCGGTGACGATGGAGGCCGAGTAGCTGACCTCCGGGATCTCGTCCCGCAGCGCCGGGTCGGCGTAGGCCTTCAGGAAATCCGGCAGCTCCATGATGTGGCTGTCGGCGTCGTAGATCCGCCGGTCCGCGGGCGCATAGGTCATCGTCAGCTCCTCCCCGTTTCGCCCGCGCCGGTCCGTTGGCGGAGCCATTCCAGGCTCCGGGCCGCGCATCGCGTCAGGCGCCCACTATGGCGCGGCAGGCGGGACGTGTCAGCGGGACTTGCGCGGGTGAGCCTTGAAGAATTCCCACATGGCCGCGCTGGCGTCGTAGTCCTGGGTCGGCGGATTAGCGACGGCCCGGCCCGGAGCGCCGCCCGGCCACGCATGGCCGTTGTTGGCGACCACGTTGAACACCACGTCGGCCCCGGACCTGCAGCCCGTCCAGGTGGTGGTGCGGACGAAGGCGGTTTCGGTGGTCTTCGACGCGCCGCAGCCGTTGGCCTTCGCCCAGTACTCGGCCTGGGCGAAGGCGGGGGCCACCGGGCGATCCTCCGCCGGCGGGCCACCCTGCAGCACGTCGTCGCGCAGGCCCAGCGGACCACCTGCACCGGGCACGGTCCTGTCCACGGCGCCGACGATGATGAAGGCCGGCACCGGTCCGGCGGGGGGCGGCTCGTCTCCGAACACCGCGCCGACCACCGGGGCGATGGCGGCGATCCTGCCCGACAGCTCCCGCGCCAGGCGATGGCTCATCATGCCGCCGTTGGACATGCCGGTCACATAGATCCGGCCCGGATCGGCGCGTCCGGAGGCGACCAGCCGGTCGATCAGCGCGGAGATGAACCCGACGTCGTCAGACCTGTTGCGCATCGCGAAGGCGCAGCAGTGTCCGGCGTTCCACGTCAGGATCCTGCCGCCCGCCATCGCGCCGGTCCCGCCCGGGTAGATCGCGATCAGCCCCTCGCGCGCCGCCAGGGCGTCGAAGCGGGTCATGGTGATGGCATTCTCCGGATTGCCGCCGCCGCCGTGCAGCAGGATCACCACCGGGGCCGTGGCCTTGCCGGAGGAATAGTCGTGGATCACCGCGCGCCGGGGCTGGCCGCCGATGGAGAAGGTCTCCTCCGACATCCGGCCCTCGGCCGCTGACGCCGCGCCCGATCCGGCGGCGAGGATCCCGAGGGCCAGGGCCACGGCGTGACCCAGGCGGCGAAGGTGGAACTGCGGCATGGCGCGACGCCTCTCAGCAATCTGGAAGCGGCAGCCTAGTCCGGTCCGGCGGCCGGCGGAGCCTGCGCGCGAGGCATGGAGTCAGGCGTCTGCGTCGCCTTGACCGGCGGCGGATGTTGCCCCCGCCGTGAAACTACAACCTGCGCGGAGTCGCCAAGCGCCATTTGTTCTGCTTTTGTTCGAGCTCCCCGAACGGAGTTTCTCATGGTCAAGGTCAACTATCTCGGCGTCACCGACCCCAAGGCCGCCTTCGAGGCCCTACGACCGTTCCGCCGGGCGCTGCTGGAAATGAAGGGCCGCTGCCGGCCCTTTCATCCCGACTACCTGATCCTCGACGCCGTGGACAAAGCCCTTACCACCGCCGCCTATCACTTCACCCGCGAGCCGGACTTCTATTCCGGCCAGCCCCACGGCTGATGGGCGGGCGGCCGGCTGGGCGACCATTTCCGCAGCCAGACCGATTGCGGTGACGGCCTTGCGGACACTACTGTGCCTCGCCCGGCGCAGAACGGGTGGGAGGATTTCAGATGATCAGGTTCGCGAAAGTCGCCGCCGCAGCGGCGGTGCTGGTTCTGGCGGCCGGCGCCCCGGCGATAGCGGCAGGCCCGCTCAAGGCCACGGACTATGCCGCCATCCTGGCCGATCCCGCCCGCCCGGAGGCTGACCGCAAGGACGATGCGGCCCGCAAGCCCGCCGAGGTGCTCGCCTTCGCCCAGCTGCGTCCCGGCGACACGGTGCTGGAAATCGAGGTGGGGCGCGGCTGGATGACCGAGATCATCTCCCGCGCCGTCGGACCCAAGGGCAAGGTGATCACGCAGAATCCGGTCGAGTTCACCTACTCCGGTCCGGCGATGGCGGCGCGGCGCACCGCCGGGGGTCTGGCCAACGTCACCGACACCACCAGCCGCTTCGACGCGCTGCAGGCGCCCGACGCCTCGGTCGACCGGGTGCTGTGGATCCTGGGTCCGCACGAGCTCTACTACATGCCCAAGAATTCGCCCGGCCTGGGTGATCCGGCCAAGGCCTATGCCGAGATCGCCCGCGTGCTGAAGCCGGGCGGCGTGTTCATCGCCATGGACCACGCCGCCGACGCTGGCGCGCCCACGACCACCGGTGGCACGATCCACCGCATCGACCCCGCCGTGGTGCTGGCCTCGGCCAAGGCCGCCGGCCTGAAGCTCGACGCGAAGAACGATGTGCTGGCCAATCCGCAGGACGACCGCACGAAGATGGTCTTCGATCCGACCGTCCGCCGCCACACCGACCAGTTCCTGTTCCGCTTCGTGAAGGCGAAGTAGCGCCGGCGGTTCCCGGCGCGGAACCGTCGCCGCCATCACGCATTGAGGGGCCGGCGGCTCATGGCCGCAACGACCGCACCGCCGGAGCCCCCTTGCAGTATTCCAGAGAGCCGCCGCGCCCGCGGGCGCAGGCGCTCATCCTTGCCGCGCTCGCCCTCGCCGCCGCCGCGGCCGGTGCGGCGCTCGTCTTCGCGATATCCCTGAAGAGCTGACCTTGCGGGGCCTCAGCGGCCCTTGAAGTCTGCGGCGCGCTTTTCCATGAAGGCCCGCATGCCTTCCATGGCGTCTTCCGAGCGCAGCAGCGGCAGGAGTTGCAGGAACACGTGGTGCACGTGTTCGTCAAAACCCTCCGACAGGCCCATGCGCATCAGCCGCTTTGACGCCTGCACCGCCAGCGGCGCATTGGCGGCGATCTCCAGCGCCAGGCTGCGGGCTTCCGCCGCGATGTCGGCCTCGGGCACGACCCGCGAGGCCAGCCCCAGGTTCACGCATTCCTCGGCGCCCAGCGTGCGGCCGGTGAAGATGATCTCGGCCGCCTTCGACCAGCCCAGCAGCCGGGGCAGGATCCAGGTGCCGCCGCTCTCCGGCACGATCCCGCGCTTGGTGAACGCCGCGGCCATCTTGGCGCCGGTGGCCATCAGCCGGATGTCGCAGCCCAGCGCCGTGTCCATGCCGTAGCCGGCGGCCGAGCCGTTCATCGCGCAGATCGTCGGCGTGCCCAGGTTGAAAAGGACGGTCGGCGGGGTGGAGCGCAGGTCGATGTCGGTGGAGGTCGATGCGCCCTCCAGGCCGGTGCTGCCCTTGGTCGCCCCGCGCAGGTCCAGCCCGGCGCAGAACGCCCGCCCCTTGCCGGTCAGGATGATGCAGCGCACGTCCGGGTCGCGGTCGGCCTTAAGCAGCAGTTCGGCCAGCAGCCGCAGCATCGGGCCGGAGATGGTGTTGAGCCGGTCCGGACGGTTCAGCGTCAGCGTGGCGATGTGCTCTGACACCTCGTAGAGGACCTCGTCCTCATCGGCCTTGACGGGGGCGGCGGCGGCGCTGTCGGCGGGGGCGACCATGGGCATTTCCTCGGCGTTTCTGTCGTTGCCGCGAGGCTAGACCGGCCGGGGCCGGTCGGGAAACCTGTTTTGCGTGGCCGGGCGGCCCGCGGACATGCCCGCGACGGGTGAAACCGCTTGGCTAATCCCCCATCTTTCGCCATGCAACGGACGGTCGCGCGGGGATGCGACCCAGGGGGAATGCCTTGGCGCCGGCAGGGTCGTCTGAACAGTCTGAGGAGCACGGCCCGCTCCTCGAGGCGTTCCTCGAGAAGCGCGAGAGCCTGCTTCTGTTCCTGGCCTCGCGGACCCGCTGCATGGCCACGGCCGAGGACCTGATCCAGGACCTGTACCTGAAGGTCGCCGCCCTCGACGCCGGGTCCGAGGTCCGCGCGCCGGTGGCGCTGCTCTACCGCATGGCCGCCAACCTGATGGTCGATCACGTCCGCAGCGCCCAGCGCTCGTCCCGGCGCAACGGACAGTGGCGGATGGAGACCCACACCGCAATCGGCGGCGAGGACGTGGCCTCAGACATGCCTGCGGACGAAGCTGTGCTGGCCCGCGAGCGGGTCCGCCTCCTGGCCGACGCCGTCGCCGCCCTGCCCCCGAAAATGGGTCAGGCCTTCCGGCTGCACAAGCTGGAGGGGCTGTCCCAGGCCGACACCGCGCGAGCCATGGGGGTGTCCGTCAAGATGATCGAACAGCACATCCAGGCCGCCATCGCCAACCTGTCGCAGAGGCTGCGGTCATGACGCGCGAGGAATTTTGCACCGGACCTAGGGGTGAGGCCGAGCGGCGCCGTCTCTTCGGCTGTTCGGCGCGGTCTGCGCAGATCGGGCAGGCTGGCACATGACGCACATTGTGAGCGACAGGGAGGGGACGGTGGCGGACGCCAGCGCCTGGCTCGCGCGCCTGCAGCGTGACGACGTCAGCGAGGCCGACGCCCAGGCCTTCGGGGAATGGCTGGCGCTGTCCGCCGCCAACCGCGAGGCCTACCGCCACGCCCTGTCCATCTGGCACGAGTATGAGGCCGCCGCCGACGCGGTGCTGACCGAACTGGCCGAGGACGCCCAGCGGGCCTCTGCCCGCCGCGGCCCCACCCGTCGCTGGCTGGCCGGCGCCGGCGGCGCCGCCATCGCGGCGGGCCTGGCGGTCGCGTTCGTGGCCCCGATGCTGGGCCAGCCCGCCATGCAGACCTACGCCACCGGAAAGGGCCAGCATCAGCGGATCAAGCTTGCCGACGGCTCGGTCGTCGACCTGGACGCCGAGACCCGGCTCAGCGTGAGCTTCAGCGGATCGGCGCGCAGGGTCACCCTCGGCGACGGCCAGGCGATCTTCGACGTGGCCCACGACGAGGGCCGCCCCTTCACCGTCGAGGCGTCGAATCGCATCGTCCGCGTGGTGGGCACCCAGTTCGACGTCCGCAACCGCCGCGGGATGCTGAGCGTCACGGTGGCGCGCGGCAAGGTCCAGGTGCGGCCGTTCGCCGCCGATCCGGCGGGCCAGGCACGCCTGCTCACCGCGGGCGACCGCCTGGAGGTCGATCGCGCCGGCGTCGAGAAGCTCAGCGCCGTGGATCCGCAGGAAGCCTTCGGCTGGCGCTCCGGCCGCCTCGTCTACCGGGGCGAGCCGCTGGCCAATGTGGTGGCCGACCTGAACCACCAGTATGTGCAGCAGATCGGGGTCTCCGACCCCGAACTGGGCCGGACGCCGATCACCGGGGTGATCGTGCTGGACGATCAGGCCGCGGTACTGGCGCGCCTGAGCTTGATGCTGCCGGTAAGATCGATACCTTCCGAGCGGGGGACGCTGCTTCTCCGGAAGTAGGCCGCAGGTTGGGTCGGAGCTGGTTATCCTTGGTCGTCGGCAACTGTTGGCCGCTGTCGCCGGTTTGGCGGCGGCGTGCGGAATCGGCCAGGCCGCCGAGGCTGCGCCCGCGCGCATCCGTTTCAGCATCGAGCCCCAGGCCTATTCCGAGGCGCTGCTCGACCTCGCCCAGCAGGCCAATGTCACGCTGATCGGCGCGGCGTCCTGCGCCGGCAGTTCCACGATCCGCGTCTCGGGGACCATGACCCTCGAGCAGGCCCTTACCCAGACCCTGTCCGGCGCCCGCTGCACGTGGCGGCTGATCGCCCCCGGGGCGGTGGAGATCTCGCCCAGCCCCCGGGTCGAGCCGCCCCGCCCCGAGCCGCCGGTAACGGTCGACGACGTGCTGGTCACCGCCACGAAGCGTATCCGTAACGCCCGCGAGCTGGCCGTCGCGATCACCACCATCCCCCGCGAAGGCCTGGAGGCCACCGGCGCCTCGGATGCGGGCGAGGCGGCCAGCCAGTTCGCCGGCGTCCTGGTGACGAACCTCGGTCCGGGCCGCAACAAGCTGCTGCTGCGCGGGCTGTCCGACGGCGCCCACACCGGGCGGACGCGATCCACGGTCGCGACCTACCTCGACGACCTGCCGGTCAACTACAACGCCCCCGATCCGGACCTGCGGCTGGTGGACGTGGAACGGATCGAGGTTGCGCGCGGGCCACAGGGCGCCCTGTTCGGCGCGGGATCGCTCAGCGGCGTCTACCGCATCGTCACACGCAAGCCCGACCTCGGCGATTTCTCCAGCGAGATCCGCGCCACCGCCGCGGCCACCCGCGGCGGTGCGCCCAGCGGCGCGGTGGAGGGCCACGTCAACATCCCGCTGTCCGCGCTGGGCCTCGGCATCCGCCTCTCCGCCTATGAGGAGATCCAGGGGGGCTATCTCGATGACCTGATCCGACAGAAGAGCAACGTCGACCAGACCGAGCGGCGCGGCGGCCGGCTGATGATCGCCTTCAAGCCGAACGACGCCTGGTCGGTCACCCTGACCGCCGCAGGCCAGCACCTGCGCTCGCGCGACACCCACTACACCGCCCCCGGCCTCGGCCTGAACCGGGCCGTCCGGATCCGTGAGCCGCACGTCAACGACATCGAACTGCTGACCGCGACCATCCGCCGGTCCTGGGGATGGGGCGACCTGGTCTCCTCGACCGGCGCCGTCCAGCACCGCTACAGCAGCGTCTACGACTCCACAGCCACCAAGCGGCTCTACACGGTCACCGGCGACACCTCGGCCTACTTCGAGCGCACCGAGACCCGGATGGCCGTGCAGGACATCGTGCTCACCTCGCGCGGCGCGGGCCGGCTGGAATGGCTGGTCGGTCTCTACGGATCCTACACGGCCGTGAAGTCGCCGACCGAGTTCTCCGTCCAGGTGCCGCGCGCGCCGCTGATCCCGGTCTACGCCGACGACCGGCGGGACCGGGTCCGCGAACTCGCCGCCTATGGCGAGGCCTCCTACCGGCTCGCGCCCGACGTCACCCTCGCTGCCGGGGCGCGCGCCTTCAGCATCCACACCCGCACGAAGTCCGATGTGGTCTCGGAAAACTTCCCGCCGCGCGCCATCGCCCGCACGGTGGATTTCCAGAGCGTATCGCCCAAGCTGTCCCTGCAGTGGACGTTCCGCCCCGGGGATCTGGTCTACGCCGTGGTTTCGGAAGGCTACCGGTCGGGCGGCATCAATTCCGGCGGCGCGGTGCCGCTGGCGGCGCAGCGGGCGACCTTCCGGCCCGACCGGCTGGTCAACTTCGAGGCCGGCCTCAAGCTGGAGGACCCGCCCCGCGGGCTCTCCCTGAACTCGGCGGTGTTCTACGACATCTGGAAAGACATCCAGACCGACCAGTTCCGGCCCTCGGGCATCCCCTACACCATCAACGCCGGCAACGCCCGTGTGCTGGGGATCGAGACAGAGGTCGCGCTGCGGGCCGGCGGCCTGACCGCCCAGGTCAATGGCCGCGTCGCCTCGGTGCGGACCTCCAAGGGAAATGCCGACTTCACGGCGCGCCTGGTTGATGGCCTTCCCGGCGCGCCGGCGCTCTCAGGCGGGGCCCTGCTCAGCTACGAACGGCCGATCGGCGGCGACTGGACCGTGCGGGTCGTGGGCCAGGCCACCTATGTTGGCCCTTCGCGCGTGACCTTCGACGCCAGCCAGCCGAGGACCGGCGGGTTCATCCGCACCAAGCTCGCCGCCGAGGTCTATGGCACGGCGGCCGGCCTGCCCGTAGGCCTGCAGGTCTTCGTCCTCAACCCGCTGGATTCGTTCAGCGACACCTTCGCCTTCGGCAACCCCTTCAACCCTGACCAGGCGCGCCAGATCACCCCCCAGCGGCCGGTCACGGTCGGCGTGACCCTGTCCGCCGCAATTTAATTTCAGGCCGACCTAGGGAACCCGCCCGGGGGTGACGTCTTCCCCACGATCCTGGACCTTCTGGAGAGGCCCCAGGTCGGAAACAGCGCCTTTGACCGGGCGCAGTGGCCAGATGTAGCGCGCGTTCCGAGCCCACGGTCGCGCTGCGGAGGGCTGGGCGGTCCTGACGAAGGAGAGCGTCAGGACCGCGCCTTCCCGCTTGTCCCACAAGCTGTGCAAAAGAGAATTGGCCCGCTGGCTCGCTGATGATACGGTGTGCCTGCTGATCGTGGCCGGCTCGGGCCCCGCTTGGCCGCTCGCCGGATCTCCAGTCACGGCGCGCACTCCAAGACCATCGCCCCGGCCTGAGGCTGTCACACCCTCGGTCGGGGCTTCTTGTATCTGCCGGACCTGCTGAAAATCCTCACATCGCCCTCATCGGCCCGCCACGCGAGCCGTGTCAGGATCGCGCACGCAACGGACGGGAGAGGCTGCCATGGCGAGGAATGCTGACGGACATCCGGCGGGCCGCTGGCGCTATGGACTGTGGGGCGGCGCCGGGCTGCTGCTGATCGCGCCCCTCGCCGCCATGGCGTTCACCCCGGAGATGAACTGGGGGGTCGGCGACTTCGCGATCCTTGCCGTCATGCTGGGCGCCGCCTGCGGGGCCTTCGAGCTTGCCGTTCGCATTTCCGTCAGCCCGGCCCGGCGCGCGGCGGTCGGAGCCGCCATCGTGCTGGTGTTCCTGCTGGTCTGGGCTCAGCTGGCCGTCGGCATCGTCTGAGGCGGCTCGGGCTTCCCGTCAGTCCGGCTCCGCCGCGGCAAGCGAGATGTCGACCATGATCTCGCCGGAGATGTCCTCCAGCGCCGCCTGCACCCCCTCGGCCTCGAGGCCGGGCGGCAGGCGCAGCCGCGCCTGCATGTTGAACAGCGCCGCGCCGGAGTGGGGCTCGGCGCTGATGCGCGTCTCGAAGGTCTCGATGTTCACGCCGAGGGCGCTGAGGGCCGCGGTCACCTGCCGCACGATCCCCGGGCGGTCCTGGCCGACCAGGCTGAACGACACCGCATCGCCCCCGGCCGGCGCGGGTCCCTCGATGGCCGGCGCGATGCGGACTTCCAGGCCCTGGGCGTCCACCGCCCGCACGGCGGCCCGGAGCGCCTCCACCCGGTCCGGCGCCAGCTCCACCAGCACCGAGCCGACATAGAGCCCGCCCAGCCGGCTGAGCTGGCTTTCCAGCCAGTTGCCGCCCGCCGACAGCACGGCATCGGCCAGGGCCTGGGTCAGGCCAGGCCGGTCGCTGCCGACGACGCTGAGGATCAGGGTGGCCATGGGGAGTCTCCTGGCTGGCGCGGTGGACGCGGGGTTCGGCCCCTACCTACCGTCTCGCCGTCCGAAGCGCATCCCCGCCGGAGCGGACCCGTCCACAAACAGAACGGCCCGCGTCGGGTCTCGACGCGGGCCGCAATGTTGTCTGGCGCCATCCGCGGAGGGACGGCGAGGCCGGTGTCGCCGGATCAGGCGGCGGCGAGCCGCCGGCGGCGCATCGCCGTACCCACGGCGCCGAAGCCAAGGATCATCAGCGCCCAGGTGCCGGGTTCCGGCACCGCGTTGTCGATCGGCCAGCCGATGGCGAACGTCTGGTGCTGCGGGTTCCGGGCCTGATCGGTGATCGTGTAGACCCGGTCGTTGGCGTCGGCCAGCGAGCTGTAGTTCCCCAGGCGGTAGTCGTTGAAGTACTGCTGGTACTGCCCGTACTGCGTCGCGTTCAGATTGTTGTTGCGGACCGTCACCGTACGGGTCGGGTTGGCAACCGCCCAGATCGCCGCCTGGATCGCGGCGGTGCGCATGGCGGTGTCGAAGTCATTCGGCTGGGCCATGTGCAGCAGATAGCCGGTGTCGACCAGGTTGGTCAGGCTGGTGATCTGCGCGTTGCTCAGCTCGTTGGCCGGCGCGGTCGGGCCGTAGTTGGTGAACAGCGCCTGACCCGGATCGCCGTACGTCGAGGTGTAGGTGTAGTTCAGGGTCGTGTTGATATACATCGCATGGAATATATCGATGCAGAACCCGAAGATGTTGTAGTCGGAGTTGTTGAACTGCGCGCCGGTGCCGAAGTCGTTCACGCGGAAGGTCACGCCGTTCGAGTAGACCGCGCCCACGCCCGAGATGTTCGCCTGGAACGTCGTGTTCATGGTGGCGTATTCGACGTAGATCGTCTGCGAGGCCGAGGCCGGCGACGCGAGGGCCATGGCCGAAGCCACGGCGGCGCCCGCCAGAATTTTCACCCCGGACATTTTCAGTTCAAACTTGGCCACGCCAATCCCCTTTTCCCCTGCGACGGTGCAGCGCACGCGTCGTTGGCCTACTCTATTCGTTAACGCCGTTCGAAGCGCAATTCGTTTCGCGTGAGAGGCGAATCCCCCCCGGAAGCGCTCGCCCCGAGCGCTAAATCGACGGAATTCCCGACTCTCGGTGGGGAAACCCATCCCATAGTGGGCCTGGCGGAGGGCGGCGCGCGGTCCGCCCGGCTTGACGCCCGTCCTCCTCCCTCCATCCTACGCCCCCTGGAGGCGTCGCTTGGCGGACAACGACTCGAACCGGGTGGATTGGACGGACGCTGAGCTCGATCTCATCGTGGCCGATTACTTCGCCATGCTGGCGCAGGAACAGGCCGGGCAGCCCTACATAAAGGCCCGCCATCGCGCGCGGCTGATCGAACAGACCGGGCGGTCTGCCGGGTCCATAGAGTTCAAGCACATGAACATCTCCGCCGTTCTGGATGAGATCGGCGAGCCCATCATTCGCGGCTACCGGCCGATGGCCAACTATCAACACGCGATCCTCGACGCGATCGAGCGCCGCCTAACAGCTCAGCCAGTGCTCTGGGTCCCGCGCCCTTCGGACCAGCTGGCGGAGGTCGTGACGCCCTATCTTGGACCCGCGCCAATTCTACAGCCCCGCCGCGAGCGGCCCCGCATCCTTGAGCGGCTAGTCCGAAAGTTCGACGCCAGCGAGCGCGACTTCCGCAACCGCGAACTCGGCAAGGCCGGTGAAGAGATGGTGTTCAACTTCGAGTGTCAGCGCCTCATGTCCGAAGAGCGCCCGGACCTGGCGCGAAAGGTCCGCTGGGTTGCACAGGAAGACGGTGACGGCGCGGGCTACGACATTCTCTCCTTTGACAGCTCCGGTGCGGAACGACTGGTCGAGGTCAAGACCACCCGGGGATCCCAGACGACGCCCTTCTTCCTGACCCGGAACGAATACGCCCTGGCCGAGGAGCGCGCCGACGCCTTCAAGCTCATGCGCCTCTATTCATTCGCTCAGGACCCGAGGATGTTCGAACTCACCCCACCCCTGGGTGAGACAGTGCGCCTGTCGACGCACACCTATGAGGCGCGGTTCTCGTGACGGCTTCCACCCGTCGCCTGCCGCCCCCACCCCCGCCGTTGACTCAACGCCAACCGGCTGTATAACCGCCCACCTCTCGCCCGCGGGCCAACTCGCGGGCGTGTTCCGTATTGCATACACCCACTTTAAGTACCGAAGGCGCGAACGATGTACGCGGTGATCAAGACCGGCGGCAAGCAGTACCGGGTCAGCCCCGGAGACCTGCTGGTGGTCGAAAAGCTCGATGGTGAACCCGGCGCGGCCGTGGCCTTCGGTGATGTCCTCATGCTGGGCGATGGCGAGGCCGTGACGGTCGGCGCGCCCACGGTGGACGGCGCCTCGGTGGCCGCGACCCTGGTCGAGACCCGCAAGGGCGAGAAGGTGAAGATCTTCAAGAAGATCCGCCGCCAGGGCTATCGCCGCACCAACGGCCACCGCCAGCACGAGACCGTGCTCCGGGTCACCGGCATCACCGCCGACGGCAAGGAGACCAAGTGGGAAGGGACCGTGGACCTGACAACCAAGGCCGAGCTCGACGCCCGCGCCCGTGGCCTGGACTTCGCGACCCTGAACCTGCCCCGGCAGACCAAGGCCCAGAAGGCCGCCGCCGCGGCCGCCGCTGCGCCGGCCCCGAAGGCCGCCAAGGCCAAGGCCGAGAAGGTGGTCGACGCCGCCCCGGCCGCCGAAGCCGCCGCTGAAGCGCCCGCGCCGAAGAAGGCCGCTGCGCCCAAGAAGGCCGCCGCCAAGAAGGACACGTCGGCCGAGTAATCGGTCGGCTCACAGGTAAGGACAGGAGCACACAATGGCTCACAAGAAATCAGGCGGTTCCTCGCGCAACGGTCGCGACTCCGCCGGCCGCCGTCTCGGCGTGAAGAAGTTCGGTGGCGAGGCGATCAACGCCGGCTCGATCATCGTGCGCCAGCGCGGCACCAAGTTCTTCCCGGGCGACAATGTCGGCATGGGCAAGGACCACACCCTCTTCGCGCTGATTACCGGCGCGGTGAAGTTCGTCACCAAGCGCAACGACCGCACCTACGCGACCGTGGTGCCGGCGGACTCCAAGGTGATCGCAGCCGAATAGGCGGAACCCTCTCTCATCGGTTCCGCCTCTCTTTTCAGAAGGCGGACCGGCAAGACGACCCAGCGGGGAGTCCGGTTCAGCCGGGCTCCCCGCTTTCGTTTTGGACCCCCGCAAAGAGGGGTCGGGAGGCAAGACATGTGCGCACTCGACATCAGGCCGGCGATCGGGACCGAGCGCCTGATCCTGCGCGGCCCCGTGGCGGCCGACGCCCCGCTGATCGCCGAACTGGCCAATGACCTGGGCGTGGCCGGCATGACCACGACCATCCCCCATCCCTACAGTCAGGCCGACGCCGAGGATCATCTGGCGCGGGTGGCGCGGCTGAATCCGCGCGCCGGCGCCGAGTTCGCCATCGAGCACCGCACGTTCGGTCTGATCGGCATGCTGGGCTTCCGCGAGGAAGAGCCCCGCCGCCCGCAGCTGGGCTACTGGCTGGGCCGTCCCTTCTGGGGTCGCGGCTATGCGACCGAGGCGGTGCGGGCGGCGCTGGACTGGGCGCGCGGCGACTGGCGGCGCGGGGCGGTCTGGGCCGGCCACTTCGCCGAGAACCGGGCGTCGGGCCAGGTGCTGGTCAAGGCAGGTTTCCTCTACACGGGCGACCTCGAGCGGAAGCCCTGCGCGGCCCGTGGCGGCCGGACCATGGCCACCCGGATGATGGTCTGGCTGGCCTGATGTGATAGTCGCTGCCGCGATGCCTGCCGCGTACGCCCGCAAGTCCTTTTCGTCACCGCCGTTCCGGGCGGCGATGCTCACTGTCCGATGGGTCGCCCGATGAAGTTCCTCGACCAGGTCAAGGTCTATGTGAAGAGCGGCTCGGGCGGCGGCGGGGCCGTCTCGTTCCGGCGCGAGAAGTACATCGAGTACGGCGGTCCTGACGGTGGCGACGGCGGGCGCGGGGGCGACGTCTGGATCGAGGCGGTGGAAGGGCTGAACACCCTGATCGACTACCGCTACGCCCAGCACTTCCGCGCCGAGACCGGCGTCCATGGCATGGGCCGCAACCGCCATGGCCACAACGGCGCCGACGTCGTGCTGAAGGTCCCCGTCGGCACCGAGGTCCTCGACGAGGACAAGGAGCTGATCGTCGACATGGACACGGCCGGCCAGCGCTACCTGCTGGCCAGGGGCGGCAACGGCGGCTTCGGCAATACGCACTTCAAGGGCCCGGTGAACCAGGCCCCGCGCCACGCCAACCCCGGCCTCGAAGGCGAGGAAAAGGCCATCTGGCTGCGCCTGAAACTGATCGCGGACGTGGGGCTGGTCGGCCTTCCCAACGCGGGCAAGTCGACCTTCCTGGCGGCGGCCAGCGCGGCGCGCCCGAAGATCGCGGCCTATCCGTTCACGACCCTGACCCCCAACCTCGGCATGGTCGACCTGTCCGAGGGCGAGCGGTTCGTCCTGGCCGACATCCCCGGCCTCATCGAGGGCGCGAGCGAAGGCGCCGGCATCGGCACCCGCTTCCTGGGCCACGTGGAGCGCACCGCTGTGCTGATCCACCTTGTGGACGGGACCCAGGAGAACGTGGCCGAGGCCTGGCGCACCGTCCGCCACGAACTGGAGGCCTATGGCGAAGGCCTTGAGGACAAGGACGAGATCCTGGCCCTCAACAAGATCGACGCCCTTGACGCCGAGACCCGCGACGCCCGCGCCGCGGAGCTCTCGGAGGCCGCCGGGGTGAAGGTGCGGCTGGTGTCCGGAGCGGCCAAGCTGGGCGTGACCGAACTGCTGCGCGAAGCCTACGCTCTCGTCCAGCAGCGCAAGGCTGAAGCCGCCGCGGAGGTCGCGCCCCCCGAGGACTGGGCGCCGTGAACGAGATCGCTTCCGCCCGTCGGATCGTCGTCAAGGTCGGTTCGGCCCTGCTGGTCGCCCCCGACGGCTCGGCGCACGGCGAATGGCTGGCCGACTTCGCCGCCGACGTGGCGCGCCTGCGCGCGCGGGGTCAGCAGGTGCTGGTGGTGTCTTCCGGCGCCGTGGCGCTGGGCCGCCGCCGGCTGGGGCTGGGAAAGAAGCTCAGCCTGCCCGAGAAGCAGGCCGCCGCCGCCGCAGGCCAGTCAGCGCTGATGCGCGCCTGGGAGGTGGCCCTGGAGCCGCACGGCCTGGCCTGCGCCCAGATCCTGCTGACCCGCGACGACACCGAGGTCCGCCGCCGCTGGCTGAACGCCCGCGCCACGCTCGAGACCCTGCTGGGCCTGGGGGTCATTCCGGTGATCAACGAGAACGACACCGTGGTCACCGAGGAAATCCGGGTCGGCGACAACGACCGCCTGTCCGCCCGCGTGGCGCAGCTGGTCGGCGCCGAGGCCCTGGTGCTGCTGTCGGACGTGGAAGGCCTCTACACCGCAGACCCGCGCCGCGATCCGTCCGCCACGCACATTTCCCGTATCCCGCGTCTCACGCCCGAGATCGAGGCCATGGCCGGGGGCGCCAACGCCGATGCGGGCGTCGGCACCGGCGGCATGGCCACCAAGCTGGTCGCCGCGCGCATCGCCTCGGCCGCCGGTTGCGCGACCCTGATCACCCTCGGCGCCCGGCCCGCGCCGCTGAACGCCGTAGAGCAGGGGGCGGCCGCCACGGTCATCGAGCCCGCCACCACGCCCGCCGCCGCCTACAAGGCCTGGATCGCCGGGTCGCTGTCGCCAGCCGGCTCGCTGATCGTGGACGCCGGCGCCGCTGCGGCGGTGCGCCGGGGCAAGAGCCTGCTGCCGGCGGGGGTGAAGTCGGTGGACGGACATTTCGACAAGGGCGACGCCGTGATCATCCGCGACGAGGCCGGCCACGAAATCGCGCGCGGCCTGATCCGCTACGCGGACGAGCACGCCCGCCGGATCTGCGGCCTCAGATCAGCGGCGATCGAGCCGGCCCTGGGCTATTCCTCGGGTCCGATGGTTCACGCCGACGATCTTGCACTGGCCGCCCACGCCCCGACAGCGTAGGTAAAACTCAGTCTGAGCAAATGGGGGCCCGCGTGGATGACGGGGCAGCAGGCAAGGGAGTAGCGCCCGTCCGGTCCGGACGGCTGGAGTCGCTCGCGCCCGGTCAGGCCATCCCCTTCGCCGGAGACCGCGTCGCGTTCGTCACGCCCGAGCTCTCCGCCGCGTTCCGCCCCGGCGACCGGCTGGTGGTGGTGCAGGATACCGGCGACCTGCTGCACATCCCCGCCCGCGAGGCCGAAGCCGCAGCGACCGCCGTGTCCCGCGCCGCCGCCGCCTTTGCGCGGATGGGCGAGGTCGGGGACGACGCCATCACCGCCTTCTTCGAGGCCTTCGCCGGGCGGCTGGAGAACGACGACGCCTGGAGCCGCATCGCGCAGGCCAACGCCCGTGACATCGAAGCCGCCCGCGCCCGCGGCCGCTCCACCACCCGGCTGGCCGCCACCGACGCCATGCGCCGCGACATGATCGCCGGGCTGCGCGCCTGGCGCGACGCCGAGGCGCCTCGCGGCCGGTTGCTGGAGCGGATCGAGCATCCCGGCTGGACCGTCGAGCAGATCATGGCCCCGCTGGGCGTGGTCGGCTTCGTCTTCGAAGGCCGCCCGAACGTCTTCGCCGACGCCACCGGCGTCATCCGGGCCGGCAACACGGTGGTCTTCCGCATCGGCTCCGACGCCCTGGGCACCGCACGCGCCATCGTCGCGGAGGCGCTGGACCCGGCGCTCGCCGAGGCCGGGCTCCCGGAAGGCTCCGCCGTGCTGGTGGACAGCGCCGCCCACGCCGCAGGCTGGGCGATGTTCGCCGATCCCGGCCTCGCGCTCGCCGTGGCCCGGGGCTCCGGTCCGGCAGTATCGCAGCTGGGGGCCATCGCCCGCCAGGCCGGCACGCCGGTCAGCCTGCACGGAACGGGGGGCGCCTGGCTGGTCGCCGACGCCAGCGCCGATCCCGACCGCTTCTTTGCGGCGGTGTTCCACTCGCTGGACCGCAAGGTCTGCAATTCGCTCAACGTCTGCTGCATCGTGGAGAGCCGGGCCGAGACGCTGCTGCCCGTGTTCCTCGACGCCCTGGAGCGCGCGGGCGAGCGGCGCAGCGGCTGCAAGCTGCATGTGGCGCAGGCCGATTTCGCCCGGCTGCCCGAGCGCTGGCGCACCGCCCGCGCCACCGTGGTCCGCGCCGAGGGCCCTGTCGAGGAGGCCCTGGCCGAGCCGCTCGCCGACGCCGACCTGGGCCGCGAATGGGAGTGGGAGGAGACCCCCGAGGTCAGCCTCCGCATCGTCGCCGACGTGGCCGAGGCGGTCGCCCTGTTCAACCTCCACAGCCCCCGCTTCGCCGCGACCCTGATCTCGGAGGACGTCTCGGCCCATAGGCGGTTCTACGACACGATCGACGCCCCGTTCGTCGGCGACGGCTTCACCCGCTGGGTGGACGGCCAGTACGCACTGAACCGGCCGGAGCTGGGCCTGTCCAACTGGCAGAATGGCCGGCTCTTCGCCCGCGGTGGCGTTCTGGCGGGCGACGGGGTGTTCACCGTCCGCGCCCGCGTCCGCCAGGCCGACCCCGACCTCGACCGCGGGGGCGCGCCCACCCCGCCCCGCAACCGCTGACGGTCCGCCGATGTGGGTCGCAGGTCCGGCGCGCCGCGCGCCCATCGCCGGCCGTCCACAGGCGCTGCGGCTGGGGTTCGACCTGAAACGCGGCATGAAGGTCGGGCTCTATGGCGGCTCGTTCAATCCGGCCCATGACGGGCACGCCCACGTCGCCGAGACCGCCAAGCGCCGCCTGGGTCTGGACCGGGTGATCTGGCTGGTCTCGCCGCAGAATCCTCTGAAGTCGCGCCACGAGACCGCCGACCTAGGCGAGCGGATCGCCGGCGCCCGGGCGCTGGCCCAGGGGCCGGGCATGCTGGTGGCCGCCGTGGAGTCGCAGCTCGGCTCCAACTTTACCATCGACACGATCCGCGGCCTGAAGGCGCGGTTCCCGGGGGTGAAGTTCGTCTGGATCATGGGCGCCGACAGCCTGGCCTCGTTCCATCGCTGGAAGGGCTGGGTGCAGATCATGCACGAGGTGCCGGTGGCGGTGGTCTCTCGGCCGTGGATCTCGCTGAAGAGCCGCTTCTCGCCGGCGGCCCTGCGGTTCGCGCGCTTCAGGCGGCCGTCGCAGAGCGCCATCACCCTGGCCAGGGCGAAGACGCCGGCGTGGACCTTCCTGTTCGGGCGCTTCAACTTCCAGTCTTCGACTGCGCTCCGGGCCCGCGCGCCCAAGGGCAAGGCGGCCCGGCGGCAGGGCTGAAACGCCGCAATCCGGTCCCCGGACACGGCGGCTGACCACGCCCGCCTTTTGTGCTAGGGACTGTCGGGCGAGGATACAAAGGAGCTACCCCGCTGAACTCTGAACCTGCGCCCAGCGCGCACAAGGCCGCGGCCAAGGCCGGCGCCCCCCAGGATATCGACGCCCGCATCACCGCCGTCGAGGACCTGATCCTCAGCCGGCTGGATGACGACAAGGCCCAGGACGTCGTCTTCATCGATCTCAAAGGCAAGTCACCTGTCGCCGATGGCCTGGTCGTGGCCTCTGGCCGCTCGCAGCGGCATGTCGGCGCCATGGCCGATCACCTGCTGCGCGCGCTCAAGGAAGCGGGCTACGGCAAGTGCCGCGTCGAGGGCCTGCCGGCCGCCGACTGGGTGCTGATCGACGCGGGCGACGTGATCATCCATCTGTTCCGCCCCGAGGTCCGCAGCTTCTACAACATCGAGAAGATCTGGTCGGTCGAGAGCGGCGGACACCGCGGCATCGCCTGACTTGAGGCTTTACAGTCGCGCGGCGTCCCGCTACTTGGCCGCGCGATGACCTTTGGCATGACCATTATGACCACCCGGAAAACGATCCGCTTCGGCGGGGCGTTCGCGGGTGTGTGCATGGTCTAGACCAGGCTTCACCCGGACCGAGCCCCGCCGATGCGCGGGGCCGCCACCTTCCACACACGGCATCCCCCGCGCCTCCGCAATCCCAGGAGACGCATGATGACCTTCCCGAACTTCCGACGCGCCCATCCCAACGTCGCCATCGTCGGCGCCACCGGCGCCGTGGGCGTCGAACTGATCCAGTGCCTTGAGGCGCGCGACTTCCCGGTCTCGCGGCTGAAGCTGCTGGCCTCGCCGCGCTCGGCCGGAAAGCGCCTGCCGTTCCGTGGCGGCTGGCTGACCGTGGATGCCCTGGACGATTCCAGCTTCGACGAGATCGACCTGGCCTTCTTCTCCGCCGGCAGCGGGACCTCGAAGACCTACGCCCCCAGGGCCGTGGCGGCGGGCGCCGTCGTCGTCGACAACTCCTCGGCCTTCCGCGCCGACCCCGACTGTCCGCTGGTCGTGCCTGAGGTGAATCCCGAGACCCTGGCCGGCCACCGCGGGATTGTCTCGGTGCCCAACTGCACCGCCATCATCGCCAGCGTTCCGATGGCGCCGCTGGCCCGGGCGTTCGGCCTGGAGCGCGTGCAGATGTCCACCTACCAGGCCGCCTCGGGGGCCGGTGCGGCGGCCATGGAAGAGCTGCGCGCCTCCACCGAGGCGTTCCTGGCCGGGCGGGCGTTCCAGCCCACCGTGCTGCCGCACCCCTACGCGTTCAACCTGTTCAGCCACAACGCCGAGGTCGACGTCGACAATGGCTACAATGGCGAGGAGCTGAAGGTGATCGCCGAGTGCCGCCGCCTGCTGGGCGAGCCGGATCTGCGGATCGGCGTCACCTGCGTGCGGGTGCCCGTGCTGCGCGCCCACTCCATCGCCCTGACCCTGGAATTCGCGCAGCCTGTTTCGCCGGACGCCGTGCGCGAGGTGCTGGCCCGCGCGCCGGGCGTACGGGTGGTCGACGACCGCGCCGGCAATCACTTCCCGATGCCGTGCGAGGCGCAGGGCCAGGGCGACGTGCTGGCGGGCCGCATCCGCCACGACCTGTCGGACCCCTCCGGCCGGTCCATCTCCATGTTCCTGGCCGGCGACCAGCTGCTCAAGGGGGCCGCCCTGAACGCGGTGCAGATCGCCGAGCGGCTGTTCTCCGGTGGGACGGGCGCGCGTTCTCCGGCCGCCGCCCTGGCCGTCGCATCCTAGCCTGTGCGTGCTTCGCGGCTGGACTTCCCGGGCCGCCGCGGAGCACGATCCCCCACAGGGAGGAACCAACATGTCGCAGCGTGAAATCCTCGACCGGACCGCAGGCGAGATCGTGCAGGCGCTGGCCGCCCGCGAGGTCGGCGCACTGGAGGTGACGGACGCCGCCATCGCCCGCATCGAGGCCCGCGACGGTCCGATCAACGCCGTGGTGGTCCGCGACTTCGACCGCGCCCGAGTCGCGGCCAGGGCGGCGGATGCGGCCCTGGCGGCGGGAGAGCGCAGGCCCCTGCTGGGCCTGCCGATGACCGTGAAGGAGAGCCACAACGTCGCCGACCTGCCCACCACCTGGGGCAGCCCGGCGTTCCGGGGCTTCACCGCCGCCCACGATTCCATCGGCGTTGAGCGGCTGAAGGCGGCCGGGGCGGTGATCCTCGGCAAGACCAACGTGCCGCCGTTCCTCGCCGACTGGCAGTCGAACAATCCGGTCTACGGCCGCACGAACAATCCGTGGGACCTCTCCCGCTCACCGGGCGGCTCCTCGGGCGGCAGCGCCGCGGCGCTGGCGGCGGGGATGGTTCCGCTGGAGTTCGGGTCGGACATCGGCGGCTCGATCCGCGTACCGGCGGCCTTCTGCGGCGTCTATGGCCACAAGCCCACCTACAACCTGATCCCCCTGCGTGGCCATTCGCCGCCCGGGCTCGACGGCGGCCCGATCCCGCTGGCGGTCGTTGGGCCGCTCGCCCGCAGCGCCGAAGACCTGGACCTGGCGCTTGGCGTCCTGGCCGGACCCGAGCCCGAGGAGGCCAAGGGCTACCGGCTCGACCTGCCCGCCCCGCGGCAGCGTGCGCTCGCCGACCACCGCATCCTTGTGCTCGACCAGCATCCCCTGATCGACACCGACCGCGAGATCCGCGCCGCGATCAGCGGTCTTGCCGACCGCCTCGACGCCCTGGGCGCGCCCGTGTCCCGGTCCAGCGACCTGCTGCCCGATCTCGCCGGCCAGCACATGGTCTATGGGGGCATCCTCAATGCGGCGATGTCGCGCGGGTCGCCCGAGGGGACGACCATGACCGCCCATGAGTTCATGAACCTTCAGGACGCGCAGGTGGCCCTGGCCCGCCAGTGGGCCCGCCTGTTCGAGGCCTTCGACGTGGTGCTGACGCCGGCGTTCGGCACGGTCGCCTATCCGCATGTGGAGATCGAGGACATGTCGCTGCGCCGGCTGGTCATCGACGGCCGCGAGACCGGCTACTTCGACCAGCTCGCCTGGCCGGGGGTGGCGCTCCTGCCCAACCTGCCGGCCACCGTCGCGCCGCTCGGCCTGAGCGCCGCCGGCCTCCCGATCGCGGTGCAGATCCTGGGCGGCCACCTCGAGGACCGCACCACCATCGCCTTCGCCGGCCTGCTGGCGCGGGAATTCGGCGGCTTCCGCGCCCCGCCCGGCCTGTCCTGACGCGTGAAGATCGCCGTTATCGCCATCGGCCGCCTGGCCCGTTCGCCCGAGACCGAACTGGTGAAGCTGTATGTGGATCGCGCCACCGCGGCAGGCCGGTCCCTTGGCCTTGGGCCTGTGGAGGTGATCGAGGTCGAAAGCCGCAAGCCCGGAAAGGCCGCCGAGGCCGAGGCGCTGCGGGCGCACCTCGCCGACAGCCACGTCATCGCCTGCGACGAGCGCGGCAAGGCCCGCGCCAGCCGCGCCTTCGCCGACGAGATCGGAACCCTGCGCGACCGCGGCGTCCGGCGGCTGGTGTTCCTGATCGGCGGGGCGGACGGACTCGATCCGGAACTGGTGAAAACCTGCGCCGGGGCGCTCGCGTTCGGCCCCCAGACCTGGCCGCACGCCATGGCCCGGGCGATGCTCTGTGAACAGATCTATCGGGCAGTCTCGATTCTGGCCGGATCACCGTATCATCGCGACTGATGCGGCGGATTCTCTTCCTTGGCGCGATGGGCGCGATGATGGTCGGCGCGGTGGCGGTGGCCGCGACCGCCGACCGGCTTGAGCGGCTCAATGTCGCGGAGACGGAGCTTTCGGTCGACCAGGGCCTGAACATGCACCGCCTGTCACGGCTGCTGTCGGTGCTGGAGCAGCTGCGGCGCGACCCGCCGCCGGCCCTGCTGGTCTCGCCGCAGGACGCCAAGGACGCGGTGCGCGCCGCGATCCTGGTGAAGGCCATGACGCCGGACCTGCAGGCCCGCGCCCGCGGCTATGCCGACAGCGCCTCCGAGGTGATGCGCCAGCGCCGTCTGGCCGCCGTGCAGAGCGAGGCCCTGTTCGAGCGCGACAGCTTGGCCGCCGACGCCCTGCCCGAGCCGGACAACGGCGTGCGGATCGGCGCCGCGCCCGGCGGGCCCGACGTGGTGCTGACGCCGCCCGAGCGGTTGTCGCCGCCGTTGCCGGGCCGCGTCATCCGGGCGTTCGGCGACCCCATCCCCGGCGGAGGCCGCGCCAACGGCCTGACCTTCGCCGCGGCGAAGGGCGCCCGCGCAGTGAGCCCGGCGCAGGGCCTTGTCCAATATGTGGGCCCGGTAAAGGGCTGGGGCGTCATCGTGATATTAAGACTAGCGGGTGGATATCATCTCGTGCTTGCTGGTCTCGACAGGACATCGGTGCAGGCTGGTCAATCCGTCGCGGAGGGCCAGGCTGTCGGATGGGTCTCCGAAGGTCAGCAGACGCCGCCGGAACTCTACCTGGAAATCCGGGAACAGGGTTCGCCCGTAGATCCGGGACGGTGGTTGAACAAGAAAGCGGGCTGATGCGGCCTTAATGCCGTCGCCACGGCCTGCTCGATAAGCGGCGACAGCTGCAAATGGGAGTCTGAGGCAGGCTATGAAGAAGTATCTCCTGATCGGCGCGTCGGCCTTCATCCTCGGCGCGGGATCCATGGCCTATGTCAGCCAGCAGGCGCTGGCTTCCGCCCAGCCCCGGGCCAAGACCTATCGCATGCTCGGCCTCTTCGGCGACGTGCTGAACACGGTCGAGAACCAGTATGTGACCGAGGTCGACGACACCAAGCTGATCCAGGCCGCCATCGACGGCATGCTGACCTCCCTCGACCCCCACTCCGGCTATCTGGACCCCGAGTCCTTCGACGACATGCGCGATCAGACGCGCGGCGAGTACGGCGGTCTGGGCCTCGAGGTCACCAGCGAGGACGGCGTGGTCAAGGTGATCTCGCCCATGGACGGCACGCCCGCCGAGAAGGCCGGGATCAAGGCCGGCGACTACATCACCTCGGTCAACGGCGAGAGCGTGCTGGGCCTGACAGTCACCGAGGCCGTCAAGCAGATGCGCGGCAAGCCCGGCGAGACGGTCTCGCTGACCATCGCCCGCGAGAAGTCCGACCCGTTCGACGTCAAGCTGGTCCGCGAGGTCATCAAGCCCAAGTCGGCCACGGCGCGGCTCGAGGGCGACTACATCCTGCTGCGGATCGGCAGCTTCAACGAGAAGACCACCGACGAGGCCGAGGCGGCCTTCGCCGAGATGAAGGCCAAGAACCCCAAGGCCAAGGGCCTGATCCTCGACCTGCGGAACAACCCCGGCGGCCTGCTCGACCAGGCCGTGGGCGTTTCCGACCTGTTCCTCGAAGGCGGCGAGATCGTCTCGCAGCGCGGCCGCGACCCCCGCGACGTCGAGCGCTACAACGCCCGCACCGGCGACATGACCGGCGGGATGCCGATGGTCGTGCTGATCAACTCCGGCTCCGCCTCGGCGGCGGAAATCGTCGCCGGCGCCCTGCAGGACCGCAAGCGGGCCGAACTCGTTGGCACCACCAGCTTCGGCAAGGGCTCGGTGCAGACCGTGATCCCGCTGCGCGGCGGCATTGACGGGGCGCTCAAGCTGACCACCGCCAAGTACTTCACGCCGTCCGGCCGCTCCATCCAGAAGACCGGCATCGAGCCGGACCTGGAGGTCGCCCTGACCCGCGAGGAGGCGCAGATCATCGCCAACCGCACCTACCAGTTCTCGGAAGCCTCGTTCAAGAACGCGCTCAACGCCGACGAGGGCAAGGTGCGCCGTGGCGCCCACGAGCCGGCCGAGGCGCCGCCGGAGACCTTCGACGTGAAGAAGGACTTCCAGATCGCCCGGGCGGAAGACGTGCTGCGCTACGGCTCGGTGGCGGCCACGCCCAAGCTGCCCAAGCCCACCGCCCGCATGGCCGAGATCGTCAACAAGGCGCGCGTGGCCGAGGCCAAGCCGCCGGCGACGCCCCAGAAGTAGCCCTGCCGCCGCGCCCTATCCCCAGGGGTCGGGCGCGCCGAGGGACTGGCCGGTGACAGAGATCGGCGGATCGGGCTCCGGTGGCGCGGCCGCCGACAGTAGCCGTCCGCGGCGCCGTCCCCGTCGACGTCAGCCTCGATCCGGGTCAGCGGCGGGCCGGGCGGCATGACGCCCCGCGGGGCGAAACCGTTGTCCCTACCCTGGCGTCGGCGCCGTCACCGACAAACGGACCCGGGCGCAGGACCCGCACCTCATGACGCCTGGCCTCAGCCGGCGGCCCGGTCCCGAGGCTGGCTGGCGGCGCGCCCGGCGTCGAACAGCAGCCTGTAGAGTTCCGGCTCGTAGTAGCGCAGCAGGGTCTTGGCGAAGGCTCCGGGCTCAAGGCCAAGAGCCTGCGCCCAGGCGCCCTGTGTCTCGATGGGCAGGCGACCGAGGCCGCTCTCGACCTGGGAGACGAAGGTATAATATCGCAGCCCGACCCGCTCAGCCAGTTCCGCCTGTGTGAGTTTGGCCTGTTCCCGGGCGGTTTTCAGCCAGCGGCCAGCCTCCTGGCGCAAGATCTTTGTCTGGGCGGCCTTCGCGGGATCGGTGGCGGGTCTGGGCATCGAAGGCTCCGGTCAGCCGCACAACGCCCTTGCGGGGACGCCACACGACAGTTTGTATAATTGTTACACAACATATACTTACACGACGACTATCCGCTCGTCATGGCTGTCACGTCGAGCGGGATCGGGAAAGCGATGAGGCGTCGCCGTGAACGCCGGCGGGGCCTTCGAGGGCGACTATCGCGAGGATGACTTCCGCGCCGCCGTCCAGTTCCAGTTCTGATACTCGCCTGACAGGGGCGTCCGTTTGTCGGCGGCCCGCTTTTTGCCTAGAAAGCCTGTCAGTCTTCGCCTGGTCCCGGACGGAGACGGCCGAAGCGTGCGGCGCGCCCAGGAGGCGGATGCCGCGACAAGCGCACGGTGATGGTGGAGCAAGAGGCGTTGGTGAAAGACAAGCAGAGCCCGAAGACGCGCGCGCGTCGCCTGGTCGCCGAAGCGATGATCGTCGGGGCCGCGGGCCTGAGCGCCGTTGCGGTCGCCCACGCCTCGCTGCTGACGCCGGCGCCGCTGTCGAACCGTCCTGCCGCGCCGCGGATCGCCACGACCGCCGCGGCCGCCAGCGCCGCGCCCGCCGACGACGTCCTGATCGCCTTCGAGGAGCCGGTCCCCGGCCATGCGGTGGTGTCGCCCTTCGGCCTTCGCCAGCTGCCGTGGGAAGGCTCCGGTCGCCTGCACGAGGGCGTCGACATCTCGGCCGACGCCGGTGTTCCGGTGCGTGTCGCGGCCGACGGCGTGGTCATCGCTGCGGGTGAAAAGGGCGGCTACGGCCGCTATGTGGCCGTGCGGCATGCCGAGGGCCTGACCACCTTCTACGCCCATCTCGGCGGGATCGTCGCCGGCGTGAAGCCGGGCATGACCGTCGCGGCCGGTCAGTCCGTGGGACGCGTGGGCTCCACGGGAACCTCGACCGGACCGCACCTGCATTTCGAGATCCGCGACGGCAAGGACCGCCCGCTGAACCCGGCGATGTTCCTCGGCAAGGCCTTCGCCGAGGCCGGCGACCTGCCCCTGGACAAGGCCCAGCGCTACTCCGGCCGGGTCCGCATGGCCCAGGTGTCCTACATCCCCGAAAGCAAGCGGGCCCTGATGGACGCCCGGGCCGGCAAGCCGATCATCATCAAGCGCACCACCGAGGCCGAGGACCTGGCCCAGGCCGAGCGCAACCTGCTCGGCCTGACCCGCGACGCCGGCCGGGGCGAGAAGATCGAGGGGCTGAAGGGCGTCTCCATCGGTCCCGACGGCCGGCCGCGGGCGCAGCTCAGCCTTTAGCGTCCGCGCTTACCCGGCGGCAGGCTTGCGAGGCAGGTCCGCCACGGCATAGTTGTCCCGATACGCCGACCCGCTCAGAAGTCGGCTTCCGGGAGAGCGTCATGAATTTCCTTCGCATCGGGCTGGCCCTGGCCCTCGCCGTGACCGTGTCGGCCTGCCAGAAGGCCGCGGGTCCGGGCAACGTGGACGCCAGGCGTCTCGAGGCCGCGGCGTCCAACGGCGAATGGCTCTCCTACGGCAAGGACTACAACGAGCAGCGCTTCAGCCCGCTGGACAAGATCAACGCCTCCAACGTCAAGGACCTGGGGCTGGCCTGGTACGCCGAGTTCGACACCGACCGCGGCCAGGAGGCGACGCCCCTGATGATCGACGGGGTGCTCTACACCACCACCGCCTGGTCCAAGGTCTTCGCCTTCGACGCGAAGACCGGCAAGCAGCTCTGGAAGTACGACCCCAAGGTCGAGGGCAAGAAGGGCTTCGATGCCTGCTGTGACGTGGTCAACCGCGGCGTCGCCGTGTGGAAGGGCCGCGTCTATGTCGGCACGATCGACGGCCGGCTTGTGGCCCTGAACGCCAAGGACGGCACGGTCGCCTGGGAAGTCCAGACCACCGACACCTCCAAGCCCTACACGATCACCGGCGCCCCCCGGGTCATCAAGGACAAGGTTCTGATCGGGAACGGCGGCGCCGAGTACGGCGTGCGCGGCTACATCACCGCCTATGACGCGGCCACCGGCAAGCAGGTCTGGCGCTTCTACACCGTGCCCAACCCCACCGGCGCGCCCGATGGCGCGGCGTCCGACAAGGTGATGGCCGAGAAGGGGAACGCCACCTGGTCCGACGGCGAATGGAAGAAGACCGGCGGCGGCGGCACCGCATGGGATTCCATCGCCTACGATCCCAAGCTCGACCTGGTCTTTTTCGGCATCGGCAACGGCACCCCCTGGAACCACCAGCGCCGCTCGGGCGGCAAGGGCGACAACCTGTTCCTGAGCTCGATCCTCGCGCTGAAGCCCGACACCGGCGCGTACGCCTGGCACTACCAGACGACACCCGCCGAGAGCTGGGACTACACCGCCACCCAGCACATCATGCTGGCCGACCTGAAGATCGACGGTCAGGACCGCAAGGTGCTGATGCAGGCGCCGAAGAACGGCTTCTTCTATGTGATCGACCGCGCCAACGGTCAGCTGATCTCGGCCAAGCCCTACGCCAACATCTCCTGGGCCACGGGGGTCGACATGAAGACCGGCCGCCCGATCGAGACGGCCGGCGCGCGCTATGAGAAAGCGGCGGTGATGCAGGTGCCCGGCCCGCTGGGCGCGCACAACTGGCAGCCGATGGCCTTCAACCCGAAGAACGGCCTCGTCTACATCCCGACCAACGTCACCCCCTTCGCCTACACCGACGACAAGGCCTTCTCCTACAAGGCCGGCGCGTGGAACGTGGGCGTCGACTTCCTGGCCAACGCCCTGCCGACCGACGAGGCCACGCTGAAGGCGGTCACCGCCATGGTGCGCGGCAGTCTGGTGGCCTGGGACCCGGTGAAGCAGAAGGCGGTCTGGACCGTCGAGCATCCCTATTTCTGGAACGCGGGCGTGCTGTCCACGGCCGGAAGCCTGGTGTTCCAGGGCTCCGCCGAAGGCGAGCTGTCGGCCTACGATTCCGCGGGCGGCAAGAAGCTGTGGAGCTACAAGACCGGCAACGGCGTGATCGCCGCGCCGATGAGCTACCAGATCGGCAACGACCAGTACGTGGCGGTGATGGTCGGCGTGGGCGGCGGCGGCCAGATCTCCGCGCCCGGCTCCATGCCCACCCGTCCGCGTCTGCCGGGCCGGCTGCTGGTGTTCAAGCTGGGCGGAACGGCCAAGGCCGCTGACTTCCCCGCCCCGGTTCAGGCCCCGATCAACCTCACCGGCGTCAGCTCCACCGGCGACGTGCAACACGGCTTCGCCCTGTTCCACCAGAACTGTCAGGTCTGCCACGGCCCCAATGCGTCGGGCTCCTGGCTGCCGGATCTGAAGCGCTCGCCCATACTGACCACGGCCGAGAACTGGAAGGGCGTGGTCATCGACGGCGCCAGCGCCACCCGCGGCATGGCCAGTTTCTCACGCTTCATCGACGCCAAGGGCGCCGAGGACATCCGCGCCTACGTGATCTCCGAGGCGCGGAAGGCCGCGACCGCGCCCACCACGGCGGCTCCGATGCCCGCCGGCAGCCACTGAACCCCGCGATCCTCCCCTCCGGGGGAGGATCCGACGGTCCAATGCCGCTCGCGAGGCGCGGCATGTGACGCTAAACTCGGCGCATGAACGCGCCCTTCAAGACCGACAACCTGCCCGAGTGGCGGCTGGATGACCTCTATTCCGGCCGCGACGACCCTCGTATCGAAGCCGATCTCGCCGAGTCCGAACGCCTCAACCGCGAGCTCGCCCGGCTTGAGGGCCGGATGCTGGCCACCCGCGACAAGCCGGCCGAACTGGGCGGGATCATCGACCGCGGGATCCAGCTCTACGAGGACGCCACCAACGCGATGTGGGGCGTCGGCGCCTTCGGCTCACTGTCGGCCTCGACCCAGCGCGACAATCCGGCCTGGTCCAAGTTCGAATCCGACCTGCGCACCCGCACCTCGCAGATCGCCCAGCTCAGCCTGTTCTTCACCCTGGAAATCAACCAGCTGGAGGACGGCGAACTCGAAGCGGCGCTGAAGGCCCATCCCGACGCCCAGCGCTGGCGGCCCTGGCTGCGCCGTGTCCGCGCCGGCCGGCCGCACGAACTCAGCGCCGAGCTGGAACGGCTGCTGATCGACAAGGCGCCCGCGGTCGCCAACTGGGGCCGCCTCACCGACGACACTCTGGCCGGGCTGACCGCGCGCGTGGACGGCCAGACGCTGACCCTCGCCGAGACGCTGAACCGGATGTCCGATCCGGACGCCGCACGGCGCAAGGCGGCCGCCCAGGCGCTGGCCAAGGCGCTGGCGGAACGGACGCCGACGCTCGCCCTGTCGCTCAACACCCTCGCCTTCGAGAAGCAGGTCGAGGACCGCTGGCGCAAGTTCCCCACGCCCGCCGCCAGCCGCCACCTGGCCAATGAGGTGGACGCCGACGCCGTGGCCGCCCTGGAAGCCGCCGTGGTCGATGGCTACGAGAGCGTCAGTCACCGCTACTACAAGCTCAAGGCCAGGGTCATGGGCCGCAAGGTCCTCGACCACTGGGACCGCAACTGCCCGCTCGACACCGCCCAGCCCCGGATCTTCACCTGGGACCAGGCCCGCGCGATCGTGCTGGAGAGCTTCACGGCGCTGGCGCCCTCCTTCGCCACCACCGCCCAGGTGTTCTTCGACAAGCCGTGGATCGACGCGCGGCCGCGCTCCGGCAAGCAGTCCGGGGCCTACGCCCACCCGGTGACCGCCAACCGCCACCCCTATGTGTTCATGAACTACATGGGCGAGCGGCGCGACGTACTGACACTGGCGCATGAACTTGGCCACGCCGTACACCAGACCCTGTGCCAGCCCATGGGCACCCTGCTGGCCGACACCCCGCTGACGCTCGCCGAGACCGCCTCGATCTTCGGCGAGGGCCTGGTGTTCGAGAAGCTGCTGGCCGAGGCCTCGCCCGCCGAGCGGCGCGGCCTGCTCGCCGGCAAGATCGAGGACGGGATCAACACCGTCGTCCGCCAGATCGCCTTCCACCGCTTCGAGACCCGCTTCCACGACGCCCGGCTCAAGGGCGAACTGTCGGCCGAGGCGATCGGAGCGCTGTGGGTGGAAACGATGGCCGAGAGCCTGGGTCCGGCCATCCGGCTGGGCAAGGGCTACGAGCACTTCTGGGCCTACATCAACCACTTCGTGCACGCGCCGTTCTACGTCTACGCCTACGCCTTCGGGGACCTGCTGGTGCGCAGCCTGATGGAGAAGCGCCGCGAGGATCCGGTCGCCTTCGTGCCGGCCTACGAGAAGCTGCTCGCCGCCGGCGGCACGGTCACCTACGTCGAGGCCCTGGCCGCCTTCGGCCTGAACCCGCGCGAGAAGGCCTTCTGGGCCGCCGGCATGAAGCAGCTGGAGCGGCTGGTGGACGAGTTCGAAGCCCTGGTCTGAGCCGGCGGATCATCGCCCCATCCTGTCACCCCGGACGTCGCGAAGCGGCGTTCCGGGACCCAGGTGATATGGGAGCGGCCGACTACCCCGCCGTCAGCAGCAAAGTGAGACGCGCCTCCAGCGCAGCAGCGTCCTTGAGCTCGCATTCCCAGATCGTCTCGACCCGCCAGCCCAGCGCGACGAGCGCCTCGCGGCTGGCGGCGTCGCGGGTCCGGTTGCGGCCGACCTTGCCCAGCCAGTAGTCGCGGTTCTGCTTCGGCACGCGGGCGCCGCGGGCGCAGTCATGGCCGTGCCAGAAGCAGCCGTGGACGAAGATCGCCAGCCGCCGCCCGGCCATGACCACATCCGGCTTGCCCGGCAGGTCCCCCCGATGGAGCCGGTATCGCGCGCCCAGACGGGTCAGCGCCCGGCGCACGGACATCTCCGGCCCGGTGTCGCGCCCCTTCACCCGCCGCATCACGGCGGACCGCTTTTCCGGCCCGTAGACGTCGGTGGTCGGCGTCACAGCCCGTCGAACAGGGCCGTGGAGATGTAGCGCTCGGCGAAGCTCGGGATGATCGCCACCACCAGCTTGCCGGCCATGTCCGGGCGGTTGGCGATCTCGAAGGCCGCGGTCAGCGCCGCGCCGGACGAGATGCCCACCGGGATGCCTTCCTCGCGCGCCACCCGTCGGGCCATCTCAAAGGCGTCGTCGTTCGACACCTGGACGATGTCGTCGATCACGCCACGGTCGAGGATCGAGGGCACGAAGCCCGCGCCGATGCCCTGGATCTTGTGCGGACCCGGCGCGCCGCCCGAGAGGATCGGCGAAGCCTGCGGCTCCACCGCCACCATGCGCACCGACGGCTTGCGGGCCTTCAGCACCTGGCCGATGCCGGTGATCGTGCCGCCGGTGCCGACGCCCGAGATCACCGCATCCACGCGGCCGTCAGTGTCGTTCCAGATTTCCTCGGCGGTCGAGACCCGGTGGATCAGCGGGTTGGCCACATTGTCGAACTGCTGCGGCATCACCGCGCCGGGGGTGGCCTCGACGATCTCCCGGGCGCGGGCCACGGCGCCGGCCATGCCCTTCTCGGCGGGCGTCAGCTCCAGGGTCGCGCCAAGGATCAGCAGCATCTTGCGCCGCTCGATCGACATGCTCTCCGGCATGACCAGGGTGATCTTGTAGCCCTTGGCCGCCGCCACGAAGGCCAGCGCGATGCCGGTATTGCCTGAAGTCGGCTCGACGATCCGGCCGCCCGGCTTCAGCAGGCCCTTGGCCTCCAGGTATTCGATCATCGCCACGCCGATGCGGTCCTTGACCGAGGCGAGCGGGTTGAAGAACTCCAGCTTGGCGACCACCTCGGCCTTCGGCTTCAGCGCCGCCATCAGGTGCGGAAGACGGACAAGCGGCGTGTCGCCGATCAGATCGAGCACGGAATCGTAGATCCGGCCGCGGCCGGACCGGCGGAACCGCGCGGCGTTGTAGACCTTGTCGGGCGTGGCGTCGTCCATGGAACAGGACCTTCTGGCTACGGTCATATCTGGCCGCGAACCCTAAGCCTTCCGATCGGGATTGGAAGCGGTCTAGGCTTGCGATCGCTTATAGTTTTACTCGGCCGCCAAGGCCGCGGAAGGCCCGAGAAGCGGCTCCAGCAGCTCCCGCGCAAGCCAGCGGACCACCGGAACCGCGACGCCGTCTCCCGCCACATGCAGGGCGCCCGTCGCCGTCGCCGGCAGGCGGTAGCTGTCTGGCAGGCCCATCAGCCGCGCGGCCTCGCGCGGGGTGACCAGACGGCTGCGGACGGCGCCGGCCTCGACCACCACGATCGCCTGGCGGGAGGATCCGCCGCGCGGGGTTCGCAGGCAGCCGGCCACGCCGTCGAAGCGCACCTCGGCCCGCTGGACCGAGCGGCCCTCTTCCTTGCGTGTCCGCCGGAACACCGCGCCCACCGCCCGGCCCGGGCGCGAGGCCAGCCGCGCGCGGTGCAGCGGTCCCATCAGTTCGAGCAGCCGGGCGGTCTGCGCCGGGCCATGCCAGCGGACGTCCGCGTCGGGCTCCAGCAGCGCAGCAAGGTCGGTGTTACGGGCCGGCGGCGCGGCCAGCCGCCACCACACCCATTGCGGGGCCAGCTCTTCGGGCAGGGCAGCCCGGGCGGCGCGGACCGCGCGGGTATGGAAGGGGCTGTCGCCGGTCAGGCCCGCGGGGATCTCGCGGGCCGCGATCACGAACACCCGGGGCCGCGACTGCGGCAGCACGGTCGCCGCGTCGATTTCCAGCGCCCCGAAGCGATAGCCCCGCGACGCCAGGGCCGCGCCCAGGGCCGCGAAGTCGGCGCCGCCGTGCGAGGTCAGCAGGCCGGAGACATTCTCGATGACGATCAGGCGCGGGGCGCGGCCGCCGTCGTCCAGCGCCTCCATCAGTCGCCAGAATCCGAAGAACGCCGAGGAGCGCCCGCCCGCCAGCCCGGCCCGCGCGCCGGCCAGGCTGAAGTCCTGGCAGGGGCTGGAAGCCCAGGCGAGATCGGCCCGGCCCGGCAGGTCGTCGGCCGACAGGTTCCAGACATCCCCCTGGCGGAAGTGGGCCTCCGCATCGGCGAAGTTGGCCCTGTAGGCCTCCGACTTCACCCGGTCGAAGTCGTTGGCGAAGGCGCAGGTCCAGGCCTCGCCCAGCCCGATGCGCGCCATGCCGCCGCCGGCAAAGAATTCGTAGAAGGTGCGGCCGGGGCGACTCATTGCCTGATGAGTCTACCCTGCGCCGTGAGCGGCGGAAAACGCGCCCGTCCGTCGGGGAAACGGGCGGGCGCGCCCCGTCAGCCGAAGTCGTCGAAGGCGACGTCGGAGAGACTGCGGCCGACAAGCAGGACGCCGGCCTCGATCTCGTTCTCGTTCTCGTCCGCGAACACGACCACGTCCGCGCCGAGCTGGATCGCCACCACATCGGCGTCGCCGCTGCCGATCAGCAGCTTCGCCTGAGCCATGGCGTCGGCGTAGTCGGTGGCCGTGCCCGTGGCAAAGTGGTCGGCGGTGAGCGGCGGGCGATCGTCATCGTCAAACACGATCCTGTCCTCGCCGTGGGTGAAGTCGGCGATGCGGTCCAGGCCGTCCAGGGTGGCCGACCGGTCGTCGATCCGGAACACGTCATTGCCGGCTCCGCCGGTCAGCAGGTCGGCGCCCTTGCCGCCACGCAGCAGATCGTCGCCGGCGTCGCCGGACAGGGTATCGTTTCCGGCGCCGCCACGCAGCCGGTCTGCGCCGTCCGTGCCCGTGAGGGCCTGGGCGACCGCCGGGGTCGGTGAATCATCGCGATGGCCGCCGTGATCGTCGGCGTGATCGTCAGCGTGATCATTGCCGTGATCATCGCCGGGCGGATCGTCCCGCCCGCCGCGGCCGGAAGACGCCGATGATGAGGCGGAAGCACCGGTTGTGGACCCGCCCGAGCTCCGGGCGCCGCCATGGTCGTCGTTGGGATCTTCCGGCTTGTGGCCACGACCGTCTGCAGACTTGTTCTTGGACATGAATTCCTCGTTTCTCGCCCCGACCCGGATCGACAACGGCCTGGGTCGCGACTTATTCCCGTTGGGGCTCCCTCAGCCCGTCGAGACTTTCATGGCGCGCTGAAACGGACCTGAACCCAGGCGGTTAAGTGGAGGTAGAGGATGAATCGCGTGGCCCTGTTCGGCGTCCTGCCCGCCCTCCTGGGCCTCGGCGCCTGCCAGCCGCAGGACCCCAACGGAGCGCCGGCCGCGCCGCCGGCGGACGCCCCCGTCGTTGCTCCGTCCGTCGCTCCCGCAAGCGATTTCAGCCGGCCGATCACCGCCCTTGGGACCGAGCCGTTCTGGGCCGTCAGGATTGACGGTGCGCGTCTGACGCTGAGCCGGCCCGACCAGCCCGCGGTAGAGGCCACGGCGCCGGGGGCGGCGATATCGTCCGGGCAGGCGGCATGGGCCGCGCGGACCCCGGAAGGTCAGACCCTGAGCGTCATCCTGAAAGCAGGCGACTGTTCGGACGGAATGAGTGACCGGCGCTATCCGATGACCGCCGAGGCGGTCGTCGCGGGCGAGACCCTGCGGGGCTGCGCGATCGCGACCGCGGACATGCGGCCGGAGTGAGCGCTACGGCAGATTGCTGAATTCGAACGCGTGCAGCGAACGGCCAACCATCAGCACGCCCAGTTCCGAACCCAGATCGAGATCCTCGAAGGTGAGGAACAGGTCGGAGCCCGCGTCCAGGCCCGGATCGGCCGCCGGGTCGACCCCGGCGGAAAGGCCGGCGTCCTCGGGCGGCGGAGCGATGTCGCCGTCGGCCGCCGGATCGCTGGGGGCCGGTTCGCCCGCAACCGGATCGAAGGTGGCGCCATCGTCGGTCAGCATCGGGTCGATCACCGGACCGGCGTCGAGCGGATCGGTTGTCGCGACCAGCGCCGGATCGGCCGGCGGCGCGTCGGGATCGATGCTGCCCGGGTCGATGGGGATGAAGGCGTCGGAGTCGTCTGCCGAAGGGTCCTGCCCGTCGAACGGGGCCGCCACATCTTCGCCGAGGACCAGGGGATCGCCGACCGGCGCGTCGGCGTCGAGCGGCGCGGTTTCCACAGGGATCAGGCCGTCGACGCCGGCATAGGCGTCGTAGTCCGCGAGGAAGGCGGCCAGTTCGTCATCGATGGAAACGATCGCGAATTCGCTGGTCATGAACACGGCGGGCATCCCGTTGCAGTCAAGGTCGTTGCCGCGAACAAGGCCTCATCCGCGGTAAACGTGGCCGGAAACGGCATGGTTAAGTTTCTCCACCCCTTCCCCGGCGCCGGCCCGCGAAGCTCCATGTATGGGTAAGGCGACCCTGGCCCTTGCCGTCGCCGGACCCCGGCCGCAAACTCCGGAAAACAGAAGACACAACAAGAGCTTTGGGAGGCTCCATGGACAGGGCATTCGACCTCGTCATCCGCGGCGGGACCGTCGTGGACGGATCGGGCGGCGCCGCCTTCGAGGCTGACGTCGCGGTCAGGGACGGCCGGATCGCCGCCGTCGGCAGGGTCGCCGGCTCGGGCGCCGAGGAGATCGATGCCCGCGGCAAGCTGGTCACCCCCGGCTTCGTCGATGTTCACACCCACTATGACGGCCAGGCGACCTGGGACGGGCGCATGCAGCCCTCGTCCTGGCACGGGGTCACCACCGTGGTCATGGGCAACTGCGGTGTCGGCTTCGCCCCCTGCCGACCGGAGGACCACAACCGCCTGATCCAGCTGATGGAAGGCGTGGAGGACATTCCCTTCCCGGTGCTGTCCGAGGGCTTGCCGTGGGACTGGGAGAGCTATCCCGAATACCTCGACAGCCTGGCGAAACGGCATTTCGACGTCGACATCGCCAGCCAGCTGCCGCACGCGGCGCTTCGCGTGTTCGTCATGGGCGAGCGGGGCGTGAACCGCGAGCCTGCCACTGAGGCTGACATCAACGCCATGGCCGCGCTGGCGAAGCGGGCGATGGAGGCCGGCGCCATCGGCTTCGGCACCTCGCGCACCCTGAACCACCGTTCGTCGGACGGCTCGCCCATCGCCACCCTGACCGCCGGCGAGGACGAGCTGACCGGCATCGCCATGGGCATGGCCGCCGCAGGCAGGGGTGTGCTGCAGTTCGTTTCCGACTTCAGCGGCGGGGCCGAGGAGTTCGCGATGATGAAGCGGATCGTCGCCAGGTCAGGCCGGCCGCTTTCGTTCAGCCTGGTGCAGAGCCCGCGCCAGCCGCAGAGCTACCAGACGATGCTGAACTGGCTCTCGGAGGCGGCCGCCGAGGGCTTGCCGATCAAGGGACAGGCGGCGACGCGGCCTGTGGGCGTGCTGTTCGGCCTCGAACTGACCATGAACCCCTTCAGCCAGCACCCGGTCTATCACGAGATCCGGGACCAGCCCTTCGACGCCCGGGTGGCGGCGCTGCGCGACCCGGCGTTCCGCGCCCGCCTCCTGGCCGATCCCGGGGCCGACGCCCGCGGCTTCGCAAACACCCAGCCGCGCAACTGGGAAATGATGTTCCTGATGGGCGCGGAGCCCGACTATGAGCCGACCCGGGAGCAGACGGTCGCCGCCATCGCCGCGCGAGAGGGCCGCGAGCCCGCCGAGGTGGCGCTGGACCACATGCTGTCGAACGGCGGGCGCGGCATGCTCTACCTGCCGTTCCTCAACTATGCGACCGGCGACCTCGATCACGTGGTCGACTTCCTGAACCATCCGCAGGTCGTGCCGGGCCTGTCGGACGGGGGCGCGCACGTCGGCATGATCTGCGACGGCAGCTTCCCCACCACCAACATCGCCTTCTGGACCCGTGATCGCACCCGGGGCGCTCGCCTGCCGCTGGAACAGATGGTCAAGGCCCAGTGCCGCGACACCGCCGAACTGGTGGGCCTCTATGACCGCGGGCTGGTGGCACAGGGCTATCGCGCCGACCTCAACGTGATCGACTATGACCGGCTCAAGCTGCTGGCGCCGCAGGTCGCCTATGACCTGCCCACCGGCGGGCGGCGACTGATCCAGAGGGCCGAGGGGTACACAGCCACCCTCGTCGCCGGTCAGGTCACCTATCGCGACGGGACGCCCACCGACGCCCTCCCCGGCCGCCTGCTGCGCGGCGCACAGTCCGCCCCGACGGCTCTGGCGGCGGAATAGGGGCTCCGACATGAACGCCGTGACGTCCGACTTCACCCCCCAGGTCCTGGAGACCGCCTGCGAATGGGACGCCGCAGGGGTCTCCGACCCCGCGCAGTGGACCGAGATGCTTTCCTCCGCCGAGGTGGCGGAACTGGAGGCCGCTGTCGCCCACGCCCAGGGCGTCTCGGACAATTTCATGGAGATCGGCAAGGCCCAGTTCCCGCTGCCGACACTCGGGCCACGCCTGAAGGTCATCGAGCGCGAGCTGATCGACGGGCGCGGCTTCGTACGCCTGCGCGGCCTGCCCCGCGACCGCTGGACCAACGACCAGATGAGCCTGGCCTACTGGGGCATCGGCGCGCATCTCGGCAGACCCTGGCCGCAGAACGCCAAGGGCCATCTGCTGGGCGATGTCACTGACCACGGCAAGGCGCCGGGCGACCCTACCTCGCGCGGCAACGAGATCGGCCTCGTCGGCCTCGACTTCCACTGCGACGGCTCGGACCTCGTGGGCCTGATGTGCCTGCAGACCGGCATCTCCGGCGGGCTGTCGGCGGTCTGCAACTCGGTGGCCCTGCACAACCGGCTGGTCCGCGAGCGCCCGGACCTCGCCGCCGAGCTCTACAAGCCCCAGCCCTTCGACTACCGGGGCGAACAGGCGCCCGGGAAGCCCGGCTGGTACCTGATGCCGGTGTTCACCTGCCACGGCGACCGGCTGTTCGTGCGGCTGATCCGGCCCTACATCCTGGCCTCCCAGCGCCACGCCGACGCCCCGCGTCTGACGGAAAAGGCCATTGAGGCCCTGGCCTGGATGCAGGACCAGGCCGAGGGCGGCGACTATTCCGTGATCATGGATTTCCAGCCCGGCGACATGCAGTTCATCAACAACTACCACGTGCTGCACGGCCGCACCGCCTATGAGGACGACCGCGCCGCCGGCAAGATCCGCCACCTGAAGCGCCTCTGGCTGGAGACCGAAGTCCTGGCCGAGCGGCCCGCGCAGTTCGTCAACCGCATGGGCAGCCACTGGGCCAGCAAGCTCACCATCAGCCGAATGGACGCCACCGCATGAGCCAGCTTGTCCTGCGCACCGACCGCGACGGCTGCGCCACCCTCACCCTCAATCGCCCCGACAAGCTGAACGCGCTGAACGTCGAGGTCTTCGTCGAGCTGGACGCCCATGTGCGGGCCCTGGCCACGGAGACCGAGACGGTGGGGCTGGTGATCCTGCGCGGCGCCGGACGATGCTTCTCGGCCGGGCACGACCTCGGCGACATCTCCACCGGCGAGAAACTGCCCGAGCCCTTCTACCAGTCTAAGGTGATCGAGCGCCTGGCCAACCTGCCGCAGCCGGTGATCAGCGCGGTTCACGGGCATTGCTACACCGGGGCCCTGGAACTGGCGCTGGCCGGCGACATCATCCTTGCCGCCGAAGGGGCGAAGATGGCCGATACCCATGCCAAGTGGGCCCTGACCCCGGTCTGGGGCATGAGCCAGCGCCTGCCGCGCCGGGTCGGAACCTATCGGGCGCGCGAGCTGATGTTCACCTGCCGCACGGTCGGCGGGCGGGAAGCCGCCGAGATCGGCCTGGCCGATATCTGTGTGCCCGACGCCGAGTTCGACGCCCGGCTTGATGCGCTCGCCGCCCAGATCCTCGCCAACTCCTGGTTCAGTCACCGGGCCAACAAGCGCTTGCTGCGCGAGACCGACGGCATGACCCAGTCGGAAGGCCTGGCCCACGAGATCTTCCGGGGCGAGGGCCGCGGCCCGGACATGCAGGCGCGGATCGCCGGCTTCTCCAACAAGACCGTGAAACAGAGCTAGATCCGCAGGGGAAAAGCCGGAACGCCACATGGCGCCGGGGGCGAGTCAGCCCCATAAAGGCCCGATGTCGCTTGCCGTCGCCGAAGCCGAAGTCCCGCCGCTGGACACTGCCCGGGAAATCCTGCGCCGCACGTTCGGCCACGCCGATTTCCGGGGCCTGCAGGCCGAGGTGATCGCCGAGGTTCTGGCCGGCCGCAATGCGCTGGCCGTCCTGCCGACCGGTGGCGGCAAGAGCCTCTGCTACCAGATCCCCAGCCTGATCCGCCCGGGCCTCGGCCTCGTGGTCTCGCCGCTGATCGCCCTGATGACCGACCAGGTCGCCGCGCTCGTCCAGTCGGGTGTCGCGGCGGCTCGCCTGGATTCCAACATCGAGCCCGAGGAAAAGGCCCAGACCTGGCGGCGGATCGACGCCGGCGAGCTCGACATCCTCTACATCTCGCCCGAAGGCCTGATGCAGCCGTGGATGCAGGACCGGTTGAGCCGCATTCCGCTGTCGCTGATCGCCATCGACGAGGCCCACTGCGTCAGCCAGTGGGGCCACGATTTCCGGCCCGAGTACCGGATGCTGGGCCGCCTGGCCGACCTGTTCCCCGGCGTACCGCGCCTCGCGGTCACCGCCACCGCAGACTCCAGGACCCGCGAGGATATCCGCACCGAGCTGCGCCTGCAGGACGACCGCGAGTTCGTGGCCAGTTTCGCCCGGCCCGAACTGATCCTCTCGGCCGAGCGCAAGCGCGGCGCCGACAAGCGGGTGGTCGAGCTGGTCACCGCCCGGCCGGGCCGGTCGGGCGTGGTCTATGCCGGCTCGCGCGACAAGACCGAGAAGCTGGCCGAGGCCCTGCGCGCCGCGGGCGTCCCCGCCGTCGCCTACCATGCCGGCCTCGACCGCCGCCTGCGCGAGACCCGGCTCACCGAATTCCTCGAGGCGGACGCGGCGGTGATGGTGGCGACCATCGCCTTCGGCATGGGGGTCGACAAGCCGGACGTGCGCTTCGTGATCCACGCTGACCCGCCGGGCTCCATCGAGGCCTACTGGCAGGAGATCGGCCGCGCCGGACGCGACGGTGAGCCTGCCGAGGGCATCACCCTGTACGGGGCCGCCGACATGGCCTGGGCGCTGCGCCGCATCTCCGAGCGCGAGATGGATGACGCGGTCAAGCAGGTCCAGGTCCGCAAGGTCCGCCAGCTCTACACCCTGCTGGACGGCGCCGGCTGCCGCGCCGCCACGGTGCGCCGCTACTTCGGCGAGGAGGGCGTCGAGGCCTGTGGCCAGTGCGACCTCTGCACCGGGACGGTGGAGACCATCGACGCCACCCTTCCGGCCCAGAAGGCCCTGTCCGCCGCCGCGCGCCTCGGTGGTCGCTATGGCCGGGGCCGGCTGGTCGACCATCTGCTGGGCAAGACCAAGGACGTGAGCGCGCAGGAATCCTCGCTCTCCACCTGGGGCATCGGCCAGGAGCTGTCGGCGACCCAGTGGCGCGACCTCTGCGAGCAGTTGCTGTTCGAGGGCCTGCTGCGCGAGGATCCCAACGACGGCCGCCCGCTGGTGGGGGTCGGGGACGCCGAGGCCGTGCGGGCCGTGTTCCGCGGCGAGCAGCGGGTGATGATGCGCAGGCATCCCGAGGGCGCCGAGGACGGACCCCGCGCCGGGCGCAAGAGCCGCCGGACCCGGGATGCGGCGGTCGCCCTGCCGCCCGCCGACCAGCCGCTGTTCGAGGCCCTGCGCGCCTGGCGGACCGCCCAGGCCAAGGCCCAGCACGTGCCGCCCTATGTGATCTTCAGCGACCGTACGCTCACCGAGATCGCCATGGTCAAGCCCACCGGCCGCGCGGCGCTGGAGCGAGTCAACGGTGTCGGCGAGGCCAAGCTCGCCCACTACGGCCAGGCGGTGCTGGACCTGGTCAGCGGCTTCGAGGGCTGAAACGGAAAACGCCGCCCGTCTCGCGACGGGCGGCGTTCCAGGTCCGGACTGTCCGGTAAGTCTTAGGCGGCAACCACCCGGCGACGACGCAGCGCCGCGCCGGCGAGGCCGAAGCCGCCGATCATCAGCGCCCAGGTCGCCGGCTCCGGCACCGCGCCGCCGACGTTCACCGCGCCGGTCGCGGCGAGGTTCAGTTCGTTGACGCGCAGCTGGAACGGATCGCTGCCGCTGTGGAAGTTGGTCGTGGTCTGGCCGCCGACAAACAGGCCTTCCGTGACCGCGCCAAAGACGCAGCCGGCAGAGCCGGAGATGTAGCAGACGTCCACGCCGCTCACGACGTCGTGCGAGAAGTAGCCGCCGCCGAAGCTGGTCCCGGCGCCATTGAGGTCGAGACCGGCGGCGACGCCATCTGTCGTCAGGTCGGCGCTGCTCGAAGCCAGATTGTAGCTGCTGTCCCCGGCAATGCTGGTGCCGAAGCCCGTGAGGGTCGTGCCGAAGTCCGTATTGCGGGCGATGTTCAGCAGAACGCGGCCGCCGGACGACACGAAGGTCTCAAGGTTCGAGAGGTTCGCGCCAAGGAAGGTGTTGATCTCGCCCGTCGTCTGGTCGCTGCCATCGAGGTAGATGAAGGCGTAGCCCGCCGTGAAGACCGAGTTATCGAAGCCGTGGAAGCCGTTCCAGGCGCCGGACCCGAACGCCGCGTTCATGGCGTCCTCATTGGTGGACTGGTCCCACGGCAGAGTGCTCCCGGTCATGTAGGCATAGTCCACGGCGCCGGCGGAGCCGGCCATGCCCAGAGCGACGACGGCGGTCGCCGCGGCAACCATCAGGTTGAGTTTTTTCATCTTTGTCCCCTTTTGCAGGTTCAGGACCTGCGCGTTTCGGCCCGCCGCCCCCGAGGCAAGGCCGTTCGCGGAAACAGATGCGCCGCCGTTAAATTCTCCGTAACCACTTTCTCTTCGAGGGGGTGCAGCATGGTTAAAATTCCCCCGGCCCTCTCGGGAGAGAGGGTTTACAGGACCAACGCAGAACGCCGCCTGTCTTGCGACAGGCGGCGTCTGACGGTCGGATGATCCGACGATGGATCAGGCGGTGATCGTCCGGCGGCGACGGAGCGTCGCGCCGGCAAGGCCGAAGCCGCCGATCATCAGCGCCCAGGTCGCAGGCTCGGGCACCGCGCCGCCCACGCCGGGGTCAAACGTGACGTTGTCGACGATCTCGATCAGGCCAGTGCTGACATTGCCACCACCCGTGAACGGCGATCCCTGAGCGTTCGTGTAGGCGAAGGTGAAATTGTCGAACGCCGATCCCGTGTAGCTAATCGTCTGGTTCATGATGTCGTCGCGGTTGAGAACGACCGAGACCGAGGCGATCTGCACGTTGCCGAGGAACAGGTTCAGCAACGCCAGGTCGCCCAGATTGGTGAAGCCTTGGTCATCGTTGCCGAAATCGAGCGAGAGACTCGTGTGGGTCCCGTCGTTGAACTGGCCCGTCAGATAGTCGCCGTCGGAGTCGCCGCCGATGAGCAGCGACTGACCGTCGCCCTGCTCGCCGAAATCGCCAACAACGACGCCGCCATTGTTGCCCAGGAAGCTGCCGAAGGTCAGTTCCGGATGCCCGTTTGCCTGCAGGCCGTTCAGGCCGGTCTCGAAGTCGATGACGGCGGCCTGGGCGCTGGCCCCGCCCAGGACGATCGCCGCCACCGTGGCGGCAAGAAGTGAACGCTTCATCTGAAAAACACCCCGTGGTTGAGCCGCGGCAAGATCGCCGCATGCCGCCCCCGGGGGTGGGACTAGATCGCTTCCACGTGGGCCGACATCACTTTCCCCGGTGGGGCGAGGCCGGCTCTACCCTGGGCAAAGCCAGGGGCGCTAAACGTCGACCTCGGCGTCGAGCGCGTTCTCCTGGATGAACTCGCGGCGCGGTTCGACCAGATCGCCCATCAGCCGGGTGAACATGTCGTCGGCGTCGTCGGCGTGGTTCACGCGCACCTGCAGCAGAGTGCGGGCTTCCACGTCCAGGGTGGTTTCCCACAGCTGTTCGGCGTTCATCTCGCCCAGGCCCTTGTAGCGCTGGATCGACAGGCCGCGGCGGCCGCTGTCCATCACCGCGTTCATCAGGTCGATGGGCCCGCGAACGGTCGTCGTGCGGTCACGGCGGGTGAAGGTGGCCCGGCCGGCGAACACCTCGGCCAGTTCCTTCGAGCGTTCCGCCAGTCGCCGGGCGTCGGCGGCGTTCAGCAGGATCTCGTCCAGCACCACCTTTTCCGACACGCCGCGCTTCACGCGCGAGAACACATAGCCGCCGGTCGCCGCCTTCTCGCCGGTCCAGGGGCCGTCGCCCTCTTCGGCATAGAGGTTGAAGCGGGTGGCCGCGGCGGCCACGTCGCCGCCCTCAGCCAGCAGGCCGGACAGCGCCGCCTGCTCGATGGCGAACACCGGGGCGCGGGCGGCCAGCCGCTCGACATTGGCCTTCGCCCCGCGGGCCGTCTGCACCAGGGCCAGGAGGTCGGCGCCGGTCAGGCGCTCGCCGGACGACAGGTCCAGGGTCGCCCCGTCGACGCCCTCGTCGATCAGGTAGATCTCGAGCTCGGCGTCGTCCTTCAGGTATCGGACCGACTTGCCCTTCGACGCCTTATAGAGCGGGGGCTGGGCGATATAGAGATAGCCGCGCTCGATCACCTCCGGCATCTGCCGGTAGAAGAAGGTGAGCAACAGGGTCCGGATGTGGGCGCCGTCGACGTCGGCGTCCGTCATGATGACGATCTTGTGGTAGCGCAGCTTGTTGATGTCGAACTCGTCGCGGCCGATCCCGGCGCCCAGCGCCATGATCAGGGTGCCGATCTGGTCCGAGCCCAGCATGCGGTCGAAGCGGGCGCGCTCCACATTGAGGATCTTGCCGCGCAGCGGCAGGATCGCCTGGTTCTCGCGGTTGCGGGCCTGCTTGGCCGAGCCGCCGGCGGAATCGCCCTCTACCAGGAAGATCTCAGACTTCGCCGGGTCCTTCTCCGAACAGTCGGCCAGCTTGCCGGGCAGGGACGAGATATCCAGCGCCGACTTGCGCCGGGTCAGTTCGCGGGCCTTGCGCGCGGCGTCGCGAGCGGCGGCGGCCTCGGCGATCTTCTGGACGATCATCTTGGCTTCGACGGGGTGTTCCTCGAACCAGGACGCCAGGCCTTCGCCGACCAGGCCCTCGACCGCCGGGCGCACTTCCGAGGAGACCAGCTTGTCCTTGGTCTGCGACGAGAACTTCGGATCCGGAACCTTGACCGACAGCACGCAGGTGAGGCCCTCGCGGGCGTCCTCGCCAGTCACCGAGACCTTCTCGCGCTTCGCCGTCCCGGAGCTCTCGGCGTAGCTGGTGATGATCCGCGTCAGCGCCGAGCGGAAGGCGGCCAGGTGCGTCCCGCCGTCCCGCTGGGGGATGTTGTTGGTGAAGCACAGGACGTTCTCGTGGTAGCCGTCGTTCCACCAGAGCGACAGGTCCAGCTCCACGTTCTCGCGGCGGCCGCGCACCACGATCGGCGCCTTCATCAGCGGGGTCTTGGCCTTGTCGAGGTGGCGCACGAAGGCCTCGATGCCGCCCTCGTAGTGCATCACCTCTTCCGTCGGCTCGGGCCCGCGCAGGTCCTTCAGCCAGATGGTCACGCCCGAGTTCAGGAAGGCCAGCTCGCGCAGGCGGTGCTCCAGCGTCTTCAGGTCGAAGTCGATGAAGGCGAAGGTCTCGGTCGAGGGCAGGAAGGTGACCTCGGTGCCCGACAGGAACTCCCCGTTCTCGCGCAGCGGCGCGTCGCCGGTTTCCTTCAGCGGCGCCACGGAATCCCCGTGCCGGAACTCCATCTCGTAGGACTTGCCGCCCCGATAGATCTTCAGCTTCAGGAACGACGACAGGGCGTTCACCACCGACACGCCCACGCCGTGCAGGCCGCCGGAGACCTTGTAGGAATTCTGGTCGAATTTCCCGCCGGCGTGCAGCTGGGTCATGATGACCTCGGCCGCCGAGATGCCCTCGCCCTCGTGAATGTCCACAGGAATGCCGCGGCCGTCGTCGGTGACCGTCACCGAGCCGTCGGCGTTCAGGATCACCTCGACCCGCGTCGCCCAGCCGGCCAGGGTCTCGTCGATGGCGTTGTCGACCACCTCATAGACCATGTGGTGCAGGCCCGAGCCGTCGTCGGTGTCGCCGATGTACATCCCCGGCCGCTTGCGCACGGCGTCCAGGCCCTTGAGAACCTTGATGGATTCCGCGCCGTACTCGGCCTGCCCGTTGTTCTCGGGCGTATTGTCGGGGACTTGGGTTTCGTCGCTCATTTTGCGTCCAGCTGAGGCGCCTTGCAGAGAGGCCGGACCGTCAAGTCCGGAAGCGCCTGATGACCGTCCCCGCGCCGCGCGCGGAGCCTGGGAATCTATGGGTCTCTATATAGGGCTTGGGGCTGATTCTGCACATGTTTCGACGCCGCAGCAGCCGCCGGTCCGGGGGAAACGAAGAGTGGGGTTTTCCGCCCCTCAGCCCATCCCCGTCAGCCCCGCCCCATCCACCCGGAACCCCTGAGACCGGCCCGCCAGCCCCTCGAACAGCATCTCGTCCGTCCCGGTCAGGAAGGCCTGCAGGCCCAGCGCCTCGATCTCGTCGAACAGGGCCGCGCGGCGGCGCGCGTCGAGGTGGGCGGCCACCTCGTCCAGCAGCAGGATCGGCGCGGGGGCGTCGGGTGAGCGGGCCAGCCGGGCGGCCTGGGCCAGCACCAGGTTGAGGATCAGGGCCTTCTGCTCGCCGGTGGAGCATTCGGCGGCGGCGCGGTCCTTCTCCACGTGGATCACCGACAGGTCGCCCCGATGGGGACCGGTCAGCGCGCGTCCGGCGGCAGCGTCGCGGTCGCGGGCGCCGGCCAGCGCCTTGCCCAGTTGGGCCTCGATGTCGGTCAGGTGGGCCCCGTCCGCCGCCATCTGTTCCCAGGCTCCGGTCAGCGACAGCCGCGCCTGCGGGAACGGCCGTTCGCCCCGGGTGGCGATCTCGGCGGTCAGGGCGGCCAGCGTCCGCGCCCGCGCCGTGGCCATCAGCGCGCCGGCCTCGGCCAGCCGCGTCTCGAGCGCATCCAGCCAGGCCGGATCGGGGGGGCCGTCGGTGAGCAGGCGCATCCGCTCGCGCAGCGCCTTCTCGTAGGCCTGGACGTGGGCGGCGTGCAGCGGCTCGGCGGCGAACACCAGCCGGTCGAAGAACCGGCGGCGGTCGGCCGCGCCTTCGAGGAACAGCCGGTCCTGCGCCGGAGTCAGCCAGACCTGACGGGTGTGCTCCGACAGCCGGCCCGGGGCCACGGTCTCGCCCTCGACGCGGACGGCGCGGCGGACGGCGCCGGCGGTCTCGACGCCCGTGCCCAGCCGGGTCTCGCCCTCGCTCGACCTCACGGTGACGGCGACGGCCCACGCCCGCCCCGTCGCCTCGCCCGGAAGGCGTCGGCCCACCTCGGCCAGGCTGGAACCGCGCAGGCCGCGTCCCGGGATCAGGAAGCTCACCGCCTCCAGCAGGTTGGTCTTGCCCGCCCCGTTCGGCCCGGCCAGCCACACGGGCCGGCCGTCCAGCGCCAGCTCCGCCGTCGCATAGGACCGGAAGTCGGTCAGGGTCAGTCGGGTCAGGGCGCAGGCGGTCACCGCCGGGTCTTAGCGTGCTTCCGGGGTTGCGCGAACCGGTCGCTGTCGGGGTCCGGATTCCGCGATCACCGTGTCACACCCGGCTCCCCATCCGCGTCCTGTGGGCTAGGATCGCCGAAACACGGAGTCACGCCATGTCCCAGATCGCCCGGGCCGAACTGTTCCACCAGCTGCACAAGGGACCCGAGGTTCTGGTGCTGCCCAACGCCTGGGACGCCGCCAGCGCGGCGGTGATCGCCGACGCGGGCGCCAAGGCCATCGCCACCTCCTCGGCCGCCGTCGCCTGGGCGCACGGCTATCCCGACGGCGACGTGCTGGCGGTGGAGACCACCTGCGCCATGGTCGCCGACATCGTCCGGGTGGTGGACGTGCCGGTCACCTGCGATTTCGAGGGCGGGTTCACCGACGATCTGGGCGAACTGGTCGACAACATCGCCCGGGTGATCGAGGCCGGCGCCGTGGGGATCAACTTCGAGGACGGCGGGCGGGACCCCGACCTGCACGCGCGCAAGATCCAGGCGGCGCGCACCGCCGCCGACCGCACCCGCGTGCCACTCTTCATTAATGCCCGCACCGACATCTATCTGAAGAACCTGGTCGCCGGCGACGCCGCCGAGGCCGAGGCGATCCGGCGGGGCCGGCTCTATGCCGACGCCGGCGCCAGTGGCGTGTTCGTGCCCGCCGCGGTCGAACAGGAGCTGATCCGTCGTCTGGCCGAGGCGATCCCGCTGCCGCTGAACGTCATCGCCTGGCCGGGCGTGCCGGATGCGGCAGGGCTGGCCGCACTGGGCGCGCGCCGGCTGAGCGCGGGGACGGCGATCTTCCGCACCGCCTTCGCCCCCCTCGCCCGCGCCGCCGCCGCCTTCGTGGCCACCGGCGACGTCGCCGCCCTGCTCGCGGCGGGCGAAGGCGCCCCGGCGCTGCAGAAGCGGTTCAGCTAGACCAGCAGGGCCAGCCCGGCGGCAAGTCCGGCCAGGGCGCCGGCGCTCAGCAGGGTCCGGAGCGTCGGGTACCAGCCCGGCAGCGCCGCGGCGCGGACATCCCACATCCACTGCAGCGCCAGCCCCGCGGCGAGGCCGGCGAACTGCAGCGCGCGCTCGCGCTCCGGCAGCGCCAGCATCGCCAGGGCGTAGAGGGTCGGCAGCATGGCCAGCGACACGGTCAGCGGCGACGGAGAGGGCCGCGACACCGCCAGCCCCCAGCGCGCGCCACCGAGGAACGACAGGATCAGCGCCGCATAGGCGGCCAGCACGCCCGCCGCGATCTCGCGCCAGGCCGGAAACAGCGCGCCGGCCAGCGGAGGCAGCAGGAATCCGCTCAGCCCCAGCAGGCCGTAGACCAGCACCACGCGGGGCGTGCGGCGCGGATCGGGGTCGACGCTCATCGGCGGGTCTCCTTCAGGGGCGCGATACGCCCGACGATGACCTGCAGCGTCGGGCGCAGGCGCAGGAACAGGCGGTAGAGGCGTTCCAGCAGCCAGAGCAGGGCCGGCGTCCGCGCCAGCTCGCCCATCGGCCGCAGAACCGGGATTGCCCGCCACATGGCCGCGAAGGCCGCGGCGCCGGACACGATCGTCCCGCCCGCTTCCTGCGCATGGAAGCGGGCAAGCAGGGTCTCGCGGTCCAGCGGGCAGGTTCCGTCGCCGCCAACCTCGACGAAGGCGATCGCGCCCCGCCGGTCGAGGCGCCGGAACAGGGCGATCTCACGCACGCACAGCGGGCAATCGCCGTCGAACCACACGGTCACACGCCGCTGGGCGGGCGGCGCGGGCGCGGCGGTCGGGTCCAGGGCGAGCCTCATGGGCTTCACCTAGGGGTCCTTGGCCGACCTCGCAATCGCGCCGGGAAGCGGATGACCTGTCGCGCGGCCCGTCCTATCCTGCGGCCATGACCGACACTCTCGACGCCGCCGAGCCGACGCTGGCCGATATCCCCCGCGACCACACCCAGGACGGACCGGCGATCCGGCTCTACCTGGTGGACGGCTCGGGCTTCATCTTCCGGGCCTTCCACGCCCTGCCGCCGCTGACCCGCAAGTCGGACGGCGTGCCGGTCGGCGCGGTGGCCGGCTTCTGCAACATGATCTGGAAGCTGCTGGTGGACATGAAGACGTCCGCCGATGCCCCCACCCACCTGGCCGTGGTGTTCGACCATTCCGAGAAGACGTTCCGCAACGCGCTCTACGACCAGTACAAGGCCCACCGCCCGCCGGCGCCGGAAGACCTGGTGCCGCAGTTCCCGCTGGTGCGCGAGGCGACCCGGGCGTTCGGCGTGCCGTCGCTGGAACTGCCCGGCTACGAGGCCGACGACATCATCGCCGCCTACGCCTGCAAGGTCCGCGACTTGGGGGGCGAGGTGGTCATCGTCTCGTCCGACAAGGACCTGATGCAGCTGGTCGGCCCGCGGGTGTTCATGCTCGACACCATGAAGAACCTGAGGATCGGAATTGATCAGGTTGCCGAGAAGTTCGGCGTAACGCCGGACAAGGTCGTCGATGTGCAGGCCCTCTGCGGCGATTCGGTCGACAACGTGCCGGGGGCCCCGGGCATCGGCATCAAGACCGCCTCGGCCCTGATCAACGAATACGGCGACCTCGACACGCTGCTCAGCCGCGCCCACGAGGTGAAGCAGGACAAGCGCCGCCAGACCCTGATCGACTTCGCAGACCAGATCCGCCTGTCCCGCCAGCTGGTCCAGCTGGACTGCGACACCCCCCTGCCTGCGCCGCTGGAAGAGCTGGTGGTCGACGATCCGGACCCCGCGGTGCTGTCGGCGTTCCTGGAGCTGATGGAATTCCGTACGCTGGCCCGGCGGGTCGGCGACGGAAAGGCCGGGAATGCGGGTCCGGGCATCACCGTCGCCGCCACCCCGGCGCCGGAGACTAAGGCCCCCGCCGCACCCAGCCACGCGGCGATCGACACCAACGCGTATGAATGTGTCCGCGACCTGGACGCCCTCGACGCCTGGATCGCACGCGCCTACGCCGCCGGGACCGTCGCCTTCGACACAGAGACCGACGCGCTGTCGGCCACCAGCGCCAATCTGTGCGGCCTCTCGCTGGCGGTGGCCCCCGGCCAGGCCTGCTACATCCCGGTCGGCCACGAGAACGAGGGCGAGGGCGGACTGCAGCTCGACGCCCCCGCCGACCTCACCCAGATCCCGGTCGACGAGGTCATGGCAAGACTGAAGCCACTGCTGGAGGACCCCTCGATCCTCAAGGTGGCCCAGAACGCCAAGTACGACCTGGCCGTCCTCGCCCGCTACGGCGTCGACGTGTCGCCGGTGGACGACACCATGCTGATCAGCTTCGCCCTGGAGGGTGGCCTGCACAAAAGCCATGGCATGGACGAGCTTTCGAAGCGGCTGCTGGGCCACGAGCCGATCAGCTTCAAGACCGTCGCCGGGACCGGCAAAGCCCAGAAGAGCTTCAAGCACGTCGAGCTGGGTGCGGCGACCTGCTACGCGGCCGAGGATTCAGACGTCACCCTGCGCATCTGGGAGCATCTGAAACCCCGGCTGGCGCACGAGAAGCTGGCCACCGTCTACGAGACCCTGGAACGGCCCATGCCCCGGGTGCTGGTCGACATGGAGCTGGCCGGCGTGAAGGTCGACCCCGACCGCCTGCGCCAGCTGTCCAACGACTTCTCCGTCCGCATGGCCGAGTTCGAGGTCGAGGCCCACCGCGTCGCAGGCCGCCCGTTCAACCTGGGCAGTCCCAAGCAGATCGGCGACATCCTGTTCGGCGAGATGGGTCTGGCCGCCGGTCGCACCACCGCCACCGGGGCCCAGTCCACCGACGCCTCCATGCTCGAGGAACTGGCCGCCCAGGGCCACGAACTGCCGCGCATCCTGCTGGACTGGCGCCAGCTCTCGAAGCTGAAGGGCACCTACACCGACAACCTCGTCGCCGCGATGGATCCGAAGTCCCACCGCGTCCACACATCCTATTCCCTGGCCGCAGCCACCACCGGCCGCCTCGCCTCCTCCGACCCCAACCTGCAGAACATCCCGATCCGCACGGAAGAGGGCCGAAAGATCCGCAAGTGCTTCATCGCCGAGCCGGGGTATGTGCTGATCAGCGCCGACTATTCGCAGATCGAGCTTCGCCTGCTGGCCCATATCGGCGACATCCCGCAGCTGAGGCAGGCCTTCGCCGACGGCCTCGACATCCATGCGATGACCGCCTCGGAGATGTTTGGCGTGCCCATCGAGGGCATGCCTGCCGAGACGCGACGCCGCGCCAAGGCGATCAACTTCGGCATCGTCTATGGCATCTCGGCCTTCGGCCTCGCCAACCAGCTGTCGATCCCCCGGGAAGAGGCCGGCGCCTATATCAAGACCTACTTCGAGCGCTTCCCCGGCATCCGCACCTACATGGACCGCATGACCCGCCAGGTCCGCGCCGAGGGCTTCGTCACCACCATCTTCGGCCGCAAGGTCCACATCCCCGCCGCCCAGGGCCGTTCCCAGGCCGAGCGTTCGTTCGGAGACCGGGCCGCGATCAACGCCCCGATCCAGGGCGCCGCCGCCGACGTGATGCGCCGCGCCATGATCCGCATGCCGCAGGCGCTGCGCGACGCCGGGCTGTCGGCCCGGATGCTGCTGCAGGTGCACGACGAACTGATCTTCGAGGCGCCCGAGGCCGAGGCCGATGCGGTGATCGCGGTGGCGCGGCGGATCATGGAGCGGGCGGCCGAGCCGGCCCTGTCGATCTCCGTGCCCCTGGTCGTCGAAGCCCGCGCCGCCGCCAACTGGGACGACGCGCACTAGGGCTCAGGGCTCAGAACCCGCGGGCGGTTCAGCGTCGTCGCCAGCGGCAGGATTGACGCCGTGACAGGCGCCGATGGTGTGGCGGCGATCGGCGGCCCGGCCGGCGCCTTCGAGGGCGGCCTGGTGGTCGTGCAGGACGATGTGGACGAGGGCTCGACCGGAGCCCGGCAGAACTTCAAGCTCGTGGACTGGCGGGAGATCTCCCGCGCGCTGGAACTGAAGGGCGCCAACGCCCCCTAGCCATCCGCATGTCATCCGAGTCCGGCCCGCCGGCCCCGTCAGAGGCCGGCGAAATCGCCACTGGCCTTTGACCCTGGAAGGTTCCTGGTGGAGCCGAGGGGAATTGAACCCCTGACCTCCTCTCAGGAAATTAAACCGACCTACGGTCATATGCGCTTACCCACCCTTTCCCGAGAGCCGCCTTAGTAGATTGATTTAGCTGCACTTGTCTACGGTGTGTAATTCTGGGCGACGGCCTGCGCCGCTGTCTATGTTCGGGAAATTGCTTATCCAGTGCTTATCCAGTAGTTATTCAGCTCCCGATCTGGATAAGCACCCCATGGCAAAAGCGAAGCTCACGGACGGTCTGGTCGAAAGCATCGAGGCCGGCGAGCGCGACACCTATGTGTGGGACACCGCCCTCCCGCGTTTCGGGCTTCGCGTCACGCCGAAGGGTGCCGCTGACAGGCCGGCAACCCGCCTCTACCTCGTGCAATACCGGGCAAAGACCGTTCCCGGTCAGCCGTCGAAGACTCGCCGGATCACCATCGGCCAGCATGATGGAACGCTGTGGAACGCCACGAAGGCCCGCGCCAAAGCTCGCCGCATCCTTGCCGACGTTGACGGGCAACAAGACCCTTTCGCCGACCTTGCCGCCAAGCGAGAGGCCGAGCACCTGGCCAAGCTCGACGCCCAGGAGGCCGAGGCCGCCAGTGCCCGCGAGGCCGAACGCCGGGCGCTAGAGACGGTGGAGGCCCAGGCGGAACTCTACATCGCCCGCCGTCTGGCCAAGCGCCGCAGCGGCGGCGAGGCCGCCCGCCTGTTGCGTCACGGCCCGGTCGCCACATGGGGGCAGCGCCATATCTCCGAAATCCGCCGCGCCGACGTGGCCGATCTGCTGGAGGCCATCGCCCAGCGTTCGCCCGCCGTCGCCCGATCCACCTTCGCCGAACTGCGCCCATTCTTCGATTGGTGCGTTGAGGGCGACAAGATCGCCGTCTCGCCCTGCGCCAATGTGAAGGCCCCGCCGAGGCCCGAGGCCCGCGACCGCGTGCTAAGCGCCGACGAACTGCTGCTGATATGGCGGGCCGCCGACGCCATCGGCTATCCGTTCGGGACGGCCTTCAAGCTTATGATCCTGACCGGCCAGCGCCGCGCGGAAGTCGCCGGCATGACGTGGGCCGAGCTAGACATAGCCGCCGCCCGCTGGCGCATCCCGGCCGAGCGGGCGAAGAACAAACAGGCCCACGAGCTGGACCTGTCCCCCGAGGCCGTGACGATCATCGAGGCCGTCCAGAAGCTGCGCCGGAACGAGTCCTACCTTTTCCCTGCTAGGGGCGAAGGCGCGATCCGGGGGTTCTCAGCGGTCAAGCGCAGGCTCGACTCCACCGTCGAAGCCCTGCGGCGCGAGGATGCGACAAAGGCCGGTCAGGACCCGCCCGCCGAGGACCTTCCGGACTGGCGGATTCACGATTTCCGGCGCACCGCCGCGACCGGCATGGCCGCCCTCGGCTTCGCGCCGCACGTTGTGGAGCGCGTGCTCAACCACGTCTCGGGAGCGCAAAGTGGTCTCGTGGGCGTCTACCAACGCCACGAGTATCGGCCCGAGCGCAAGGCGGCGATCACGGCTTGGGGAGCTCAAGTGGCCGCAATTCTGGAGGGAAAGGGCTTGGCGTCTAACATGACCGATTTTACCGCCCAGCGGGCCTAGGCGGCCCAGCCTAGGGCCAAGCATCCGCCACCGCGGAGGGCCTGCGCAATGTGATGTATACTGTAATTCTCTGGGAACCGTGGGAACTCTGGGAATCTCGCCGTTACCCTGTTGATCTGGAACGAATTTGTCGGTTCCCAGTCCGCCCATTGATGGTTCCCAAAACGTTTTCACTGGGAACTGCCACCCGGCCTCGCCGAACCTCATGGCGCGCGCCACAGTTGCACCGGTTTAGGAGCGGGCCTAGGCAGCCTCCTCGAAGAGTATTGCCCTCTGCACAGGAGCCAATGAATTATGGCCGTGGGCAGTCAGTGAGGGGGCGCCTCACGTCCGAATTGCTCCAGGAGCGGTCGTTAGGTCTGTTCCGGTTTCTCGCCGTTGACCGGTCCGGAGTGTCACTCCCCGGAACGGCGAGTTTCCGGCGCTGACCCAACGGGGACATTCGACCCATTGCGGACATTCACCCGTCCAGAGTTCGAGGGCCGCTATGCGCCAGGAGCGGTCGTTGGCACCCCACCAGGAACTGGACTTTGTAGGCCAGCAACTAAGGTCAGCTTTCTGGACCGGAGCCAGTGTCGGACGCGGCGAGAAACGCAGAGCCCCTGGTGGGGGCTAGGAGCTCGTTCGCGGTGGACCACCGCGGTTAGTATGCCCGGCCGACCACTAGCCGGTAGCCTTGGCCAACCTTCGACGCAAAGTCGCGCCGGCCATCCCGAACCCCCCGATCATCAGCGCCCAGGTCGCCGGCTCCGGAACGACGCCGGGTTGGGGCGGAGGTGCCACCGCGTCCCCCACGCTCAACGAGGCGTTGTCCATCACGAAGTAGCCAGCACCGGTGAAGTACTGTGGAATGTGCCGCCCGAAATCCAGGTAGAACGATCCGTCGTTCATGGCGTTGTAGGCGGCGGTGACGTCCAGGCTCACCGTCTGCACCGGAGTGGTGAACGCCTCGTTGCCGGTCATAAGGTCGCGCTCCCAGGCAAATAGGCTCGCCTGCGGCGACAGGTCCGCTGCAAGGAAACTTGCGGTAACGTTGCGCTTTTGGATCCCGCCATAGCCGGGGTTGGCCCCATAGTTCGCGTAGGCGCCCCCCCCAACCTGGAACTGGAAGCTTAGCGTGGCCGAGGTGACGTCGCTGGTCTTGGTCAAAAGCTGGCGAATGAAGAAGTCTGTCGCCAGGTTAAGATCGGTCGGCGCTATGCCGTCGCCGCCGTCCCAGTCGCCGTATGCCGACCAGGTTCCGGCGAGGGCCAAGCCCAGGTTAGAGCCGGAAGTCTGCACCTTGGAACCGCCTGTGGCATTGAAACCCATGCAGCAGATGCTGTTTGTGTCGGGCGTGTAGCCGACGCTCCAACCCGCAAAACTACCGGTTTCGAACCCCCCGTTCATCACCAAGTCGGTCGCCGCGTTCGCTGGGGCAATGAACAGCCCCAATCCAGTAGCCAGGGCCAGAGCGGCGCAGAGCGCCTTTTTCTCTCTCAACATTGTGTCCCCATTTGCCGCATACGAATACGTCGGGATACGCACGACGTAGCCACTCACCAGCCGAGTGACCTCCGGAGTGGGTGCGCTCTCGCTTCGAAGCTCAACCTGGCCACAGCGTCTCAGGGCCCGCATCTACCAGATGGTATAGGCGCCTCTATCCCGGCCCTTGAACGGCTAGGTTCAGTTCCGCCTCTCGGCTGACACCGGCCTTGGCGAAAATGGGCTTCACCTGTTGGCGCAGGGCGCCCATGGTTACGCCGCGCTGGGCGGCGAGCAGCTCACGGGGCCGATGCTGTAGAAGGCCCACCAATAGGGACGCCCCTCATCCGCACGGGGAGCGCTGTCTGCAAATCCCGGTGCAAGTCGACCGCCGTAACGCTGCCGTCGCAAGGACCTGTGAACTTTGGGCATCCGTGCATCAGGATCGGGCACAGGTCCGGGAATTGGCGGTCGCCATCCCATCTCTGCCATGTCCTGGTTGTGAAATTCCCGATAGCATCCCGACTGCGGCGCGGTCGAAGGTGAGACAGATCAGTTCATGCGGACGGAGGAGTATCTGCGGACAGCGCACGCCTTCGCGCAAGCCGGCGTGGACGGCGAGGCTTGGCACGGCGCCCTGGAGTCGCTGGCATCGCTGACCCGATCGAGCTTCGGGGAGTTGATCGCGTTCAAGGCCGATGTGCCGATGCTGTATATATCCGGGACCGAGGAAGCTTTCCTACGCGATTTCCAGGCTGCTGGCGCTTACGATCACCGGGTCAATCCCAAGCTTGCGGTGTCGCTCGACGCGGAGCCGATGCAGGTTTTCGGTGACCGTGAGTACGAGGAAATCCTGCCGTTCCTGCGCAGCGAAGCTTACCTGGACCTCACGTACAAATACGACATGCAGTACGGATGTCAGACCACGCTGTACCGTAGTAATGACGTTATGGTTGGTCTGACGGCCCTTCGGACACGCCGTGATGGTCGGATGGATTCGGACAGCGCAGCTGCCTTCGCAGCCATTGCCCCTGTCGTTCTTTCAGCCGTGAAAACACAAGTCGCGCTTGGGCAGCAAAGCCTCGTCAGCATTGCCGGTGGTCTGGAACACGCAGGCATTGCCGCCTTCCTGTGCGATGCAAATGGCCGCGTGCAGGCGATGACCGGGCGGGGTGAGCGCCTCGCCGTCGAGGCGCGCGTTCTCACCGTTCGTCAAAATCAGCTTGCGGCTATTGATGCGCAGGACGAGCGGCGCCTTCGCGGAGCCCTTGCCGGCGTGCTCCGGACGGGGCTAACGGACAGCGGAACCGAGGTGCTGGCAATGGGGCCTCCCGGTCGCCAGTGCGCGGTGCATGTGCGGGCCCTGCCCGTGGTCCCGTGGGATCTGACTTTTCTGCCTCGGGTTCTGGTGATCGTCCGCGAAGGGCCGCGGACGCCGTCAGCGCAACTGCTGCGCATAGCCTTCGGGCTCACTACGGCGGAGGCCGAGATCGCTCTGGCCCTGGCCTCAGGCCAGTCCCGCGAACTCATTGCGTTTGAACGCCGCGTGACGATCAACACCCTGCGCCAGCAGATCAAGACCATCCTCGCCAAGGTCGACGTCAGCCGCGAGACCGAACTGGTGCTGGCCGTTCAGGGGCTGGGTTAGGGCTTCATATACCATCTGGGAGATGCGGGCAGGGAAGCAACACCCCAACCTCGGCCCGGACCGGCGACGAAAAGTTGTCGGTTCCGGTTCCGTCGAACACGGCGGGTTTTCGTTGGGGGAATACGACGATGTTCGACCTAAAGCGTGCATTCGCCGCTGGCGTGGCCGGCCTTGCCATTCTGGGCGCCGGCCAGGCCGGCGCGGCGATCTACAATATCGCGGCGACCGATGGGGTCGGGACCGCTCTGACGCTCAGCCCCGGCAGCTATCGCATCGAGTTCATCGGGATCGCGGATGGTGGCGCCTATGACGCCGCCAACGTGCTCTGCCCGACCGGCGACTGCACTACGGGCTGGACCAATGGCTTCAGTGTACGCGACAGCAGTTTCGCTGGGGCCTTCCAACCTGGCGGCTCGACGACCGTCGATGTGTTCCGGGCGGGAACCCCCAACGGGAGCTTTGCTTCGGCCCTCGCGTCTCTGGCCGCCTACAAGACTGGTCCAATCGATCACTACGGCGTGGACATCAACGCCGGCGTCGTGAGCGCGCCCGCGCTATTCATGACCTATCCGACGTCGCCCTTCATTGTGACGAGCGTTGACGCCGAGAGCTACCGGCTCGTCGTGACGGACCTCGACAACAGCCGCAACAACAACCAGGGCGGCGTGTCGCTGCGGATCACCGCGGTGCCGGAGCCCGGGACCTGGGCGCTGATGATTAGCGGGTTCGGTCTAGCCGGGGCGATGCTGCGGCGTCGGGTCTCTTGTAAGAACGGTGTCTTTTACGTTGGTGGGAAATCATGAAGATCGCACTTGTGGCCCTGGGCCTTGCCTGCTTCGCGGGGGCTCCTGCCCTTTCGGCCACTTTGGTCGGGATCACCGTTTCGGGTACGGGGGCGGAGGGCTTCCATTTTGGACCAACTGGTGCGTCCGTGCTTGCAGGAATTGGTGTCAATTCGGGCGATACTATTGATATTCACATGCAATTCGATGCCGACGCTGGCGTGATCCTCAACGGTGATCAGGTGCTGCGGTTCGATAATGTCGCCTACTCCGTCAAGGTCAACGGGACGGCGTTTCAAAGTGGTTCAGGCCCCAACAACGTCGTTGGGTTCACCAATTTTACGGAATTCAACTCTTCGTCCTTTTCGTTCACATTGTACGGACCGACCAAATACATTCAATATGCTGTCGCCTTGCCTCTTAATACGTTCGGATCGAACCCTCCGACACTTCCGACGGATTTTACGTTCCTCAGCAACTTGACGAACGTCCTGTCGAGCAAGGTCGTCAGCTTTGAGGGGGAGAGTAGTGCGACGCGCAACTTCACGATTGATAGTATCTCCTATGGTGCCGTGCCCGAGCCAGCCAGTTGGGCTGTCATGATCATCGGCTTCGGCGCGGCCGGTTCGATGATCCGCCGCCGCAAGGCTGTGATGGCCTAGACGTCGATACCTGACAGACACGCGCTGCCGGTCTCGTGATCAGCGGCGTTTCTGTGTCTGGTTTTGTGGGAGCCTGATGTCTGCTTTCCCCCCATCTGAGACGTTCACAACGTCCGCTTGGCGCACCGGGCCCGCTTTCGGTCGAAAGCCGCCACCGGAGCCCTCGCCCCACAAGCTGACATTCGATCCCGCGTCCCAAGAGCGGACGTTGTGAACGTCCGCCAAGGGGGGTTAGCGGACGTTGCGCCCTGCACAATTCCAAACACAGAAACGCCGCCGATCCTGAGACCGGCGGCGCGTGGCTGCCAGACGCAGAGGTCTAGGCCATCACCGCCTTGCGACGGCGGATCGTCGAGCCGGCGGCGCCGAAGCCGATGATCATCAGAGCCCAGGTGGCGGGTTCGGGCACCGCGCCGTCGGGCGCGGAATACACGTCGCCCCAATACTGATCACT
>CAUJHW010000120.1 GCA_963205005.1 Pseudomonadota bacterium
GCGCAGGCGCCGAGGCTCAGGCCGACTCCGATCGGAATCCGGCGGGCCGGCGATGCTGCGACGGCATGGGTTGCGATCTCGACAGACACGTCGGTCGGCATGTTTCTACTCCGACACCGCCCAGATTTTGAGCTGTGTCACATTAAGTACCGACGAGCGTGAATAGATCGTTGGGGAAGATAGATAACGGATCACCAATCGTTTTCCCGGTGGGACCACGAGCGGGTGACGGACAGACTGGGGACGTTGATTTCGATGACGGATGTCGTCCAGCGGGTGATCAAACCTGACGCGCGGGCCTCCGGGCCCGTGGGCGACGTGCTGTCCGACCTCCAGCGTTCCCGGATCTCCGAGAGCGCCGCCAAGCGGATCATCGACATCGTCGGCGCCGCCCTCGCCCTGCTGCTGTTCCTGCCGCTTCTCGCCTGCATCGCCCTTGCCGTGCGGCTGGAGTCGGGCGGTCCGGTGATCTTCAAGCAGCGGCGCACAGGCCACCGCGGCCGGACGTTCACCATCTACAAGTTCCGCACCATGACGGTGGCGGAGGACAGCCACACGGTTAAGCAGGCCACCCGCAACGATTCGCGGGTGACAGCGGTGGGCGGACTCCTTCGCAAGCTGAGCCTCGACGAGCTTCCGCAGTTCCTGAACATCCTGAAGGGCGACATGTCATTTGTCGGTCCCCGCCCCCACGCCCTGGCGCACGATGCTTACTACGGCGAGCACATACCGACCTACGCCGACCGTTTTCGCGCCAAGCCCGGCCTGACCGGATTGGCGCAGGTCAACGGCCTGCGCGGCGAGATACGCGATCTTCAAGGCATGAGCGACCGCATCGCGGCCGACAATCTGTACATCGAAAGCTGGTCGCTGGGCCTGGACATCGCGATCCTCGCCAAGACGGCGATGATCATCTTCAGCGATCCACAGGCCTACTGAGCCCTGTCCGGCGTGCGCCGGTGACAAATTGTAAACCCTGACTGCAACCGAACGGCGGCGCGCCCCGAATATACTGGTGATCGCGCGGGTCTGCAGTGCGGCGCCATGGCGCGCCTCTTGCTCCGGACCCTTCATGATCGACGGGACGGTCGGGGGTCATGTCCGAAATTGAGACACGCTTTGGCGCTGATGACGATGCGGAGCAGATCCGTGCGGCCTTCTATGGCTTCGTGCAGCGGTATGCTGACGACCCCGACGTCGATGGCGACGCCCACATTTCCACCGAATTCGACAGGCATGGACCCGCCTTGCGGGTACGCCTCTGGAGCGCCGACGCCATGGACGCGTTCCTTACCGGACTCTCAAAGGCCATTCGGCCACAGGGGAGCCCCTGCTTTGAATAGGCCGGTGGAGTTTCGATCGCATGCCGAGGCCAGCAACTGGACGCCCAGCAACAGCGCGGCGGCCCCGGCTAGCCTGCCTGTCGTGAGCACGGTCGCCAACAGCCGCCGGAAGCGGGCGTTCGACATCGCCGGATCGCTGATCGCCCTGCTGATCTTCCTGCCCCTTCTGCTGACCATCGGGGTGCTGGTCCGGCTGGAAAGCCACGGTCCGGCCCTGTTCCGGCAGCGGCGGACCGGCCTGAACGGCAAGATCTTCACCGTCTTCAAGTTCCGCACCATGACCGTCGCCGAGGACGGCGAGACCGTCCGCCAGGCGACCCGCGGCGACGCTCGGGTCACGCCCCTCGGCGGCATCCTGCGCAAGTACAGCCTTGATGAACTGCCACAGCTCCTGAACGTGCTCCGCGGGGAGATGTCCCTCATCGGACCACGCCCCCATGCCGTCGCGCACGACGAAACCTGGGGCAAGCTGGCGCCGGACTACGATCGCCGCTTCCGCGCCCGCCCTGGCCTGACCGGCTATGCCGCCGTCTGCGGGTTCCGCGGCGAAGTGCGCGAATTGCAGGCGATCATCGACCGGGTCGGCGCTGACAACGAGTACATCGACACCTGGTCATTCGGCCTCGACATGAAGATCATCTGGCGCACCCTGCCGCTGATCTTCTCGGACACCCGGGCCTACTGACCGGCGCTCCCAACGGTCTTAACCGATCACTCAGAGCCGCGGGCTATGGGTGGTCCTGCTAGACAAGTGGGAACAGCCAGAATGGCGGACGGAACCAGCGTACATCTCGCGATCACGTCGGATGATCTTGCGTCCGCTCAGGACCGGCGCGGTCCCCTGCGTCCCGAACGCCTGCAGAGCGTCCGTCACCGCATTTCGGGCGCCGGCGTCGCCCGCCTCTTCCAGTTCGGCGACGCCGTCGGGCTCGCGATGGCCTCCGCCGTCGCCGTGCAATTCATGCCTCTGCCCGAGGCCATGTGGCTCGGCGCGCCGCTCCTGGCCCTGGTCCTGCTCGTGGCGACAGGCGCCTACGCCATGAGTTCCCGCGAGCGGTCCCGCCGTCGCTTCGGACGACTGCTGCTGGCGGCGGCCGCAGCCGGCGGCGGCGCGGGCACACTCTGCGGCTTCCTCGACCCTGCGTTCCCGGCGCTGGCCTGCGCGGCCTGGGCTTCAGCGGCCGGGGC
>CAUJHW010000121.1 GCA_963205005.1 Pseudomonadota bacterium
CGCGCCACGGACGCATCTCTCGTAGAAGGTCATGCCGGCTGCGGACCGTTTGGATCAGACCCCGTGCCTACGCCGGGGTCCCGAGAGGATCAAGCCGCGCCGGCGGGGGTAGTTCGGGTCCCGCGGACAGCCGTCGTCGTCACCCGGATCGCGGGGACCGCGAGGGCTTGGAAGGCGCGTTCGTCGTGGATCGGCGTCAGCATGGTGTCGGGCCGATAGCATGCCCGCCCTGAAAACGGAACCTTTGGGGCGCAGCTTACCCGTTCGGCAGCTCGCGGATCTCCACGGTGCCGCCGGCCTCGTAGACCGGATTGCCGTGCAGCAGGTCGCGGGCGTGGGCCATGTCCTCGGCGGTCACGCGGATGAAGCCGGTGATGTGCGCGGTGGGCGCTGGCGTGGAGCCGGACTTGCGTTCGCACTGGCCCTCGCCGATGGCGCTGCCGCCCTGGAACACGCCGTGTTCGCGCAGCCGCGATAGATAGGGCTCCCAGTCCAGCCCGGACCCGCCGGCGGCGTCGTCGTGCATCAGGAAGACATAGTCAGCCATCAGGTCCCTTTCGTCGTCGCCGCGGCCACCGCCTCCGTGACGGCCTCAAAGGCCAGCAGGGTCGAGGTGTGGCGCGCCGGATAGTCCTTCACCGGCGCCAGCAGCGCCAGATCGGCGAAGCGGCCCTCCGGCGGGGGACCACCCGACTTGAGCATTGCCCGAAAACCGTCGCGGGCGGCCTGGAGTTCCGAAAGGGTTGCGCCGATCACATTGGCGCCCAGCACCGACGCCGAGGCCTGACCCAGCGCGCAGGCTTTCACATCCTGTGCGAAGTCGGTCACCCGGTCGCCGTCGACCCTGACGTCCACCACCACACGGCTGCCGCACAGCTTCGACACCTTCTCCGACGTCGCATCGGGGTCGGCCAGCCGTCCCAGGCGGGGCGTCTCCGCGGCCAGCCGCAGGAGCTTCGCCGAGTAGAGGTCATCGATCATGGCGGACTAGGTCGGGGTTCCGGATGCGGAAGTCAAACCCGCCGGAGCCCGCTCAGGCCCGGACCAGCGCCTTCAGGGCCGCGGCAAGGGCGTCCACGTCGGCCGCGGTGTTCACGAAGGACGGGGTGACCCGCACGCACGCGCCCTTCGCCGGACCGGGGCGTTCGACGGTGAAGATCCGATGGCGCTCGAACAGCGCCTTGCGCACCGCCACGTTGTCGGCCGGCGAGGTTCGGCCGGCGATCCGGAACGAGGTGATGCCGGCGTGCAGCGCCGGGTCGTCCGGGGTCAGGACCTGAATGCGGGGATCGTCCCGCACAGCCTCCACCCACCGGTTGCGCAGGTAGGCCAGCCGCTGCGCCTTGGCCGCCGGGCCGATGGCCTGATGCACGGCGATGGCGTCGGAGACCGCCAGGACGGCGGCGTAGTTCACAGTGCCGGTGTGGACCCGCGCGTCGATCCGGTCCGACGGCTCCTCCAGCACCGAAACGTCGATGTCGGAAATGCGGGCCTTCTTCACATAGACCAGCCCCACGCCCAGGGGGCTGCCGATCCACTTGTGCAGGTTCAGCCCGGCGAAATCGACATCCAGGTCGCGGAGCGCGAACTCGGTCTGGCCCAGTGCATGGCCGCAGTCCAGCAGCACATCGACCCCGCGCGCCCTGGCCATCGCCACGATTTCCTTCACCGGGGGGATCAGCCCGGTGCGGTGCGACAGGTGCGTCAGCAACATCAGCCGCACGGCGGGATTGGCCTTCAGCGCGGCCTCGTAGGCGTCGATGAGCCCCTGACGGCTGGCGGGTTCCGGCAGGTCAATCCGCACCACCCGCACGCCCCGCGTCCGGGCCAGCGAGGCCATGCCCACCTGCATGCTGTCGTAGTCGAGGTCGGCGTACAGCACCGCGTCGCCGGGCTTCAGGCGGTTGTAGCCCCCGATCAGGGTGGTCATCGATTCCGTGCCGCCGCGGGTGAAGGCGATCTCGTCGGCGCCCACCCCCAGCAGGGCCGCCGCCCGGGTCCGCACGGCCCCAAGGTCGGCGCCCACCGCCCCGCGCGTGTAGAGCGTGGTCTCACGGTTGATGCGGGCGATCTTCTGCTCGTAGGCGGCCCGCACCGACCGCGCCATGGCTCCGAACTGGCCGTTCTCCAGCTGGATCACGCCCGGCGGCGGCGCGTCGAACAGGGCGGCCACCTTGCCCCAGTGCGCCTCGTCGCCGGCCAGCGCGGCGGGATCAGCGGCGATCGCGGGCGCGGCGACGGCCGAGGCTCCGGCGGCGAGGACGGCGCGGCGTGAGGGGGGCATGGGTCGGGTCCTGCTACTGCCGCGCCATCTCGGCCTCGCCGACCGCCGCGCCGTCAAGCGCCTGATCCTCGTCCATGGTCACCACGACCTTGCGCAGCGTCCCGGTGAACGAAAACGGCGCAGGGTAGTCGGCCACGGGGCTTCCGCGGTCGAGTCCGATGTCCAGGCCCGACCAGGAGATCAGGGTCGCGAAGCCGGTCGTGGCTGTCCCTTCGCCCGCCGCCGTCCCGTCGACGGTCAGGGTGAAGGTGCGGGGGCCATCGTCCCGCCGCCGGGAGATCACCCCCAGCCGGGTCGCGCCCTGCGGGACGGTTGCGTCTGAACTCACTGTCGTCTTCTGCCCGCCGATGTTCAGCGTGTGATGCAGCCGCCCGTCCTGCAGATAGAGACTGTAGCCGCTGGTGGCGTCGCCGTGGGCCAGCAGGACACCGCTGTCCCCGCCCGTCAGCCGCACGTCGGCCTCGATGCGATAGGTGCGCGCCCGCACGTCCGGGGCCACGTCGGTGGGCAGGTGGCCCATGCCTTTGTGCAGTACGAACCGCCGCCGGCCCCCGTGGAACCGGGCCGAATTCTCGGCGAAGCGCGGCGCGAACCGGTCGTCCAGCGGCAGCACCTGACTGGCCTCGGCCACCGCCCACCACTCGGCCTTCAGCGCCTCCAGCCGGCCAGGCTCGCGGCCGGCCAGGTCGTCGGTCTCGGAGAAATCCCGGTCCAGGTGGAACAGCTCCCACCGGTCATCGTCGAACGGCGTCCCCGGCGGGTGGAACGCCACCGCCTTCCAGCCATCCTTCCAGAGGCCACGATGGCCGAACATCTCGAAGTACTGCGGCCGGTTCCGTGCGGGCGCCTGCGGGTCGGTCAGGCTGGCGGCGAAGCTCTCGCCCTCCAGCGGCATCTGCGCGACCCCGGCCACGGCCTCCGGCGGATCGATGCCGATCAGTTCCAGCAGGGTCGGAACCACGTCGCTGGCATGGGCGAACTGGCTCCGCACCTCGCCCCGCGCCGGCAGCCGGTTCGGCCAGGAGATCACCAGCGGGTCGCGGATGCCGCCGCCGTGGGTGTTCTGCTTGTAGCGCCGCAGCGGCGTGTTCGACGCCATCGCCCAGCCGTGCGGGAAGTTCGAATGGGTGTCCGGACCGCCGATGTCGTCGATCCGCGCAATCTTCTCGGCCAGCGGCTCGCCGCGGCCGTTGAACGGCCCCATGGCGTTGATGAAACCCAGCGGCCCGCCCTCCTGGCTGGCCCCGTTGTCCGACATCACCAGGATCAGGGTGTCGTCCCGCACCCCGGCGTCCTCCAGAAATCCGACGAGGCGGGCGAGATGCTGGTCGGCGTGATCCAGCATGGCGGCGAAGGCGCTCTGCAGGCGGGTGAACAGTCGCCGTTCGTCGGGGCCATAGCTGTCCCAGGCGCGCACCCCGTCGTTGCGGTCCGGCAGGCGGGTGTCGGCAGGAACCAGACCCATGGCCTTCTGGCGCGCCAGCCGCTGCTCGCGCTCCACGTCCCAGCCGTGCTCGAACACCGCGTCGTAGCTCCGGATCAGCTCCGGCGGGGCCTGATGCGGGGCGTGGCAGGCGCCCAGCGCCAGCCAGGTCAGCCACGGCTTGTCCGGCGCGTCGGCGATGTGGTCGGCGATATAGCGGATCGACTGGTCCACCAGATCGGCCGTCAGGTGATAGCCGTCAGCGAAGGTTCCAGGCGGCGGGACCGGGGTGTTGTCGCGCACGATCTCGGGCGAATACTGGTCGGTCTCGGCGTCCATGAACCCGTAGAACCGGTCGAAGCCGCGCCCCAGCGGCCAGCCGTCGAACGGGCCGGACGGGCCCGTCTCGGTCAGCGGCGTCACGTGCCACTTGCCGATCATGTAGTTGCGGTAGCCGTGCGGCCGCAGCATCTCCGGCAGGATGCCGGCCTCCTTCGCGATCTTGCCGCGATAGCCCGGATAGCCGCTGTCGAAGTTGGCCAGGCAGCCCACCCCCACCGAATGATGGTTGCGCCCGGTCAGCAGGGCCGCGCGCGTGGTCGAGCACATGGCCGTGGTGTGGAAGCCGGAATAGCGCAGCCCCTCGGCCGCCAGCCGGTCGATGGTCGGGGTGCGGATGGACGAGCCGTAGCAGCCGAAGTCCGAGAACCCCACGTCGTCGAACAGGATCACCAGGATGTTCGGCGCGCCCTTCGGCGCCCTGGGCGGCTCGGGCCACCAGGGTGTGGACTCCGCGACCGTCCGCCCGATCTTCCCCGCCATCCGTCTCGTCCCTGCCCCATTGTGTCAGCGACACAATGGCCGAGACGCAGGCGCGGCGCTATCCGTCGCGGCGCGTCGCCCAGATCGTTTCGGCCCGGTCCTTCAGCGCCTCGTTCATCGCCTTGAAACCGCGCTGCACGGTGCGGCCCATGCGACGACCCAGCGAGGGGCCCATCAGCCCGCCGAAGATCTCGCCGTTGTCGACCACGCAGCCGTGGTCCGCCAACGGCTCGATCTCGATGTAGCGCAGGGTGCGGATCATCCCACCCATGAAGCTGAGCTGCCAGTGCAGCTGCTGGTTCGGAACCCAGTCGAGAATCTTCGGCTTCAACTCCTGCACCGGCTGGTCCGGCAGGGCCAGCTTCGCCGTGATCAGCTGACCGATGCGGATCTCGCCCTCGGCGTGCGGATAGGTCGGGTTCCATTCCGACCAGCGCTCCAGATCGTAGACGATCTCCCAGATCACCTCGGCCGGGGCCTGGATGCCGATCCGGTCCTCGATACGCACGCCCTTCGGCGCCTTGGGCGGGGGCAGCTTGGGCTCCGAGGACGCGATCTTCGGTCCCAGCGAAGTCCGTTTCGCGAAGGGTCCGGCCAGCAGGTCCGGTCCGGTCTTGATGGGCATTACGCCTGCTCCTTGATGCGCCAGGTGGCGCCGGTTGGACCGTCCATCACTTCGACGTTGAGCGCAGAAAGCTCGCCGCGGATGCGGTCGGCCTCCGGCCAGTCCCTGGCGGTCCGCGCCGCCAGCCGGGCCGCGATCAGCGCCTCGACCTTCGCCTTGAGATCGTCGTCCGCCCCGCCCTGGAACCAGGTTCCGGCGTCGGCATGCAGGAAGCCCATCAGCTGTCCGGCCTCCAGCAGCAGCGCCCGGCTACGCTCGACGCCGGCCACATCCTTGCCCATCACAGCCGCCCGCAGGTGGTCGGCCAGCTGGAACAGCCCGGCGAAGGCGGTCGGCGTGTTCAGGTCGTCCTGCAGGGCGCCCAGCACGGCGTCGAACGCCTGGGTCGCGCCTGTGTGCTCGCCGCCCGAGGCCCGTGCGCCCGTGGGCACGCCATCCAGGAACCGGGCGGAATCGTCCAGCACCCGGTACAGCCGGTCGAGCGCGCTCTTGGCCTGCTCGATCAGGTCGCCCGTCCACTCCAGCGGCTGACGGTAGTGGCCGGCCAGCAGCGCCCAGCGGATCGCCTCGCCGGGGTACTGCTTCAGCAGGTCGTGGGCCAGGGCCACGTTGCCGAGGCTCTTGGACATCTTCTCGTCGCCCATGTTCAGGAAGCCGTTGTGCATCCAGACATCGGCGTATTCGTGGCCGTGGCCGGCGCAGACGCCCTGGGCCAGCTCGTTCTCATGGTGCGGGAACACCAGGTCGATGCCGCCGCCGTGGATGTCGATCGGCAGCCCCAGCGCCTGTTCGATCATCGCCGTGCACTCGATGTGCCAGCCGGGGCGGCCCGGGCCGAATGCGCTCTCCCACACCGGTTCGTCTGCCTTCGACGGCTTCCACAGCACGAAGTCGGCGGGGTGACGCTTGTAGGGAGCCACGTCCACCCGGGCGCCGGCGATCATCTCGTCCATCGGCCGGCCCGACAGCTTGCCGTAGTCGGGGAAAGCCTGGGTGTCGAACAGCACATGTCCCTCGGCGGCGTAGGCCGCACCCTCCGTCACCAGGTCGCCGATGAAGGCGATGATGGCGTCCATGGTCTCGGTGACCCGGGGCTGGAAGGTGGGCTGCAGCGCGCCCAGCGCGGCGGCGTCGGCGTTGTAGGCGGCGAGATACCGGTCGGAGATCACCCCGATCGGCACGCCCTCCTCGGTGGCCTTGCGGTTGATCTTGTCGTCCACGTCGGTGACGTTCGCGGCATAGAGCACCGCCTCGTTCCCGTAGAGATCGCGCAGCACCCGGAACAGCAGGTCGAACACCACCACAGGCCGGAAATTGCCGATGTGGGCGTAGTTGTAGACCGTCGGCCCGCACACATACATCGTCACCCGCTTGGGATCGCGAGGGGCGAAGGCCCGCTTGCCGCGGGTCAGGGTGTCATAAAGACTGAGGGTCATAGTCGGGATTTACGCTGCGTGACGGTTGCCGGGATAAGGCTTGGCCCCATATACAGATCGTCCGGACAAGAGGCCACAAAGGCCACGTCCGAAGCGAAAGGGTGGCACGCGTCATTTCCGGGACCTTCGTCCCGGCGCAACTCAGCCCTGGAAAGAAACGCTCTCTCATGGACGCAGTAGCCCGTGACCGAACCCTTGTCGGGTCCGACGATGGAAATCTTGAGCCGGTGAAGCGCCCCACGCGCGAAGAAGCGATGGAGGCGGTCCGCACGCTCATCGCCTGGGCCGGCGACGACCCGCGCCGCGAAGGCGTGATCGACACCCCCAAGCGGGTGGTCGACGCCTACGGCGAATGGTTCGAGGGCTACAAGCTCGACCCGGCCAAGGAACTCTCGCGCACCTTCGAGGACGTGCAGGGCTATGACGACATCGTCATGCTCCGCGAGATCGAGGTCGAGAGCCACTGCGAGCACCACATGGCCCCGTTCCTGGGCAAGGCCTACGTGGCCTACATGCCGACGAACCGGGTGGTGGGCATCTCCAAACTGGCCAAGGTGGTCGAGATCTTCGCCCGCCGTCTCCAGACCCAGGAGACCATGACCCAGCAGATCTGCGACGCCATCACCGACAGCCTGCGCCCCGCCGGCGTCGCCGTCCTGATCGACGCCGCCCACCAGTGCATGACCACCCGCGGCGTTCACCACCGCCACGTGACCACCATCACCACCCAGTTTACCGGCGTCTTCAAGACCGACCCGACCCTGCGGCAACGGTTCCTGGACTTCGTCAACAAGCGGTAGGGAACTGTCCTCACGACCGCTCATCCCGGCGAGTGCCGGGACCCAGATGGGATGGCGTTCAAGCTGGCTCCAGGACTGCGGAGGCTATGCCATCTGCCTTCCGGCCCTGAGACCTGGGTCCCGGCATTCGCCGGGATGAGCGGACGTTGCTGAACTCACGCGCCCTGAATAGGGGCAGGACCTATGGCGCTCACCTTCCCCGCGTTGAGAGGCAGGCAAGGCGCGCCCGCCCGCTCCGGACGATGAACCCGCGTTACCAGCCCATGGGATGACGCGCGGGGTGGTCTGGGCCATATCTGCGCCATGACCAGCTTCCCCACCGCCCCCACCAAGGACGCCCTCGAGCAGGGCGAGATCCTGACCCCCCGCTTCGACGCCAACGGCCTGATCGCCGCCGTGACGACGCATGCCACCACGGGCGAGGTGCTGATGCTGGCATGGATGAACGCCGAGGCGCTGGAGAAGACGCTGGCCACCGGCGAGGCCCACTACTTCAGCCGGTCGCGCAATGAGCTCTGGCACAAGGGCGCCACCTCCGGCCAGGTGCAGATCGTCGACGAGATCCGCATCGACTGCGACCAGGACGCCGTCTGGATGAAGGTCCGGCCGCAGGGTGACGGCGGCGCCTGCCACACCGGCCAGGTTTCCTGTTTCTATCGCACCATCGAGGACGGCCGGCTGGTCCGGAAATGACGGTCGTCCAGGCGCTGCTGGCCTTCAGCGTGGCGGGCGCACTGCTGACGATCACTCCGGGGCTCGACACCGCCATCGTCCTGCGCACCGCCGCGGTCGAGGGACCCCGCCGCGCGGCCCTCGCGGCCCTGGGCGTGATCGCGGGCTGCCTTGTGTGGGGCGCGGCCGTCGCGCTTGGCCTCGGCGTGCTGCTGGCCGCCTCCAGCCTCGCCTTCACGGTGCTGAAGTGGGCCGGCGCGGCCTATCTGGTCTGGCTGGGCCTCGGCCTGATCCTGAAGCCACGCAACCGGTTCGAGCTTGCCGCCCCGCCGGGCCCCGCCTCCAGCGGCGACTTCGCCTGGATGCGCCGGGGCTTCCTCACCAACCTGCTGAACCCCAAGGTTGGCGTGTTCTACGTCTCGTTCCTGCCCCAGTTCCTGCCGCAGGGCGTAGCCGCCGGGCCGTTCATCTTCGGGCTGGCCGCCCTTCACGGCCTGATGGGCCTCGTCTGGTTCGCCGCCCTGATCGCCGCGACACGCCCGATCGCCGGCGTGCTCCAGCGCGCCAGCGTCGTCCGCGGGCTGGACCGCCTCACCGGCGGCGTCTTCCTGGCCTTCGGCGTCCGGCTGGCGCTGGAACGTCGCTAGACGGCCTTCGGCGCCGACAGCCCCCTGCCCTCCGGGGTCACCCTGAACGTCTTCACCGCGCGCGCCGTGAACGCCTTCTCGACGATGGTCGAGACCGCGATCATCTCGGCCTTGGCCTCGGTCCGCGACAGGGTCAGCAGGACAAAGCCCTTGGAGATCTGGTCGTTGAACAGCACCTCCGGATTGGCCTTGGCGACGACCGTTCCATAGTCGAGGCCCGGCGCGATCTCGCCGGCGCCGGGGCTTGTGATGCCCGTGGTGCCGAACTCGGCGGCGATCCGCTTGCCGGCGTTGTCGTGCAGGTCGTTGGCCCAGAACGAATGGCTGTCGCCCGACACCACGATCGGCCGGGCGCCCGCGCCGTCCAGCACCCGGTACAGCCGCTCGCGGTCGGCGGGATAGCCGTCCCACATGTCCAGCGTCGTCGGCACGCCCATGTCGGCGGCCCGCTCCATCTCCGGCAGCCGGTTCCGCAGGCCGGGCAGGATCGCGGCGTACTGCTCCGGCGGCAGCATGGCCTTGGGGCTGAACGGCTTCAGCCGCGCCATCACCACCTGGTTGCCCAGCACCTGCCAGGCGTGGCCGGCCTTCACAGAGCCGGCGGCCTCGGCGCCGATCCAGGCCTCCTGTTGCGGACTCATCATCCGACGGGCGGGATCGTCGAGCAGCTTGCGGAACGCCGCGATGTCCGGCTTGCCGTCGACCATCTTCAGGTCGCGGGCGGTCACCACCTGGGCGTCGCGCGCCGTCAGCCGGGTCTCGACCATGATCAGCTTCGCAAGGTCGCCGAAGTCGAAGCTGCGCAGACCGGCCTCGGCCAGGCCCTTGCCCGGCGCCGGGTCACGGATCGGCTGCCACTCGAAATAGGCCTTCAGCGCCGCCGCCTTGCGCGTATCCCAGTCGCCTTCGGTGGCCGGCTGGTGGTTCTGGCCGCCGTGCATGTAGCTGTCGTTGCAGGTCTCGTGGTCGTCCCAGGTGACGATCCAGGGCGCCCGGGCGTGGGCGGCCTGGAGCTGAGGATCGGCCTTGTACTGGGCGTGGCGACGCCGGTAGTCGTCGAGGCTGATGCACTCGCGCGGCGGATCGTGAGGCCGTTCCCCGGCCACCGCCGAGTTCATGCCGTAGGAGCCCGGCCCGCCGTACTCGTAGATGTAGTCGCCCAGGTGCAGAACCACGTCGACCCGGGGCAGGTCGGCGATCGCCTGGTAGGCATTGAAATAGCCGTTGGGGAACAGGGTGCAGCTGGCCACCGCCATCACCACGTCGGTCGTCGGCCCCTTCGGCAGTGTCCGCGTGCGCCCGACCGGCGAGCTCACACCTTCAGCCTCGAAGCTGAAGGTGTAGGCGCGGCCTGCGTCCAGGCCGGTGACGTCGACCTTCGCGGTGTAGTCGCGCTCCGGACCGGTGACGCCGGTCCCACTCTTCGCCCCGCCGGCGCGGCGGTCGATCGGGTTCAGGCTCCAGCGATAGGAGACCTGGCCGCCCGGCTGGTCCGGGGTGATCCGGGTCCACAGCACCACCCGGTCCTGCAGCGGGTCGCCCGAGGCGACGCCGTGATTGAACCTTATCCCAAGCTTGGCCGTTTGAGCGGTCGCGGGGGTTGCGGCGCCCAGGCCCAGCAGGGCCAGGGCTTTGCGTCGATCGATCCTCATGGTCTTTAGCTCCCCGCTGACGACACCACTATGCCGGTTCCATACCACAGGAGTACGACAGCCCATGGCCAGCGAAACCCTCCACGTCGCCCGCGAAAAACTTTCCCGGAAGACCCTCGAGACGCACTACGCCATCACCTCGCTGATGGAGGAGTTCGAGGCCGTCGACTGGTATCGCCAGCGCGCCGACGACACCGAGGACGCCGAGTTGAAGGCGATCCTGCTGCACAACGCCCGCGAGGAACTGGAGCACGCCGCGATGATCCTCGAATGGCTGCGCCGCAACGACAAGGACGTCGGCGAACAGCTCAAGGAATACCTGTTCAAGGAAGGCTCGATCACCGGCCACGAGGAAGGCGCCAGCGAGACGCATGGCCTCTGAGCCCGAAGACGACGAAGGCGTCCTGACGCTCGCCCTGTCCGCGGACGAGGCCTACGGGCGGATCGACAAGCTGCTGGCGGCCCGGCTGCCGGACCTGTCGCGCGCCCGCATCCAGGCGCTGATCGGCGAGGGCCGCGTCAGCCGCGACGGGGCGCCGGTCACCGACGTCTCGGCCGCGGCGGTGGCCGGCGACTACCGGATCGCGATTCCGGCGCCGGTCTCGGCGATCCCCCTGCCCGAGGCCATCCCGCTGAGCGTGCTCTTCGAGGACGCCCACCTGATCGTCATCGACAAGCCGCCCGGCATCGCCATGCACCCGGCGCCGGGCAGCGAGACCGGGACCCTGGTCAACGCCCTGCTGCACCACTGCGGCGAAAGCCTGTCGGGCATCGGCGGCGTGGCCCGGCCGGGCATCGTCCACCGGATCGACAAGGAGACCTCGGGCGTGGTCGTGGTCGCCAAGACCGACGCCGCCCACCAGGGCCTCTCGGCCCTGTTCGCCGAGCACGACATCGAGCGGGTCTACATCGCCTTCACCCGCGGCGCGCCGCGCCCCGACAAGGGGACCATCGAGGGCGCCATCGCCCGCTCCAGCCACGACCGCAAGAAGATGGCGATGGTGAAGTCCGGCGGCCGCCACGCCATCACCCACTACAAGGTCGTACGCACCTTCGGGCCGCAGGAGAAGCCGCTGGCGGCCCGCGTCTCGTGCCAGCTCGAGACCGGCCGCACCCACCAGATCCGCGTCCACCTGGCCTCCCGGGGCACACCCTGCCTGGGCGACCCGGTCTATGGCTCCGGCGCCCCCGCAGCCCCGGTCCGCGCGGCGCTGGAGGAAGCCGGCCTCGCCCGCCAGGCCCTGCACGCCGCCGTCCTCGGCTTCGTCCACCCGGTCACCGGCGAGCCCCTGCGCTTCGAAAGCCCCCTGCCGCCGGACATGGCCCGGCTGGAGACGCTGCTGGGGAAGCTCTAGCCCGCCGCCGCGGCCTCCAGCGCCGCGATGTCCAGGCGGGTCATGCTCATCATCGCCCCGGTCATCCGCCCGGCGGCGGCCTTGTCGGCGCCCGACAGGATGCGGACCATCTGCACCGGAACCACCTGCCACGAGACCCCGAAGCGGTCCTTCAGCCAGCCGCACTGGCCTTCCGACCCGCCGCCGGCGATCAGGCCGTCCCAGTAGTGGTCCAGCTCGGCCTGGTCCTGCACCTCGATCTGGAACGAGACCGCCTCGTCGAAGGTGAACTGTGGCCCGCCGTTCAGGCCGGAGAAGGCGCGGCCGTCCAGCTCGAACTCGACGATCATCACCTCGCCCGCCCGGTCGCCCGGCAGCCCCTCTGGATACCGCCCGACGCTGACGAGCCGCGAGTTGGGAAACAGCGAGACATAGAGCTCGGCGGCGGCCTCCGCCTCGCGGTCGAACCAGAGGCAGTTGGTGATCTTCGGCATGGAAACTCCTGGGCGCGACTCCTTTGGTCCCCCCAAGGACGAACGACCGCAAGCCCCTCCGACTCCGCAGCTTCGCTATCGACCGCCAGAGAATCCCTGCCTTGAAGGCGCCAAACTCGACGCCTAAATTTCCCACCTGAGTAGTCGGACATTCATGTCGTCAACCCGACGCTCTTCCGCAGGCGGAACCCCATACCTATCTAGGGATTGATGGGGGCGGACGCTGAGGCGCGGAAGACGCGCGACGGCCTGAACGTCCCACGCGTAAGAGGGGATAGTCGATGGCCGTGAATGCGCTCGCCGTGATGTCGCCGGAAGGCGGCCTCAGCCGTTACCTGACCGAGATCCGCAAGTTTCCGATGCTGGCGAAGGACGAGGAGTTCATGCTCGCCAAGCGCTGGGCCGAGCATGAGGATACCGCCGCCGCCCACCGGATGGTGACCAGCCACCTGCGCCTCGTGGCCAAGATCGCCATGGGCTATCGCGGCTACGGCCTGCCGATCGGGGAAGTGATCTCCGAGGGCAACGTCGGCCTGATGCAGGCGGTCAAGAAGTTCGACCCGGACAAGGGCTTCCGCCTGGCGACCTACGCCATGTGGTGGATCCGCGCCTCGATCCAGGAATACATCCTGCGGTCCTGGAGCCTGGTGAAGATGGGCACCACCGCCGCCCAGAAGAAGCTGTTCTTCAACCTGCGGAAGGCCAAGAGCGAGATCGCGGCCCTGCAGGAAGGCGACCTGCGTCCCGAACAGGTCTCGTCCATCGCCACCAAGCTGGGCGTGCTGGACGAGGAGGTCATCTCCATGAACCGGCGCCTGTCCGGCGGCGACGCATCGTTGAACTCGCCAATGCGCGCTGACAGCGAGAGCGAGTGGCAGGACTGGCTGGTCGACGACAAGACCCCCAGCCAGGAGACCGTGGTCGCCGACGCCCAGGAAAACAGCGTCCGCATGGAACTGCTGGAAGCGGCAATGACCGAGCTCACCGACCGCGAGCGCCACATCCTGACCGAGCGCCGGCTGAAGGACGAGCCCACCACACTGGAAGACCTCGCCGGCCAGTACGGCGTCAGCCGCGAGCGGGTCCGCCAGATCGAAGTCCGAGCCTTCGAGAAGCTGCAGAAGTCCATGCGCGCCGCGGCGCTGGAGAAGCACCTGATCGACGCCTAGGCGGCCAAACAAGTGTGAAGCGGGGCGGTCCGGGGAAACCCGGGCCGCCCTTTTTTATGGTCCGCGCAATCCCCGCCGGTCCGCCAGCACGAACCCCGCCCCCTGCTCGGCGATCATGATGGTGGGCGTGTTGGTGTTGCCCGAGGTGATGGTCGGCATCACCGAGGCGTCGATGACCCGCAGGCCCTCCAGCCCGATCACCCGCAGGCGTGCGTCCACCACCGCCATGGGGTCGGAGGGCAGGCCCATCTTCGCGGTGCCGACCGGATGGAAGATCGTCGTGCCGATGTCGCCGGCGGCGCGGGCCAGCGAGGCCTGATCGTCGCCCACCTGCGGACCGGGCAGGAACTCCTGCGGCGCGAAGCCCCTCAGCGCCGGTTGCCCCATCAGCCGCCGGGTGACGCGGATGGCGTCGGCGGCGACCCGCCGGTCCTCGTCGGTGGCCAGGTAGTTCGGATCGATCACCGGCGGGTCGGCGGGATCGGCCGAGCGCAGCCGGATCTCGCCGCGCGAGGTGGGGCGCAGGTTGCACGCCGCCACGGTCACCGCCGGGAACCGGTGCAACGGCTCGCCGAACCGGTCCAGCGACAGGGGCTGGACGTGGAACTGGATGTTGGCCCGCTCGTGCTCCGGCGAGGAGGTTGTGAACAGGCCCAGCTGCGAGGGCGCCATGGTCAGCGGGCCGCGCTGGAACAGGGCGTACTGGGCGCCCATCAGCGCCAGGCCGATGGGCGAATGATAGGTCTCGTTGAGCGTCTTCACGCCGCGGACCCGGTAGATCGCTCGCTGCTGCAGGTGGTCCTGCAGGTTGGCCCCCACGCCGGGCGCGTCATGGACCACCGCCACGCCGTGGGCTGCCAAGTGCGAGGCCGGGCCCACGCCCGACAGCTGCAGGATCCGGGTCGAGCCCACCGAGCCGGCCGACAGGATCACCTCGCCCCGCGCCCTGGCCTCCATCGTCCGGCCCCCCTGCCGGTAGCGCACGCCCACCGCGCGCCGGCCCTCGAACAGCACGCGCTCGACCAGCACGCCGGTCTCCAGCCTCAGGTTCGGCCGCTTCAGGGCGGGCTTCAGGAAGGCCCGCGCCGCCGACCACCGCAGGCCACGCTTCTGGTTCACGTGGAATAGGCCGACGCCGGTGTTGTCGCCGGTGTTGAAGTCCTCGGTGGCCGGTACGCCCATCTCCACCGCCGCCCGGGCGACCGCCTCCAGAACCGCCCAGCGCACGCGCGGCTGTTCCACCCGCCACTCGCCGCCTGCGCCATGATGCTCTGTGTCGCCCAGGAAGTGACCGTCCAGACGCCGGAACACCGGCCGCACGTCGTCCCAGCCCCAGCCGGTCAGGCCCAGCTGGCGCCAGTGATCGTAGTCGGCGGCCTGGCCGCGCATGGAGATCATCGCGTTGATCGCCGAGGATCCGCCGATCACCTTGCCGCGCGGATACTTCAGCGCCCGGCCGTTCAGCCCGGCCTGGGGCTCGGTCTCGTACAGCCAGTCCGAGCGAGGATTGCCGATGGCGAACAGGTAACCGACCGGGATGTGGAACCAGACCCAGTTGTCCTGGCCGCCAGCCTCCAGCACCAGCACGCGGTTCTTCGGATCGGCCGACAGCCGGTTGGCCACGACGCAGCCGGCCGAGCCCGCGCCGACCACGATGTCGTCGAACTCGCCGTCCTGGGAGACGGGGGTCTGCGCCACGCTCAACGCGCCATCGCCATGTCGGCCAGCATGCGCACGTGTCTGTCGATCAGCTGTTCGCGGTCGGTCCAGGGGAAGCCCGGGCGGGCGATCAGCAGCGAGACCAGGCCGTGCATCCCGGCCCAGATCGACTGGGCCAGCCCGTCGGGATCACGCCCGCCGTCCGGGTGGCGCGCCTGGAGCTCGGCGATCATGTGTCGAAGGATGCCGAAGGCGGCATGGCCGGAGGCCGAGACATCCGGATGCTCCGGCATGTCCTGTCCGTGCTGGCCCTCGAACATGAAGGCGACCCGGTAGGCGTCCGGGTTCTCCAGTCCGAAGTCCACATAGATCCGCAGGGCGACGGCCACGTCGTCCGGGGATTCCGGATCTCGGGCGCCCGTCCGCAGCCGCCCTTCCAGCTCGCGGAACGCCCGGACATGCAGCTCGGTCGCGATCTCGTCCTTTGAGGCGAAGTAGGCGTAGAGCGTCGGCTGCGAGACGCCCACGGCCTGGGCGATCTGTCGGGTGGAGACTCCGTAGAGCCCGTACTGGCCGAACAGGCGCAGGGCCGCGGCGAGAATCTCCTCGCGGCGTTCGGGGCCGGCGCCCTTGGCCTTGCGCGGCGATCTTCGAGACGGCTCGGGCATCGGAACCGTGTTCCAGTTTTGCGTCGCCTTGACAATTCGGCGCGATCATCGATCACTGATCACTTATCACTGATCGGAAACCCAGGGCAGCCGTGAAACGCGGGAATTTCAGGATCGCGGCGGGGGCTCTCCTCGGACTGCTGGCCGCCGCTTGCGGAGAGGCGGACAAGCCGTCGGAGCCGATCCTGCCGCCGGCGGTCGAAGCGGTCCGCATCCAGGGCGCCCGACCGGATGGCGCGGTCCAGGCCACCGGACGGGTCGCGCGCCGGCGGGAAATGGATCTGTCGTTCCGCATTCCCGGCGTGATGACGCGCCTGACCGTCGAGGCCGGCGACAGGGTGGCGAAGGGCCAGGTGCTGGCCACGCTCGATCCGGCCGGGGTGGCCGCGGCGGAGCAGCGCTCGTCGGCCGATCTGGAACGCGTGAGTCGCGATCTCGCCCGCGACCAGGCCCTGTTCGAGAAGGGCTTCGTCAGCCGCGCCCGGCTGGACGACCGGGCCAGCGCCGTGAAGGCCGCCCAGGCCGCCTATGACGCCGCCGCGTTCGATCGCCGCTGGGCGAGACTGGTGTCGCCGGCCGCCGGCGTGGTGCTGGCCCGCGCGGTCCAGAGCGGCGAGGTGGTCCAGCCCGGCCAGACGGTCGTGCGGATCGCCGACGAGGCCAGCCCGCTCGTGGTGAAGGCTCCGGCTCCGGACCGCGACGCCCGGCGCGTCGAGGTCGGCGCCCGCGCCGTCGTGCGCCTGGATAACCTGGGTCCGGAGCGGGTCGGGCGGGTCACGCGCATCGGTCAGAGCGCCGGGGAGCGGACCGGCGCGGTGGACATCGAGATCGAGCTGCCGCCCGGAACCGAGGCCCGCAGCGGCCAGGTGGCGGATGTGCGGATCGAGGCGCGGGCGGCGTCGGGCGGCGTCGGCCTCGCCCGCCTGCCCGCCGAAGCGATCCTTGAGGCGCAGGGCCGGCGCGCCACGGTCTTCCTCGTCGAGCCCGGCGCGTCTGTCGCGCGGCGGCGGGCCGTCACCTTCGCCGGCTTCGACGGGGACGACGCCCTTGTCAGCGGGCTGCCGGCCGGCGTGGAGGTGATCACCGCCGGCGCGGGCTTCGTCAGTGATGGCGAAAAGGTGCGGGTGATCGATCCGGCCCGACTGCTGGGCGCGGCGGCGCCGCGGTGACCTTCAATCTCGCCGCCTTCGCGGTCCGCCGGTGGCAGTTCACCCTGGTGGCCTTCGGCCTGCTGGCCCTGCTGGGCGTCAACGCCTTCCTGACGACCCCACGGTCCGAGGATCCCCACTTCCCGATCCCGACCATGATTGTCCGCGCGGTCCTGCCCGGCGCCGAACCGGCCGAGCTGGAGCAGCTGGTGGCCGATCCCATCGAGGATGCGCTGTCCGGACTGGATGACGTCGACACCGTCACTTCGACCAGCCTGGACGGGGCGGCGATCATCAGTGTCGAGTTCACCTGGGACGTGAACGTCGACCGCAAGTACGACGAGGTGGTCCGCGAGGTGAACGCCCTGCGCGGAACACTGCCCCAGGGGCTGACCCAGCTTCAGGTCCAGCGCGCCCGCACCACCGAGGTCGCCGTCGTCCAGGTGGCCCTGGTCAGCGACAGCCTGCCGATGCGACGCCTCGAGAAGGTCGCCGACCGGCTCCGGGAGCGGCTCGACCGCGTGCCCGGCGTGCGCAAGGCCGAGTACTGGGGCGCCCCGCCCTCCGAACTTCGGGTGTCGCTCGACCTCGGCCGGCTCGCCGAGCTGCGGTTGCCGGCGACCGCGGTGGCTGACGCCCTGCGCGCCGCCGGGGCCGAGGCGCCGATCGGCGCGGTGCACGCGGGCGCGCGACGCTTCAACGTGAAGTCCGGCGGCGCCTTCCGCGACATCGAGGCCGTCGCCGCCACGCCTGTTCGCGAGGTCGGCGGCCAGGTCGTCCGGGTCCGCGATGTCGCCACGGTCGCCTGGGCCGAACAGGAGTCCCAGCACGTCACCCGCTTCAACGGCCGCCGCGCCGTGTTCGTGACGGTGGCCCAGAAGGACGGCGCCGACGTCGGGCACATCACCCGGGCCGTCGAAGCCCAGCTGGACGAGTTCGAGAAGACGCTGCCGGGCGGCGTCAAGCTGGAGCGGGGCTTCTTCCAGGCCCGCAACGTCGAACATCGGCTGGGCAACCTGTTCCGGGACTTCGGCCTGGCGCTGGCCCTGGTGCTGATCACGCTCCTGCCGCTGGGACTGCGCGCGGGCGGCGTGGTGATGGTGTCGATCCCGCTGTCGCTGTTGATCGGCCTGGCCCTGCTGCAGAGGCTGGGGTTCACCGTAAACCAGCTATCGATCGCCGGCTTCGTCCTGTCGCTGGGCCTGCTGGTCGACGACTCCATCGTGGTGACCGAGAACATCGCCCGCCACCTGCGGATGGGGCTCGGGCGGGCGGAGGCGGCGATCCAGGCGACGCGGCAGATTTCGCTGGCGGTGATCGGCTGCACCGCGACCCTGATGCTGGCTTTCCTGCCACTACTGGCCCTGCCCGGCGGGGCGGGCGCCTACATCCGCTCCCTGCCGGTCACAGTCCTCTGCACCGTCGGAGCCTCGCTGCTGGTCTCGCTGACCATCATCCCCTTCCTGGCCAGCCGGATGCTGTCGCGGCACGAGGACCCGGAGGGCAACGCCCTGCTGCGTGCGGTCAACGGCGGCATTCACCGCTTCTACAGCCCGATCCTGCACCGCGCCCTGGCACGTCCATGGACGGCGATGGCGATCATCGCGGTGGTCTGCGCGACCTCGATCCCCATGCTGGGCGCCATCGGCTCCAGCCTGTTCCCCCCCGCCGAGACGCCGCAGTTCCTGGTTCGCATCGAGATGCCCGAGGGCGCGTCAATGGCCCGCACGGACGGCGCCCTGCGCTATGTCGACAACAGGCTGGCCCGGGAGCCGGAGGTCGAGTGGCGCGCGGCGAACCTTGGCCGCAGCAATCCGCAGATCTTCTACAACCAGAGCCAGGGACAGCCGCGTTCCAGCTACGCCGAGGTGTTCGGCGCCCTGAAGGCCTGGAAACCCGGGAAATCCGAGGTGATCCTCGACCGGCTGCGGCAGGATTTCGCGCTCTATCCTGGCGCGCGGATCAGCCTCGTCACCTTCGTCAACGGCCCGCCCGTCGAGGCGCCGGTGGCCGTACGCATCAGCGGCGAGAACATGGGCGTCCTGAAAGCGCTCGCCGGCCGGGCCGAGCAGGCGCTCAAGGCCACGCCCGGAACCCGGGATGTGAACAACCCCCTCAGCATCGACAGGACCGACCTCGACCTGGGCGTGGACGAGGGCAAGGCCGCCGTCCTGGGCATCGCCGCGGGTACGCCGCGCAGGATCGCCCGGCTGGCGCTGACCGGCGAGGACGCCGCCCGTTTCCGGGACCCTGACGGCGACGACTATGCCGTCAGGGTGCGGCTGCCCATGGGCGCGCGCAACGAGCTCGAGGCGCTGAAGCAGATCTACCTGCCCACCGCGGGCGGCGAGGCGGCGGCCCTGGGCGCGGTCGCCGAGCCGGTGTTCCGCTCCAGTCCCGCCCGCATCACCCGCTACGACCGGGTGCGGACCGTGACCGTGACCAGCGAGGTCCGCACAGGCTTCCTGACCTCGGCCGTAACCGACGACGCTGCCGTGCGCCTTCGCACGTCCCTGGACCTCCCCCCCGGCTACAGTCTGAGCTTCGGCGGCCAGGCCGAGGCGCAGTCCGAGAGCTTCTCGGGTCTGGGCGCGGCGATCCTGGTGGCCATCTTCGGCATTCTCGCGGTGCTGGTGCTCGAGTTCGGAAAGTTCCGGACGGCCCTGGTGGTCGCCGGGGTGATTCCGCTGGGGCTGTTCGGCGCCGTGTCCGCGCTGTGGCTGACCGGCAATTCCCTGTCCTTCACCGCCACCATCGGGCTGATCGCGCTCATCGGGATCGAGATCAAGAACTCGATCCTGCTGGTGGATTTCACAGAGCAGCTCCGCAATCAGGGCGTCCCTTTGCGCGAGGCGATCGAGCAGGCGGGCGAGGTGCGCTTCCTGCCGGTCCTGCTGACCTCGGTCACGGCGATCCTCGGCCTCCTGCCCCTGGCGCTGGAGCGCTCGGGCCTCTACTCGCCGCTGGCCATCGCGATCATGGGCGGGCTGGTCACCTCGACCTTCCTGTCCCGGGTGGCCACTCCGGTGACCTACTGGCTGCTCAGCCGAAACGACCGCGTGGAGGGGGCCGCGCCGACGGCCTGACGCCGGCGTTCACCGCATGGCGTTCTGCGGGGCTTTGCGAAACTTGACGCCTGTGTCATCTTTGCACGCAGCACAGCTCGGGGGCGTGAGATGGCGAAGGTCTTGGGGACCCTGTTCAGGGTCATGCCCTTCCTGTTCGGGATCGGCTTTCTGGCGCCGCTGATCGCCCAGTCGCTGGAGCGCACCGGCGCCGCGGCCGCCCTGCCCGTCCCGCCCATGATCCTTGGCCTGGCCGTGGGTGGCGTCTGGGGCGCCGTCGCCACCTGGACGGGGCGCTGGCTGTGAGCCTTGCCGCCGTCGACCACGAGGACCTCGCCGGGCTCTCCTCGCAGGAGCTCATGCGCCGGGAGAAGGCCATCGCCGACCGCTTCATGGGCGGCGTGCCCTGGGGCGCGGTGGCCTGGGGGCTGGGCAACTTCGCCGTCTGGCTGTCGCTCTGGCCGCTGACCCTGTCTGGGGTGCTCCCGCTGTGGGCCGCCTTCCCGGCCGCGGTGCTCTGCTGCTGCCTGTCGTACCTGCCCTCGCATGAGGCCCAGCACCGGATCATCGCCCGCCCCGGCGAGCCGCTGTTCTGGCTGAACGAGCTGGTCGGCCACCTGTCGACCATCCCGATCATGCTGCCCTACGAAGTGGCCCGGCTGACCCACTACGAGCACCACCAGCACACCAACCATCCGGAACTCGACCCCGACATCGGCACGAAGGCGAACAGCGCCGGCCACCTGATCCTCACGAGCATCGCCAACCGCCAGCCGGGCGCGAAGGCCGCGGCGCGCTATGGCGTGACGCTGCGCCGGCTGGGCACGCCGGAGGCCGCCCGCGCCGGTCTCGTGGCCCTGGCCTACCAGCTTTCCTACATGGGCATCCTGTTCGGCCTGGCCTGGAACGGCCACGCGATCGAGGCGGCGCTTGTCTGGTGGCTGCCGCGCCACATCGCCATGACCTACATCCAGCTGTTCCTGAGCTGGGCGCCTCACCATCCCGGCCAGGAACAGGGCCGCTACCGCGACACCCGCGCCTTCCGCAGCCGGGTGGGCAACATCGGCTCGATGGGGATGCAGTTCCACATCATCCACCACCTCTATCCCCGCATCCCGCTGATGCGGACGCCTGCGGCCTACTGGGCGCTGCGCCCGGTGCTGGAGGCCCGCGGCTGCCGGCTGGACGGAATCTGAGCCGCAAGCCTTGACCTTCGGGCTCCGCCCCAACAGGAAACGGCCCGGCTTCCCGCATACCGGGATTTCGGGCGGGGGCGCGAGTTGACCACGGATCATTTCACCGAGACCGAACGGCGCGTGACCATCGCGGGCGTGCTCGTGGTGTTCCTGCTCTCGGCGCTCGACCAGACCATCATCGCCACGGCCATGCCGCGGATCATTTCCGAGCTGAACGGCCTGGCGCTCTATTCCTGGGTGACCACCGCCTACCTGCTGACCTCGACCGTGATGGTGCCGATCTGGGGCAAGCTGGGCGACCTGTTCGGCCGCAAGCCGATCCTGCTGGCCAGCATCGGCTTCTTCCTGGCCGGCTCGTGGCTTTCGGGCCTGTCGGGCGAGTTCGGCGACCTGCCGGTCCTCGGCGGCGGCATGACCCAGCTCATCGTCTTCCGCGCCCTGCAGGGGATCGGCGGCGGCGGCCTGTTCACCACCGCATTCGCCATCATCGGCGACCTGTTCCCGCCGCGCGAGCGGGCGAAGATGGGCGGCATGTTCGGCGCGGTGTTCGGCCTCTCCAGCACCATCGGCCCGCTGGTCGGCGGCTACTTCACCGACCATGGAACCGTCCACCTCATGGGTCACACGATCGCCGGCTGGCGGTGGGTCTTCTACGTGAACCTGCCGCTGTCGCTGCTGTCGCTGTTCATGATCCTGTTCAAGATGCCGCGCATGTCACATCAGGCGAAGGGGAAGATCGACTTCGTGGGCGCGGCCCTCATTGTCGCCACCGTGGTGCCGCTCCTGCTGGCGCTGACCTTCGGCGGCCATTTCGCGCCGTGGAATTCGCCCCTGGTGCTCGGCCTGTTCGCCGGTTCGGCGCTGGGGCTGGTGCTCTACATCGCCGCCGAGCGCTTCGCTCCCGATCCGATCCTGCCGCTCCGCCTGTTCGGGAACCGGGTCTTCACCACCGCCAACCTGGCCAGCTTCCTGGTCTCGATGTCGTTCATGAGCACGGTGTCGTTCCTGCCGCTCTTTCTCCAGCTGGGCCAGGGCGTGAAGGCGACCGCCAGCGGCCTGTCGACCCTGCCGCTCATGGGCGGGCTGATGGTCAGCTCCATCCTCTGCGGCCGGCTCGTGGCCCGGTTCGGGCGATACAGGCCCTTCATGGCCGGCGGGGTGGCCGTCACCGGCCTGGGCGTCTTCCTTCTCAGCCGGATGACGGTGGAGACCTCGACGCTCGACTTCTGCCTGCGTATGGCTGTCCTCGGGATCGGGCTGGGCCCCGGCCAGAGCCTGTTCTCCATGGCCATCCAGAACGCCCTGCCGCCGACCCAGATGGGCGTCGCCACCAGCTCCAGCCAGTTCTTCCGCCAGATCGGCTCGACCATCGGCGTTGCCCTGTTCGGCACCCTGCTGACGGCGCGGCTGAACGCGGGACTGGGCGCGATCATGCCCGGCGTCGATGTCGGAACGCTCCAGGGCCTTGGCGTCCAGGCCCAGACGGGCGCGGCGCCGCAGATCCCCCACTTCGTCCGCGAGACCATCGCCGGCGCCATCACCCACACCTTCAGCCTGGGTCTGATCGTGGTGGCCGCCGCCCTGGTGGCGGTGCTGTTCATTCCCCATGTCCCGATGCGCGACGCGGCCCCCAAGGCCCTCCCGGCCGAGGCCTGACTGCCAAACAGGCGCCGCGCCTATTCCTTGCGCAGGCCGCGGGCGCAGGTCGGGCCAACCGCCCGCCCGGGCCGCGTTCCGGGGCCTTCGACGCCATAGTGGCCGCCGAACCTCCGTGAGGCGTCCCCTTGAGCACCATCGCCGATCTCTGCCAGGACCTGCCGCTGGTCCGCTTCGAGCCAGGCGACATCGTCATCCCCGAGGGGAAGAACACCGGCCGGCTCTATGTCCTGGCCGAGGGCGCCGTGGAGATCCTCAAGGGCGACTTCCAGATCAACGTGGTGGGCGAGCGCGGCGCGATCCTCGGCGACATGTCGCTGCTGCTGGGCATCCCGCACATGGCGACTGTCCGCGCCGTCACCGCCTGCGCCCTGCACGTCACCCAGGACGGCCCGGCCTTCCTGATGTCGCACCGCGAGATCGCCTTCCAGCTTGCCCGCATGCTGGCCCAGCGGCTGCACGGCGTGACCAGCTACCTCGTCGACCTCAAGCGCCAGTTCGAGGACGAGAGCGGCCACCTGGGCATCGTCGACGAGATCCTCGAGACCCTCGTCCACCAGCAGCCCGACACCTTCACCCCCGGTTCCGACCGCGACGGGGGCTACTGACCGCCGGCCATCCACGCCGGCAGGGCATCGATGTCCGTCCGCTCCAGCGGTCCGTCCAGCCGCACCAGCTCCGCCCCCGCCAGCGAGAACCAGGCGGCCTCCCCCGCGGCCAGGTTTACCGCTACATGCGCCGGCGTCGGGCCGATCTGGCTGCCGGCGTTGAACACCCAGGTCGAGCCGATCCGGTCCACCCACGAGCCGCCCCGCTTGAACGGCGCCTGGTGGATGTGGCCGCAGAACACCGCGTCGGGGCCGTGCTGGCCGATCCAGGCGTTGAGATCGGCGTCGCCCCAGTGCCTGCGGCCGTCCCAGCTGGTCGGCGAGTCGTCCGGCGGGGCGTGATAGACCCAGACCCAGCGGTCCTTGGGCCGGGCCGCGTCCCGGGCCAGCTGCGCTTCCACCGCCGCCCGCGCCCGCGGCCCGTCCCACCAGGGGCAGATGGTCACCAGGGTGCCGTCATAGTCGATGCTGTCGCCGTCGGTCGGGATACCCAGGCGGCGCACCCGGTCCATCCACGAGGCCACCTTTTCCCCGCTCTCATCGCGACGGTCCAGGTCGTGATTGCCTGATGAGACGATCAGTTTCGCCGCCTGCGCCATCCGCTGCAGCTGCCTGAGGATCACGACGATCTGCACGCTGCCGTCCAGCTGGCCGCTGAGGTCCAGGTGGTCGCCGGCGATCACCACCACGTCGAACCCGGCCGCGGCCTCCGCCGTCCAGTCGTACTGCTTCAGCGCATAGTGCAGGTCGGACACCAGCAGGAATTTCACGGCCCGGCCCCCCAAAGGCGTGGAAGCTCGTCCAGCCTCCGGACGGCCCCCTTGGCGCACACCCTAGGCGCCGCCTGCCCGCGGCGCCACGATCTGGTCGCGCCTTCAGGCGCCGAACCCTCAAGCGCTCAAAAAACGGGCCGGCCGAACGGGCTGGCACGCCACCGAGCCACCCGGTTCGAGGCGCGTCGCGTTGACTTGGTCCGGGCCTGCGATCACCCTGTTTCCAATATCCACCGACTGGTCGCCTCGCGCCGCGCCCCTCCGCGCGGTCCGCGGCCGAAAATCGGGGAGCAGGGGAAGAAACCAATGAATATCGCCGTCAAGGCTCCGACAGCCGCAGATGCCGCCGCCGAGATCGCCGCCACACCACTGGATCAGATGAACCCGGGGCGGGTCGATCGCTTCTACAACGACAGCATCTGGCCGATGTTCGAACGCCTGCGCCGCGAGGATCCGGTCCACTACACGGCCGACAGCGAGTACGGCCCCTACTGGTCGGTGACCCGCTGGAACGACATCATGGCGGTCGATACCGATCATGAAGCCTTCTCGTCGGCCCAGGGCATCACCCTGATCAACCAGGTCGCCCTGGCCGAACAGGAAAAGGTCATGGGGCAACGCCGCCGCGGCGGCGCCGGCTTCATCACCATGGACGAGCCCGAGCACGGCCCCGCCCGACGGGCGGTCAGCCCCACCGTGGCGCCCAGCAACCTGCACGCCATGGCGCCCCAGGTGCGCGAGCGCGCCGGCCAGATCCTCGACTCCCTGCCCATCGGCAAGGAATTCGACTGGGTCGATCTGGTCTCGAAGGAACTGACGGCCATGACCCTGGCCACCCTGTTCGACTTCCCCTTCGAGCAGCGTCGCAAGCTCACCTGGTGGTCCGACATGGTCACCAACCAGCCCGGCCACGGCCCGGTGGAAAGCTGGGAGCAGAAGGGCGCGGCGATGATGGAGTGCTTCGGCGCTTTCGCCGAGCTGTGGAACCAGCGGGTCAACGCCCCGCCGGCCGGCGACCTGATCTCCATGCTGGCCCACAACCCGGCCACCCGCGAGATGTCTATCGAGACCTACCAGGGCAACGTCATCCTGCTGATCGTCGGCGGCAACGACACCACCCGCAACACCATCTCCAGCAGCGTCTACTCGCTCAACAAGAACCCCGAACAGTACGCCAAGCTGCGCGCCAACCATGATCTGGTGCTGCCGATGGTGTCCGAGACCATCCGCTGGCAGACCCCGCTGGCCCACATGGCCCGCGTCGCCACCCGCGACGTCGAGCTCGGCGGCAAGACCATCCGCAAGGGTGACCGCGTCGCCATGTGGTACATCTCGGGCAACCGCGACGAGAGCATCATCGACCGGCCGAACGAGTACATCATCGACCGCGCCCGGCCCCGCCAGCACCTGTCGTTCGGCTTCGGCGTCCACCGCTGCGTCGGCAACCGGGTGGCCGAGATGCAGCTCACCATCATCTGGGAAGAGATCCTCAAGCGCTTCCCCGAGATCCGCGTCGTCGGCGAGCCCACGCTCAACTGGTCGGCCTTCGTGCATGGCTTCGAGAGCCTGCCGGTGATCATCCCGTCGCGGAATTGAGGTCCGTCGTCCTGCGCCCGATCCTCGCCGGCCTCGCCGTCGCTATCCTGGCCGTCGCTCCGGCGCTGGCCCAGACGGCGAAGCCGCAGGACACCGAACAGTGGACGCCCGTCCCCGCCGTCGTTACGCCCGGACCGGCCGACGCCGCGCCGCCGTCCGACGCGGTCGTGCTGTTCGACGGGACATCCCTCGACGCCTGGGTCTCAACCCGCGACGGGAAGCCCGCCGCCTGGACCGTAGGCGAGGGCGCGCTGACCGTGAACAAGGCGGCTGGCAACATCCAGACCCGCCGGGCCTTCCGGAACTATCAGCTACACCTGGAATGGCGCGTGCCGGCGGGCGTCACCGGCTCGGGCCAGGCCCGGGGCAATTCCGGCATCTTCCTGGCCGCCACCGGCCCCGGCGACGGCGGCTATGAGTTGCAGATCCTGGATTCCTTCCAGAACCCCACCTACGTCAACGGCCAGGCCGCCAGCCTCTACAAGCAGCATCCGCCGCTGGTGAACGCCACCCGCCCGCCCGGCGCCTGGCAGACCTATGACGTGGTGTGGACCGCGCCGGTGTTCGGCCCTGACGGCGGCCTTGTGTCGCCGGCCCGCGTCACCGCCCTGCACAACGGCGTGCTGGTCCAGAACAACGCCGCCCTCGCGGGCGAGACCGTGTTCATCGGCAAGCCTCCGTCCAGGCCCTACACGACCGCGCCGATCAAGCTGCAGGCCCACGGCGACCCCAGTCCCCCGATCAGCTTCCGAAACATCTGGGTCCGCGAGCTGCCCTGAGCGTCGGCGGGGGCGTGTGATCCGCGGACGAGCGCCTATATTCGGAGCCACGCCCTCGAAGGAGCTTCCCCCGTGCGCCCGATTCTCTCTGGCCTCATCGCCACCCTGTTTGCCGCGCCGGCGCTGGCGGCGACCGCGCCCGCCGCGCCCCCCACGGTCGGTCCGCTCAGCCTCGACAGCTTCTACAACGGCGTCTGGTACGAGCAGGCCCGCACGCCCACCAGCCTGACCCGCGGCTGCGAGTACGCCACCACCGAGCATGGCCGCGACGACAAGGGCCGCGTCACCGTCCGCGACGCCTGCCGCCAGGACACCGCCCAGGGCAAGCTGCGCGAGATCTCCGGCATCGGCGAAATTCTCGACCCCGGCCGCAACGCCGAGCTGAAGGTCCGGTACCGCTTCGGCCCCTTCACCCCCACCCGCACCTACCGGATCGTGGCCGCAGCCCCCGACGGCGCCTGGCACATCTCGGCCGAGCCGAAGTTCGACAAGATCTATGTCTTCACCCGCGCCGTCGCGCCGCCCCGTGCCGAGGTCGAGGCCCTGATCGCGCGCGTCCGCGCCCTGGGCTACGCCGGCGAGGTCGAGATCATGCGCACGCCCGGCCGCGACTGAGGCCTGCCTACCGCCCCAGGGCCGCGACCACGAGCCGGTCCAGGACGACGCCCATGTTGCTGGAAAGGTCGGCGCGGTAGGCGGCCGGATCGCTGAGCGTCGCGGCAAAGTTGAAGTGCTGGACCCCGCCCAGAGAGGCGCGGACGTTCTGGGCTGCTGTCGCGCCGCTGTCCTCGACCCTGAAGTACCGGTCACCGATCAGCAGGGGCCTGCCCAGCGAGACGACCACATCGCCGTCCTTGGGCGCCCAGACCCTCGGGGTGTTTCGGGTCCGGTTGGCGCTTGAGGGCAGACGGAAGGACAGGCGGGTCTTGAGCGCGCTGATCCTCAGCGCAGAGCCCGCGCTGGCGCTGAAGTTGACCACGGCGCCGCCTGCGCCGCCGGCCCAGCCATCCTGCCGAACGGCCGCATCAACCTGGGTGAAGTCGACGAACTGCCAGGCCTTCACCACCACGGCGTCTAGCGCCTTGGCCAGATCGATCTCGAAGCCGGGCACGTAGTAGATCTTGCTCGACGGGAGGGTCTTGGTGACCTGGCAGCAGATGCCGCCTTCGAAGACCGAATGATTGTAGGGGCGCAGGCCTCCGGCGCTCACCACCTTCATGGCGTTGTAGACGTCCGGGCCGATGCTGGTCTTGCGGAACTCGGCTTCCGTGACACCCACGACCGGATAGTCGTCGAGATCCTTCAGCCCCGCCGCCGCGAGGATGCTGGCATAGGCGGGCTGGCCGGCCAGGACGGCTTCGTCGAGCACCTCGATACCCCTCGCCCTGAAGTCGGCCTTGAGCGCGGCAAGACCGGCGTTCGCGATCTCCTGCATCAGGGCGACATCGGGATTTCGCCAGGCCTGTCTGGCCGCGACTTCCCGGGCGTCGCCGCCGCGCAGGGTCAGGGCCCCGATCCGGTTGGCGTTGTCCCGGCGCATCGAACCGTCCAGCTGGAACGCGACCACGAAGTTGGTGATGATCACACGTTTGGCCCCGGCGAGCTGCGCCGGACTGCCTTCAGAGACCACATAGTCGCCCACCGGCGCCGGGTCGCCGGCGCCGTGAGCGGCCCCGGCCATGCCCAGCACGCCCGCCGCGCCCGCGCACGACATCAGCCGCCGGCGCGTCAGTTCCGAAGGCTTCGGCTCTGCGCCCTTCACGCGGACCACCGCGCGGACCGCTTGCGGCGCAGGGCGGCGCCGGCAAGCCCGAACCCGCCGATCATCAGCGTCCAGGCCGACGGTTCGGGCACGCCGCCCGGCAGGCTGAGCAGCTGAACCGATACCTGGTCGATCACCGGCCCATACCCGGTGAAGATACTGTCCGCGGAGAAGCTGATGGCGGTGGTCGTGCCCAGCGCCGTGAAGTTGAACGCGTAGGGCGTGTAGACCTGATTGGCGAAGTCGTTGAGCGCGGAGAAGGGGGGCGCGAAGGCCTGGCTGGTCAGCGACCCGGCGCTTACGTGTCCGGCGTTGGTGTAGGCAGGAAAACCCGGGACGGCCGCGGCGTAGAAGGTGAGGCTGTAGGTGGCCCCGACGACGGTGGCGATCGAGGTGGCGATGCTCCCGGCGCCACTGTCATAGTAGCCCAGGTCGATGGCGTGGACGCCGTCCTGCGCGGCGTAGGCGGGGGTCGACAGCCAGTCCACACCCACGCCGCCGACGGTCCAGCCGGTGACCGTGGTCGCGCCGGACGTCAGCGACTGGAAATTCGCCATCCCTGACCCGCGGGGCGTGAAGGCGCCGAGCTCGAAGCTGCCCGCGCCGGCGCCGTAGGCGGCGTCGATCAGGTTGACGGCAGCCTGCGATGGGCCGGCCGCCGCAGCGAGGGCCGTCGTGATGGCGACGGTGGCGAGGAGCTTGCGCATCTGCGTAATCCTTCAGAGCTGAGCGTGGATGTGGGAGCTCGCCCGGCGGCGGCGCAGGGCGGCGCCGGCAAGCCCCAACCCGCCGATCATCAGCGTCCAGGCCGACGGTTCGGGCACGCCGCCCGTCGGGGCCGTCACGAAGGTGAAATTGTCGAAGGCGACGAAGTCCTCGCCCACCGTGGACTGGGTGATGCGGACCCGGGCGACCGGCGCGCCGGTGACCTCAAAGCCGAAGAAGCCGTTGGCCCCGCCGTCGAACGGTATCAGCCCGGCCTCGCTGAAGCTGTACGAGCCGAGGCTGCTGCTGGCGCCGTCGAACAGCTCGAACCGGTGCGTCCCCAGACCCGCGCCCTGGATCGTCAGGCCGAAGGCGGAAATCGCCGCGCTGAAATCGATGTCGAACGATCGCAGCGTGCTGCCGGAATAGTTAGGCCCCTGGCTGATGTCGGAGATCAGGCCGTTGAAACTGCTGCCCACGGCGTTGCTCGGGAGCGGCCCGATGCCGGAGAAGTTCCCGGGGCCGGTGACGAACGTGTGCGCGTCGGCACTCAGGCTGTGGATGTTCACGCCATAGTTCGCCTGGACCTCGGCGATGGTGTCGCTGTCTGCCGTGTCGAAGGTGAGCACCTGCGGCGTCCCGCCGAACAGGGCCGGATTGTTGACGATGGTCACGGCCGCGCCGGCGGGAGAGGCCATCAGGGCCACCGCCGCAACGGCCAGCATCAGGGTCTTCACAGTCATACGCGAATGCCTTCGAGAGAAATGGAATGGGGTAACCGCCCTCATCGCTTCACCAGGGCGGTCATGGCGCTGTTGGCGCCGCCGATCATCGCCTGGACCTCGGCCCGATAGGCGGCGGGGTCGGTCAGGGTCGCCACGAAGCTGAACTGGAAATCCGCGCCAGGATTGAACAGGCCGCCCAGGCGACTGCTGGACGTCATGCTGAACAGGTCCGTGCTCCCGGCGAGCGACGGGGCCAGGCGGACGACGACATCACCGTCCTTGGCCGGAGACGCCCTGGTCACCGGAACCTTCTGCCATTTCGGATTGCCGTCGGGGGTGCGGAAGGCGATGCGGGTCTGGTCGGCAAGCAGCCCGACTTCCGCCAGCGCCGACCCCTGCCCGCTCGACTGCCCCGGAGATTCCGGCCCGGTCGCGATCCGGTCGCGCATTCGCGAGGCGGTCGCCTGGCCCAGGGTCACGACATAGAACGCCTTCACCACGTGGGCGTTGAGCGCCCTGGCCATCTGCACCTCAAGGCCGGGAACCTTCCAGGTCGACTGGATCGAGGTCAGGCTCGGCCCGCCCGGCGTGACGCTCTTGCCGCCCATCTTGCTGACCCAGCCGATGTAGCTTTTCGGCTGCTCGAACAGGCTGCCTTCCATCGCATAGGGCAGGTAGGGCGCGAGCGGCGGCGGGCTGACCAGGGTGGCGTCGCCCAGCGCGTTGCCGAAGCGGGTGAAGTTCGGGGTCCCGGAGGTCTTCACGATCTCCTGGTAGGTCGCGTTCGCCACCACCTCGGCTTCCGGCACGATCTCGAAGCCGGCGGCGGTCAGGTCGGCCTTCAGCTGACGGTAGGCCTCGGCGGCGATGGCGGCCTGCAGGGCGGGGTCCATGTCCGGCAGGGCCAGCACCGTCTGGGCGGAATTCTTGTCGGCGAGCATGCCGTTGCCCTGGGCCTTGGTCCCGGCGACCGAGGCCTGGAACGAGACGACCACGCTGGTGATCGCCACCCGCCGGGTGGCGGCGAGGCCCGTCGCCGCCGAGTCCGTGAACGCCGCCGTCGCCGCCGGCAGGGTCTGGGCCATCGCCGTGGACGGGGCCACGTCTGTCGCCAGCGCGGCGACCAGCAGCGCGGCCAGGACCCGAAAACTCAGCATGCGCACCGTCCCTCGATGGAATCCCCGCGTGGACCGGAACGGCGGTCGCCAGGGATCCGGCGCTCTCGGCCTAGCGTCGGCGGTACGGCGCGGTCAGGCCCATTTGGGGTACGGGCGCCGTTTCCATTTGGGGTATATGGCTTGGGCCGGAAGCGCCTTGGCCGGATACTGGCGCCATGACCGCCGCGTCCGAGTTCCTGAAGCGCTTCCGCACCGCCGAGCGCTCCGGCGACCCGATGTTCGCCATCCTGGAGGATCCCGCGGGCTTCGGCGCCGCCATGTCGCAGCGGACTGACGAGCTGGACCATGCCCTGGCCGCAGCCGTCGAGGGCGATTTCGGCGCGCCGGCGATGCTGAACCGCGAAGGTTTCGCTTCCGCCGCCTGCGATCGGGACGGGGCGGTGATCTTCGCCGGCCCCCGGTTCCGCGACTGGTTCCGCGAGGCCGATCTGTTCCGCGCCACCCTGGCGGGCCTTGCGGCGGAGCGGCCCAACGTTTCGCTGCTCACGCACGACCGCACCGGCCGGCCGGTGGCGGTGGCGGCGGGACTGGCGTCGGCGGCGCTCAACTGGCCGCTGGACGCGGGCGTCCGCGCGGCCCTGGCCGCGACGCCCGACGGCTATGCGGTCGTAGCCTTCCAGCCCGGCGGCCCCTCCTGGGCGCGGGTCCGCGAGGCCTATGGCCTGACCCCTTCCGAGGGCCTGCTCGTGGCGGCGCTGGCCAGCCATGGCGACCTCCAGCGGGCCGCCGCCGAGCGTGGTGTCGCCTATGAGACCGCCCGAAAGTTCGTCGCCTCGGCCATGCGCAAGACCGGCGCGCGCCGCCAGACCGAGCTGATCCGTCAGGCCCTCAGTGTCGCCGCCGGCGAGGTCGCCGAGCCGACCCGGTTCACCCCGATGCTGCGCGACCTGTTCGGCCTGTCACAGGAGCAGGCCGACCTGGCGGTCCTGTTGTCAAACGGCATGACCCGCGAGCGCGCCGGCGCCGTGCTGGGCCTGACCTCCAACCAGACCAAGGCCGCCCTCACCTCGATCTTCGAGGCCTGCGGCGTCGGCAGCGCCGTCGACCTGGCCCGCATCGTCGCCGAGGTCAGCGCGCTCGAGGGCCTGACCACGGCCTGCCATGTGACCCTGAAGTCCGCCGACGAGACACTGGAGCCCCTGCGGCTGATCCCCCGGCGGCGGGGCGAGGGCGCTGTCGCCGTGGTCGACTACGGTCCGCCCGCCGGCAGGCCGGTGCTGATCTTCCACGGCGGCGCCAGCGGCCGCACCCTGGTCCGCGGCTTCGTCGCCGCGCTTCAGGCGGCGGGCCGTCGCCCAATCAGCATCGAGCGCGCGGGCTACGGCCTGTCCACCTTCGTCCCTGGCGATCCCGTGACGACCGCGGTGCAAGACATCGCCGATGTCCTTGACGCCCTGGGCCTGGAACGCGCTCCGGCCATAGCGCTGGGCACCTTCGCCGGCGTCGTCGCCTGCGCCGCCCAGAACGCCGGGCGGGTGACCGGCGGCCTGATCACCAATCCGGATCCGCCACGGGTCACCGACCCCACGGTCGGCCACCTGCTGCTGAACTATCTCAAGGTTCTGATGGGCAGCCATCCGGACCTGGGGGCCCGGTTCATCCGGCTGATCTATCGTCGGGCGACCCCGGCTTCGATCGCGCGCTCGTTCCGCAACGCCGCCAAGGGCTCACCGTCCGACGAGGCCCTGTTCGAGGATCCCGCCTGCCTGGCCGACTTCGAGCGCGGCGCCCGCCAGGCCGCCGTCGGCGAGCGGGGCGTGCTGAACGAGATGCGGGCGCTGGTCCACGGCCCGCAGCCCGAGCCGGTCGCCGATTCCAGCGTGTGGACAATCCTGTTCGGCGCCCGGGACCAGACCATGGACGTGGCCTTCGCCCGCGCCCACTGGACCGGAAAGCTGCCGTCGGCGCGCGTTGAGGTCATCGCCGACGGCGGCCACTGGCTTCATGCCAGCCACGCCGCCGCCGTCACCGCGGCCCTGGCCCGCCAGGGCCGCGAGCCGTCAGGCGGCGTGAGCCGTCCGCCGACGTGACCGCAGGGCCGCGCCCGCGCCGCCAAAGCCCATAAGCATCAGCGCCCAGGTCCCCGGCTCCGGCGCCGCGGAGATCCGCAGGGAGACGCCGCCGAAGTTGTCGCCCCGCACGGCGTCGCCGGCCACGAAGAGCACTGTGAGCGGAGCATTCAGGCTGACGATGAACGGCTGGGAAATGACCTCGACCGGCCCGGCTGGCACGTAGATGGCGCCGTTCCAGGTCAGCTCCTGGCGATTGATGGTCGGGGCCGCGCGATAGGCGGCCAGCGCCGCGAGCGCCGAGGTGTAGGCGGTGGGCAGGCCATAGGACTGCAGGTCCGGGTTCGGACCCGGGTCGGTGATCGCGGTGAAGTTCTCGCGCCAGCCGCTGGCGCAGTTGCCGGTCGGGCACGCGCCGTTCCAGCCGTCGTAAGCGCCGCCGTCCGCCGTGCCGATCCATTCGATGACCCAGCTGCCGGTCCCGAACACGTACGTCGATCCGGCGCCGCTGGCGCTGATGTTGACGATGGCGGCCTGCGCGGCCCCGCCGGCCATTGTCGCAAGCGCCATCACGGCGCCGATGGCGCATTTTCGAAGATTGAACACTGGATTTCCCCCATTCGCCGCAGCTTGACCCGCGACCGCCCCCTGGACCTTCAGGCCCGGAAACAAGCTTAACTTCGGATAACGTGTTGCGCCAGCAGGCTCGCGTCCGGGGGGAATCGGGTCGGTATCGCCTGACGTAGCGGAGGCCCGGCTAGCCTTGGTGCAAAGACGGCGTCGCGCCGCACGGGAGCCTCGACATGACCGACCATATCGCCGGGAAAACCATCGTCATCACCGGGGCCGGCGGCGGCTTCGGGCGGCTTGTGGCAGGGAAGGCGGCGGCGCGGGGCGCCCTCGTCACCTGCGGTGACATCAACGGTGAGGCCGTCCGCGAGACGGTGGACGCCATCCTGGCCGCCGGCGGCAGGGCGCAGGCGCTCGTCGCCGACGTCACCCGGCTGGAGGACGTCACCGCCCTGGTCCAGGCCAGCGTCAGCGCGCACGGCGGGATCGACGTGATGGTCAACAACGCCGGCATCATGCCGCTGGCCTTCTTCGCCGACCACGCGGCCGCCCACGCCGCCTGGAGCCGCTGCATCGACATCAACATCAAGGGCGTGCTGAACGGCATGATCGCCGCCTACGACCCGATGATGGCGGCGGGCCGGGGCCAGATCGTCAACCTGTCGTCGATCTACGGCAACTTCCCGGTCGTCGGCGCGGCGGTTTACGGCGCCAGCAAGGCGGCGGTGAACTTCCTCTCGGAGTCGTTCCGGGTCGAGACGCGGGGGAAGATCAAGGTCACCACCGTCAAGCCGACCGGCGTACCCGCCACGGGCCTGGCGGGCGCCATCGTCAATCCCGCCGCCGTGGTCGGCATCGTCGGCCACAACATGCCGGAGTTCATGCAGGCCATGGGCGCCATGGGCGAAGGCAACCTGGCCGGCGGGCGCCTTGACCCCGAGGAGATGGACTATGTGGCGCTGGCGCCCGAGCACATCGCCGACGCCATTCTCCACGCCATCGACCAGCCCTGGGGCGTTTCCATCGGCGACATCACCGTACGCGCCGCCGGGGACCACTTCATCCTGTAGCCGGAACGAGCGTCAGGGGCTGTCGGTCCGAGCGGCGGCGGTTATCCGCTCGATCGCGTCGCTCGGCAGGCCGCTCTCGAACCGGCGCACCTTCAGCAGTTCGCGGACGCGCTCCACCGGCAGGTCCCAGAGGGTCTCCCACTCCACACGCATCAACGACGGCGTCTCACGGCCGTGGGCGTAGGCGCAGATCAGCATGTCCAGCAGCATCTCCGTGCCCTCGGGCCGGTTCAGCGCCAGGTCCGAGAGCACCAGGGCCATCATCAGCGCTGAATAGTTGTGTCCGAACTGCCCGAGCTGGAAAGCCGCCATTCCAAGCCTGTGCAGCTCGGTGTCCTCGTAGCCGGCTGTCAGCCGCCAGAGGTCGTGGCACTGGAGGATGCGCACATTGACGTAGGCCAGCGGCGGCGGAAGGCTCGCCAGCTGCCAGGCGTCCCGGTCGAGGATTTCCAGCCGGCCGCCCCGCGCCATGACAACCCTGTGGAACGCCGCGCCCAGCGATCCCCGCGGGCAGTGGGCCAGGGTGTCCAGCGAGAACCGCGCCGGCTCCGGCCAGGCGGCGGCGCCGCGCAGGCCCGGATAGCCGCGCGTGATCACGGCGACCCGCTCCTGCAGGTCAGGCGGCACGAGGCTCGAGACGAAGGCGGTGCGCTCGGTGAAGTCGATCGGCAGCCGTGCGGCGGCTTCGGTCTGCATCAGCCGCCAGAATCCGGACCAGAACGCCGGGCTGATCGGCAGTGGAGCGGGGATCGAGCGCTGCCGGATCGGTTTGGCGTAGACGGGATGGCCGTTCCAGCCCTCCACCAGATCGTCGTAGAACTGCGCCGCCCGCTCGGGCGCGGCCACGGCCACCGACAGCGCGTTCGCGGCCAGAGTCCGGAGCGCGAGTCCCGTCATTTCCCTTGCGAGCCCGGCGGCCAGGGCGCGCGTATCGCCGCGCGCACTGACCGCCATCAGCTCAAAACTTCGGCGCACCTCCCCCGAGATCATCGCCGTCCCCCGTCTCTTCCTGTCTGGCCGGCTGAGTTCGTTTCGCCTCGGGCTTAGTGACACGCTTACTGCCGAAAGGTCGACAGACCCGCGTTCGGTGGCGTCGTGTTGTCGCACCCTGGCGGGCGGTTCACGGGCAGCGAAGGCGGGTCACCATCGGTAACACGTCCCCGGGCAGGCCCATTCGATTCCCCTGACAGGAGAATTGAACGCGCCAAGGTTGTTTCTCCACCTGCGAAAAAGCCCCGGCCTTGCGGCCGGGGCTCTGTGTTCGCTTGCGAAGGCTGTCTGGTGTCAGGCGATCGCGGAACGGCGGCGGCGCATCAGGCTGCCCACGCCACCAAAGCCCATGATCATCATCGCCCAGGTCGCCGGTTCCGGCACCGCGCCGCCCGTACCGCCGCCACCGCCGCAGTTGTCGGTGCAGACCGAGCCATAATAGGTCACGTGCGAGATGTCCTGCAGCACACCGTTACGGTTGCGGATGCCGTTGTTCACCGCCAGGAACGAATTGGTCGGCGTGCTCAGGCCGAACAGGATCACGCTGGTCGAGGACTTCACGGAGTAGAAGTTCACCAGGTAGTTCACCGGCAGGTTGATCTGCAGGCTGGTGGTCACGCCGTCGGTCTTGCCCAGGTAGTCGCCCAGGTCGATCGTCGGGGGCGGCGCGGGCTCCTGATGCTGGGCGGCGTAGGCCGCTTCATACGCCAGCGGGTTGTCGAACACGGCGGAGCCGTCGCCGTTGTCCAGGTCGAACACGCAGCCGGTCGCGCCGAAGACGTCGCAGTTCAGGTTGTCGGCGCGCAGCGTCAGGGCGGCCTGGGCCGAGCCCGCCACGCCCATCATCGTCACCGCGCTCAGGGCGGCCGCAGCCACGCTCAGAAGTCGCTTCATTGTTCCCCGCTTCCCCGTCAGGTGCGCGAGACGCGCAGACGGATATGAGCGAGCACCCTATAACGGGCGTTAACGCTTCTGATCCAATTCCCCTGACGGGCGAGTATTTTTCCGCCCGATCGCCAAGCGGCCCGAAGGGTCCTCAACCGAACAGGAAGTCGCTGCTCTTCAGGGCATAGCTGTTGAGCAGGTGGAACACCTCCCGCGCGCCGGTGTCATGGTCGGTGACCACCCAGTCGGTCGTGTTGACCCGGGCCAGGGTCGACCCCGCCGAATAGCCCCGCAGCAGGATGTGGTCGCCCTTGGCGAAGTCCGAGATCCGGTCGTCCGCCGCCTCGCCGAACGCCAGGATGAAATCGTCCTTGCCGGCGCCGCCGACATAGAGGTCGATGCCCGCGCCGCCGTTCAGGTCGTCGTCGCCAGAGCCGCCCGACAGGGTGTCGAGGCCGGCCCCGCCCAGCAGGGTGTCGCTGCCGCCGCCCCCATCCAGCGAGTCGCTGGCGGCCAGGCTGCTGAGCAGGTTCGCACCGGAGTTGCCCACGAGAGTATTTGCCAGGTCGTTCCCGGTTCCGGCAACGCCGGCCGAGCCGGTCAGGACCAGCTTCTCCACATTGGACCCAAGGACCCAGGCGAAGGCGGACTGCACCGTGTCGAAGCCCTCGCCGGCCAGCTCCAGCACCGTATCCGTCGCATCGACGATGTAGAGATCGTTGCCCGCCCCGCCCGCGAGGCTGTCGGCCCCGGCGCCGCCGTCCAGGGTGTCGGCCCCGTCCAGTCCGGCCAGGGTGTCGGCATAGGCGGTGGGCGCCAGCGCCGCGCCGGACGTCGTCCCCGGCGTCAGGGAGTCGGCGCCGGCCGTGCCGGTGATCAGAACACCCGTCGTCGGAGCGGGCGCCGGCGCGGGCGCCGGGGCCGGAGCCGGCGTCGTGGCGGCGACCACCGTGTTGAGGAAGGTCGAGATGTCCAGCCGCCCGTCGCTGGCCACCTTGTCCAGCAGCGACGCGGTGGGCGTCGCCGACTGCAGCAGCGCCGCGCGGATCTGCGCGCCGGTCGCGTCGGGGTGCGCCGCCGAGTACAGGGCGATGGCCCCGGTCACGAATGGCGTCGCCATCGAGGTGCCGCTGTAGGCGCCGTAGCCGCCGCCCTTCAGGGTCGAATAGATGCTCGCCCCCGGCGCGGCGATGTCCACCGAGATCGCGCCGAAGTCCGAGAAGCTGGCCAGCGCGCCGGTGCTGGTGATCGCCGCGACCGACAGCACCGCATCGAAGGCCGCCGTGGCCGCCGTCGACAGGTTGCCGGGGTAGAACGGCGTCACGTCGTTGTTCGTGGCGTTGTTGCCGGCCGCGGCCACATAGAACACGTCGGCGTTCGCCGCCCGGGTCACCGCGTCCTGCAGCGCCTGCGAGAAGCCCGCGCCACCCCAGCTCTGGTTGGTGGCCGCGAAGTCGGTGGCGACGCCCGAGCGGGTCAGGCTGGTGAAGTAGTCCGTCGCCTTGATGTTGTTCGAGGTGTAGCCATAGTTCGTCGCGTCGAGGAACTTCAGCGCCACCAGCTGCACATCCCAGGCCACGCCCGAAACCCCCAGCCCGTTGCCGCCCATCGCCCCGATGGTGCCCGAGACATGCGTGCCGTGGCCCTGGTCGTCCATCGGGTCGTTGTCGTTGTTGACGAAGTCCCAGCCGATCAGGTCGTCGGCATAGCCGTTGGCGTCCTGGTCGACGCCGTCCTCCCAGCGGGTGTCGTTCAGCAGGTCGCCGGCGTCGATGCGGCCGTTGGCGTTCCGGTCCGACACAAAGGCGCTGTTGGCCGACTGGTTCAGGTCGCGGAAGGTGATCAGGCCGTCGGCGTCGACGTCGGCCAGCGACCCGCGGAACGACAGCGGGATCTCGCGCTGGTTCAGCCAGACGTTCAGGTAGAGGTCCGGGTGGGTGTAATCCATGCCGCTGTCGACCACGCCGACAGCCACCTTCGTCGAGCCCGTCTGACCGGCGGCCCAGGCCTCCGTAGCCTGGCTTCCATAGACGTTCACCGGGCTCCCGAGGTCGCCATAGAGGCCCCACGTCTGGCCGGCCGTCACCGAGGTGTCGTTCGACACGGCCTGGGCGCTGACCACGAAGTCCGGCTCGGCGAACTTCACCCCTGGCAGGTGCGAGAGGATCGCGATCGCCTTCTCGACGGTAACCCCGGCGCCGAGGCTGATCCGCGCCAGACCGTCGTCACCCCCGTTCACGATCTCCAGCAGCCGGCCGCCGATGGCTTCCAGAGCATGGCTGTGTTCGGCGCCCGTCGAACCCGCCTGGAACTGCAGCAGCAGCTGGTCCGGCCGGTAGGCGGCCGACGGATTCGTTGGTTGGGGCATATCGTCTCCGGGCGAGGTCGCTGGCGATCAACCGGCAAACTCGGCCCGGACGCTTAATTGCGCGCTTCGCGGAAGGCTTAAGTTGGATTCACCCTGTTCGCGGGGGCCGCCGGACCCTCCCGGGCCGCCAGTTCGATCACCACGCGCAACGCGCGGAAATCCTGGCCCTGGGGCTGCACCACCGCGCCGAACGCACGGGCCAGCCGCAGCATCCGCCGGTTCTCCATCAGGATCTCGCCCCTCACCCGCGCAAGACCCCGCGCGCGCGCCCAGCCCAGCATCTCTTCCATCAGGGCGTGACCCAGGCCGTGGCCCGCCTGGTCCGATCGGACCATGATCGCGAACTCGCCCTCGGGCGCATCGGCCGCCAGGATCAGCCGCACCACGCCCAGGATGCCCGCCGCGTCGTCGGCGGCCTCAGGGTCATAGGCGGCGACGGCGATGTGACGGCCACGGTCGAACCCGGTCAGCAGGTCGGTCAGCGGGCCGACCATCGGCCGGACGGGCGAGAAGAACCTCAGCCGCAGGTCGTCCGGCGTCGACTTCAGCCCCATCTCAACCAGGGCCTCGGCGTCATCCGTGCGGATCGGCCGCAGCCGCAGCCGGCGGCCGTCGGCGACCACCAGCCCGGTGTCGGCGTCCGCCGGGACGGCCGGCGCCGTCAGCTTCACGGCCGTCTTCGCCGACGCCTTCACGGCCATCGCCTCCGCCGGCGTCAGGGCCGGGGCGGTTTGATGTAGATCACCTTCGGCCCGCGACCAGCCAGAAGCAGGCCCGCCAGCAACCCCACTGTCGCCGCCACGCCCAGCGCTACATAGGGCTGTTCCCGCACCATCGGGTCCACCCTGGCCTTGGCGGTCGCGACCCGGGCCTTCGCCTCTCCATAGGCGCCCTGCACCCGCTCACGCGCCGTCTCGGCGGCGGCCGACAGCTGCTTCGAAACCCGCGCCGAGGTCTCCTCCAGCGTCTGGACGGTCTGCCGCACATACCGCTCGGCCACCCCGGCCAGGTCATTGGCGGGCCGGTCGTCGGGCGTGTCCTGCGTCAGCGTCGTCGGCGCGATGTTGGGGAAGGCGGCGTCCTGCACGGTGTCGGTCATCTCGGGCTCCTTGGCTGTCCGCCAACCTAACGGCCCCGGGACGCCCGCGTTCCCAGGCCGCCGCCGCGCCTCCCCCGTTCAGGGGAAGGGGAACCGCGAAGCGGTGGAGGGGGCGGGACCGTCTGGAAACCCTCAGCAGGGCGGCGAGCTACCCCTGCGCCGAATGAACCCGGCGCCTGCTGGAGGGTTTGGCTCCATGCGGCTGGAGCAAACCCCCCTGTTTCAATTCTCGGCCTACCACCTCGTGCTCGCATTCCTTGGGCTGGCGATCATCCTCGCCTATTGGCTGCCAAGGTTCTTTTCCGGCCGCGAGCCTGCCGCGTCGGCGCTGCTGATCGGCCTGGGATACGCCCTGTTCGGCTGGATGCCGGGGCTGCCCCAGGCCGTCAGCCCGGCCAACCTTCCCAAGCCCTGGGAAGTCGCGAGCGAGCTTTGCGTCGTGGTCGGCCTGTTCGGCGTCGGACTCCGTATCGACCGCCTCGCCGGCCGCGCAGGCTGGGCGCCCACGGTCAGACTGCTGCTGCTCGCCATGCCCCTGACGATCATCGGGGTCGCTGTGCTGGGCGCCTATGTCGCGGGGCTGGGCCTCGCGGGCGCGCTTCTGCTGGGCGCGGTCCTGGCGCCCACAGACCCGGTCCTGGCCGGGGACGTTCAGGTCGGACGGCCGACCGAAGGCGGCGAGCACCCGGTCCGCTTCACGCTCACGACCGAGGCGGGGCTCAATGATGGGCTGGCCTTCCCGTTCGTCCACCTGGCGATGGCGATCTCGGCGGCCGGCGCGGTCTCGGCGGCCCTGCTGGGCGAATGGCTATGGCGTGACCTGGCCTATCGCATCGCCGTCGGCGCGGCCTGCGGCGTTGGCGTGGGCTGGATCCTCGGCAAGGTGCTCTTTTCGGTTCCGCGCGAGAACGCCCTCGCCAAGACCGAGTCCGGCGTCTTTGCGCTCGCCGGGGTGCTGGTCGCCTATGGCTTTACGGAACTGGCGGAAGGCTACGGCTTCATCGCCGCCTTCATTGCTGGCGTAACTCTGCGACGCGTGGAGTCGGAGCATGAGTTTCACGTCAGGCTGCACGACTTCTCCGAAACGATCGAACATGCGCTGACCGCGTTGCTGCTGATCGCGTTCGGCGCCGCGATGCCCGCCATTCTCGCATCCCTCGACTGGGCGGGCGCGGCCGTGGCCCTCGCCCTCGTCTTCATCGTGCGACCGGCGGTCGCCTGGGTCTCACTGGCCGGCCAGGGCCAACTCACCGGCGCGAGGCGGTTCGTCGTCGCCGCCTACGGGGTTCGCGGGGTCGGCTCCGTCTACTACCTGAGCTATGCGGGCAGCCACATGAAGCTCGCAAACGAAACCCAGCTGTGGGCGATCGTCGGCCTGGCGATCCTCGTATCGACCGTTGTCCATGGATTCACCGCAGCCTTCGCGGTCGAGACCGTGACCGGCGAAAGCCAGCGTTGATGAGCCCGAGGCGGTCCCGACGCGGGCCTGCGGAGACAGCCGCCCGTGACGTATGGATGACGCGCCGCTGCGTAGAGGCGCCTCGGTTTCGTCGATGCAGGCCCTTCCGCTCATGGACCTCTCGGCGGACGCCGCAAGTGTGGGTTCAGGGGGGTTAGCGGACCTTGCGCCCGGCTTGCGGCAGCCTAGTCTGATTGCCTGCAGAGGAGGCTGGGTTGAACTTCGAACGTGTGTCTCTGCGGGACCTAGTGGAAGCGGGCGTTGGGGAGCCTCGCTTCCATTTGAAGTTCCTCCCCGTTTTGACTGCCCATACTCATCTCCACACGGAGACCTCACGTCGAGTTGGCCACGTCTTTTTGCGGGACGAGACCCACACCTACGTCTTCAGTGATCTTTGGTGGGGTGGAGACGAATGGGACGAGCGCATCGGAGATTACACGGAGCCTGCCGTCGAAACGCTTGTCCTCCGCTCTACCGCCACCCTCTTCGATGAAGTCGCGAGGACCGACTGCGGAGGCAGGATCGAGTGTGACCATGCTGTAATCGCTTGGGAGGCAGGCCTTGAACTCCTAGTAGATCAAGAAAAGGCACCGCTGACATTCGGGATTGGAACGGCGCTACTTGCGACAACGGCGTTCGAGGGGAGGTCTCTCGATTGGTTAGTCGAACTCGAATTTCGTGGATCGGAAAGGTGGTGGCTCGAACGTCGAACTCCAGGGAGTTTTGCCCTGACTAGACGCGACGGCAGCCCGTTCTTTGCGTCGGCGGCGGCCGGAAGGACGGCGGACGAGGCTTAACTATGCCGCACGTTCGCGATGAAGGTCTGGGCGCGTTGCGCTGAAGGTCCGGCTTCAGGCGCGGTTCTCAGGACCACTCACGACCCGTTGCAGAGCGGACGCGGCGAACGTCTGAGATGGGGGGAAAGCAGACGTTCGCCTGGCTCCGGTTTGCTGGCGCATCCTGACCCTAAGTTGACGACTGGAACGTCTGCATTTCGGCCACCCAAGGACTGGGCGGCGGCTCGGGCTCGCGGTGGTCTAGTCCACTTTGCCCCAGCATTCAGCTGACGGCGGCGGAAAAGTCTAAGTCCTCACTTGGGGGCGAGGGCCTCATAGGTCAGCTGACGGAGGCGGTCGCGGATGTGTTCAGGTCCGGGTGGAACAACCTGGGTCATAAAGACGACGGTGACCCCCTGCGCCGGGTCGATCCAGAACGTGGTGCCAGCCGCGCCGCCCCAGGCGTACTCGCCGACCGCACCCAAACCGCCCAGGGGCCGGGTGTCGGTAACGACGGCGCCCCCATAGCCGAAGCCCAGCCCGTCGCCTTCACCGCCCAGCCCGAACGCCGCTGTGGCCTTCATCTCGCGTAACTGGGCGCTGACAAGATGGTTGGTCATCATGGCGCCGACAGCGTTGCGTGACAGCACGCGATGGCCGTTTGCGACCCCGCCGTCGGCAAGCATCCGGCAGAAGCGCGCATAGTCGTCGATGGTCGACAACAGGCCACCACCACCCGAGAAGCCTCCCAGCGGATGGAGCAACTGACTTGTGGCGCCATCGTCAGTCTTCTGCAGGCTGCCGTCGATCGCGCGGGTGTAGAGGGAAGCCAGTCGGGGGCCACTGGCAGGGGCTACCGAGAACCCGCTGTCCTTCATGCCAAGAGGCATGAAGATCCGGGTGCGGGTGAAGTCCTCGAACGATTTGCCCGATGCCCGCTGCACAACCAGGGCCGCCACGTCGAGGGACATGCTGTAGTGCCAATGATCGCCGGGCTGGCCGACCAGCGGCAGTTTAGCGAGAGTTCGGGCCAGGGCGTCGCCGCTCCTGAAAGCCGGATCGAAGCGCCAGGCGTCCGCCGCCAGCGGGGTCTTGCGGTAGAGCGCCGCGACCGGCGTGGCCAGCTGGAACGCATAGCTGAAGCCCGCGGTGTGGGTGAGCAGGTTCTCTATGGTCATCGGGCCGGCGGGCTCGGTGAGCATCCTGTCGCCATCCACCCCTTTGTAGACGCGGAGACTGTCGAACTCGGGGATGTACTTCGTGACCGGGTCGTCGAGCCGCAGCTTGCCCTCGTCGACGAGGATCATCACGGCCGCGGTCGTGACCGGCTTGGTCATCGAATAGATGCGGAAGATGGTGTCGCGGCGGATGGGTCGGGCGGCTTCCCGGTCCGCCATGCCCGCCTGCGCGTAGTAGGCTTCCCGTCCATCCTTCAAGACGAGCACGCTCGCACCGGGGTACCGGCCCTTGGCAACAAGACCATCGAGGTAGACGCCGAGGGGGCGGAAATCGGCCGCACCCGCCGGCAGGACGGCCGTCGCCGCGAGCACCAGACCCGCGGCGAGAATTCCGAACTTCCGGCGCATGGCTAGTACCGCAGCCGCAGCGTCGCGCCGTAGGTCCGGGGCTCACCCCGGAAGCCGAAGATATAGCCTGTGGCCGCGGCGCTGGTGGAGTTGTAGAAATCCACGTCGCCCAGGTTCTTGCCCCACACGTAGGCGTCCCAGCCCCGCTCGGCCGCCCGCACGCCGAGACGAGCGTTGACGAGGTTGCGGCTGGGCAGGCGTCCGTAGATCGAATTGGTGGCGTCGTTGCTGAACGCCGAGCGATAGCTGTCGTCGGCGCCCAGGTAGAACTCGGCCTCGCGGCCGGCCACTGTGACCGGACGGTGGTACTCGAAGCCGAATGCGAGGGCCCATTTGGGCGTGCCGGGCAGTTCCGAACCGTTGAAGTTGCAGCTGGACGGCGCGGGCAGCGGTGTCTCGACCGGACAAGGCGCGTTGGGGAAGCTGACGTTGGTGGCCTTGTCGTAGGTCATCGATACATAGGCGTCGAAGGCTTCGCTGAACCTTGCCTGGGCCGAGACTTCGAAACCCTTCGAGCGAACCTTGGGGATATTCGCCAGGTAGGTCCTGAGCAGCACCGGATCGACCGCGTTGGCCTGGTAGTCCTTGTCGGTCTGATAGAACACGTCGGCGTTCAAGGTCAGGCGCCGGTCGAGCAGACGCGATTTTATGCCGACTTCCAGCGCCTCGATGGTCTCGGCCCGGATGATCGAACTCGCGCCGGCCGGCAACTGGTTCAGGTTCATTCCGCTGGAGCGGTTCCCCCGTGAGTAGGACGCGTAGGTCAGGACGTCCGGATTCACCTCGTAGGCGACATCAACATGGCCGCTCCATGCGCCGTCCTTGACCCCGGTCTTGAATGACTTGGACACGCCGAGCGCTGCGCGGATCGCCGCGAACGGGGCCAGGGGGCCTGCCAGAGGCGCCCCGCCGGAGGCCACGGCGTCATATGTGCCCCGCTTGGCGTCATGGGTGTAGCGCAGCCCGCCGGTGACGCTGAGCGCCTCGGTGGCGTGCCAGGTCAGCTGGCCGAACCCGGCGTAACTGGTCGTGTTGTACTTCGCGACACTGTCAATCCGGTAGCCGTTGAGGATCAGGGCCGGCAGCGCACGGCTGACGAGCGAGGCGGTCGCGGCCGAGCCGAACTCGGTGACGCCGCGGGCCTCGACCACCTCATGGTAGAAATAGACCCCACCGACGTAGTCGATGGCGTTGTCGCCGGACGAGGCGATGCGGATCTCCTGGCTCACCTGCTCCTGGTCGTCATCGACCGCCGCCTGACGGACGTCGTCCAGCGCGGTCTGCAGCAGATCGCTGGCGGGGCGCCAGTCCCAGTAGCGCCAGGCCGTGATGGACGTCAGCACAGCGCCGGGGAGGTCCAGCGTGGCCTCGGCCGAGATACCTCCGGTGTCCTGGTCGGCCTTCACTGGGGCATCGACCTGGACCCGCCCGACCTGCGGCGTGGAGCCCAGCTGGGCGGAGAGGGCTGTGAAGCTGGCGCCGGAAGGCGGCGTCCAGAGCCCCTTCAGATCGGCGGCGCAGCAGTTCGTGTTCTGCTTGCTGTAGTCGCCGATGATCCGCAACCGGGCCTCGTCAGAGAGGTTGAACAGCACCTGTCCGCGGGCGGTGAAGTTGTCCTGGTCGTTGATGCGTTTGCCATTGACGGCGTTCACTCGGAATCCATCGCGTGCGGTCTTCGAGATGGACAGGCGGGCGGCGATCCTGTCGGCGACGATCGGCCCGGTGACCGACCCCTTGAGCTGGTAAAAGCCGTAGTTGCCGCCGGTCCCTTCGAGGGTCGCACCCGGGCTGAAGGCGGGGCTGGCCGTGGTGACGCTGACTGCGCCCGCGGTGGTGTTCTTGCCGTAGAGGGTGCCCTGCGGACCGTTCAGGACCTGCACGTTCTGCAGGTCGACCAGATCGAAGGACGCCGTGGCGGGGCGGTTGTAGTAGACGCCGTCAACATAGAACCCGACACCCGGATCCAGGCCGTCGTTGGCGAGGCCGACCGCATTGCCAAGTCCGCGGATGTTCAGCTGAGAATTTCGCGGGTTGATGATCTGGAACTGCAGGCTAGGCACGAAGCGAGCCAGATCGGCGATGTTGGTCGTGTTGGTCTTCTCCATGAACTCGCCCGAGACAGCGGCGACTGCGGCCGGCACGTTCTGAAGGTTCTCCTCGCGGTGACGGACGGTCACCACCACCTCCTCGACGGCCGTCTCCGTCTCGGCGGCCTGTGCCCAGGCGGGCAGAGCGACAGCGAGCCCGGCGACGCTTGCCAGCAGCGCCGCGCGTCGCGTGGCGGATTGTAGGGTGGTGCTGGCCCGGAATTGCATTCGCGATCTCCCCATGCGCCGACGCTCCTGATGGGCGTCGATTCAACATTTCGGTTTCAGAAAGATCGAAAACGAAGACCGGTGTCAAATAATTCTACGTTTGAGTGTCATTCGGTACATTCGCGTTATGAGGCGCTCTGTAGCGCCTTGAGACCCAGGCGGTGGACGTCGACGACCTGCGCAGCGATCCGCGCCCGCTGCGCCTCGTCCGTCATCGGCGCCCCCCTGGCGAGCCAGGCGGCGGCGGTCGGCAGCATGGGCAGCAAGATGTCGAGGTCCATGCTCCGCGCGTCGCCTGCGGCCTTCAGCGCAGTGAAGTAGCCGCGCCAGTTCTCGCCGAGGCCCTGGGCGTACCTCGTCAGGTCCTGCCGGTCTTCAGGAGCCAACGCATCGAAACCCAGGTTCACCCTAAGCGGCGCGATGTCTTCCCAAAGCCACACCTGGGCGGAGCCGGTGAGGCTGGCGAAAACGGCTTCAGCGATCGTGTTGCGGCCGTTGCGGCGGGTGATCGCCTCCGCTTCGATAGCGTCGGTGATGCCATAACTTCGGCGGATGCAGGCCGTGACCAGCGCCCGCTTGTCGCCCACGTGTTGATACAGGGTCCGCTTGGTCACACGCAGCTCAGCTGCGATTTCGTCCAGAGAGGTGGCGTCGATGCCCTTGTGATTGAAGAGCCTAGAGGCGGTGATCATGATCTGCTCACGCCGCGCGACAGCCAGGGCCTCACGATCGAAGGCCGAGACCTGCCGGGCCCGGTAGGGTGCAAGATCGACATGGGCGGGCGCCAGCGGCCTGTTCCGATCGCCGGCCCAGCCTTGCATCAGGACGTCCTGCAAGGTCGCAAGGTAGACCCCGGGGTCCAGCGGTACAGGGTGGAACGGATAGTTCAGGACCACGGGCACGCCGTGAATCATGCTGACCACGGTCCGCGCCACGATGTCCGGGTCGAACGGGCGGAGTTCTCCTGCCCGCACGCCGGCTTCCAGAATCGCGGCCAGCCGGGCCACGACGCCCTCATGGAGGGCAAGCACAGTCGCGCAGTGGTTGTCGCGCAACAGGCCTATCTCGGTGAGGCGCGCCATCTCAGGCTCTCCGGGCCCCAATGCCCGCGCGACGAAGCGGCTGACGGTCTCAAGCGCGCTTCCCCCCTCTGCGACGGCCTCTCCCAGAGCGCGGGCCAGCAGGTCGCAGGACCGCCGGTAGACCTGAAAGACCAGATCCTCACGATCCTCGATGTAGTAGTAGAGCGCGGCGCGGGTGAGGTTCATTTCCGCCGCGAGGTCGCGCAGGGTCGTGTCTCGCACGCCTTCCCGGTTAAGCCGACGGGCCGCCGTGTCGATCAGCGCCTCGCGTCGGGAGCCGCCGGCGCCTGAGCGGGAGTTGGGGGCTTTTCGCGCCACGCGATGATCCTGAGCTGCCTCCGGCTGGGTCTGCCGTTCCGTCATGATTGTAGGGATCGTCAAGCGCTGCGGTCACCCCGCGATCTGCAAGGCCATGGCCTTCCGCCTCTGCAGGTGCCGTCGAGGCATTCGTACTGGAGGCGCTAATGGCCACGCGCTGATCCAGAACGAGGTCCAGCTTGCTCCGCGCCGCACGATGTGACCCCGGAAAACGCCGCCGAACGCCGCCGCGCCATCGCCGCCCTCACCGGCCGCGCCGACCGGCACGAGGTCCGTCCCGGCAAGGGGCGCTGGACGCGGCGCTAAGCGGCAGGGCGCTCACGGCCTGAGGCCACCCGCTGTCATCGAACCGTCACGAAACCGGGTGATATTTCGAGAGAAGTCGAAATGAGGTTCGCGACGTGAATGTGCTGTTCCTGTGCACTGGCAACTCTGCCCGGTCGATCCTGGCCGAGGCCCTTCTCAACCGCCTGGGCGAGGGTCGCTTTCGCGCCTATTCCGCGGGCTCGATGCCGAAGGGCGAAGTGAACCCGGGCGCGCTGCCTCTGGTCCGGGCGCTGGGATTTCGCGATGACGAATTCCGGTCCAAGCCCTGGGACGAGTTCGCGGTCGACGGCGCGCCCAGGCTCGATCTGGTGATCACCGTCTGTGACAACGCCGCGGGCGAGGTGTGCCCGGTGTGGCCCGGCCAGCCCATAACCGCGCACTGGGGCATTCCCGACCCGGCCGCCGTCGAGGGCTCCGATGTGGAGATCGCGGTCGCCTTCCGCGAGGCTGCCCGCCTGCTACGCAACCGCATCGAACTGTTGCTGGCCCTGCCGGCGAGCAAGCTCGACAGGCTCGCGCTGCAACAGGAGGTCAGGAACATCCAGACTTCCGCCGACGACTCCTGAGCCCCGCCGCGCCGACCGGCACGAGGTCCGTCCCGGCAAGGGGCGCTGGACGCGGCGCTGGGGTTCGGCCTCAATCCACGGTCAGCAATCTCAACAACTACCGCTCATCCCGGCGAATGCCGGGATCCAGATGGAATGGCGTTGAAGCGGACTCCATGGCTGTGGAGGGTATCCTATCGGCCTTCCAGCCTTGAGAGCTGGGTCCCGGCATTCGCCGGGATGAGCGGTATTGAGCACGGACCCTAGGCTGCCTCGGCCGGGCGCAGGGCCTCGTCCGGGGGCAGGAAGGCCAGCATCGGCCGGGCCCAGCCCTCGGCTTCCTCGCGGGTGAGGCGGCCGGCGCCCTGGTTGGCCTTCATCAGGCTGCGGTAGAATTCCGAGGCGGCCAGCGTCAGACGGAAGTCGGTGGCGATGTCCTGGATGGTGGTCGCCTGGGTCAGCATGGCCCGCATGGCCTGGCTCGGGTCGGTCTCCGAGGCGGCGACGGCGGCGCGGATGATCTTCAGCGCCTGGTTGATCTTCTGCTGGTAGGGCGTCTCGGAGCCGTCGTCGCGGCGCTTCAGCGGGCCGGCGTAGTCGCCCGAGTTGAAGCGGCGGCGGTCTGGGCCGATGTAGGCGATGCCTTCCACCCAGTCGCGGTCGCGCAGCGTCACCGCCTCGAGCCGGCGAACCAGGTCCTTCATGCTGTAGGGCTTGCGCAGGAACTCATGCACCCCGGCGTCGCGGGCGGCCAGGATCAGGGCCTGGGTGGCGGCGCCAGTGACCGCGATCACCGGCGCCTTGCGGGAGCTCCAGGTGCTGCGGCGCAGCTTGCGGGTGATCTCCAGGCCGTCGACCCGAGGGTCATTCAGCTCGACGACGATCAGTTGCGGATCGCAGGTCTCGGCCAGTTTCAGGGCGCGGTCGGTCGAACCCGCCACCCAGCAGTGCGAGCGGGCGACATCGCGCATGAGTTCGCTCAGCAGCCGGGCGCTGGCGGGCTGTGGGTCGGCGATCACCACACGCTTCAGCATGGGCGTCATCTTCGCGTAGGAACGTTTGTCGCCGTCGAACAAGGCCCTGCTCCGCTGGTCCTGACGGATGAGTTTGCGACAAATGCGTAAAGAAGCGCTTTCCGGCGGGCGGGGCGGGCGGGCCTCAGTCGTGGAAGGGGTCGCGCATCAGGATGGTGTCGTCCCGCTGCGGGCTGGTCGACAGCATCGCCACCGGCGCGCCGATCAGCTCCTCGATGCGTCGGACGTACTTCACCGCGCTGGCGGGCAGGTCCTTCCAGGTGCGGGCGCCCTGGGTGGTCTCGGCCCAGCCCTCCATCTCCTCATAGACCGGAACCAGCTGGCTCTGGGCCTTGAGACCGGCGGGCAGGTAGCCGATGGGCTCGCCATTGAGGGTATAGCCGGTGCAGATCTTCAGGGTCGGCAGGCCGTCGAGGACGTCCAGCTTGGTGAGCGCGATGCCGCTGATGCCGTTGAGGGCCACCGACTGGCGGACCAGGGCGGCGTCGAACCAGCCGCAGCGGCGCGAGCGGCCGGTGACGGTGCCGAACTCTCGACCCACCGTGCCCAGGTGCTGGCCGACCTCGTCCTCCAGCTCGGTGGGGAACGGGCCGCCGCCGACGCGTGTGGTGTAGGCCTTGACGATGCCCAGCACATAGCCGGGGCCCTTGGGGCCGAGGCCGGAGCCCGCCGCGGCCTGGCCGGCGACGGTGTTGGACGAGGTCACATAGGGGTAGGTCCCGTGGTCAACGTCGAGCAGCGCACCCTGCGCGCCCTCGAACAGCACCCGCTTGCCGGCCTTGACCAGGGCGTCCAGCCGCAGCCAGGCGGGCTGGGCGAAGGGCAGGATCTTCGGGGCCATGGCCAGGAGCTCGGCCAGCAGGGCGGCGGTGTCCAGCGGCGGGAGGCCGAGGCCCGCGCGCAGCGGCGCGTGGTGGGCCTGCAGGCGGTCGATCTTGGCCTCGAGAGCCTCGCGGTCGGCCAGGTCGGCGACGCGGATGGCGCGGCGGCCGACCTTGTCCTCATAGGCCGGGCCGATGCCGCGGCCGGTGGTGCCGATCTTGTTGGCTGCCGCAGCCTCTCGGGCCTGGTCCAGGTCGCGGTGGATGGGCAGGATCAGGCAGGCGTTGTCGGCCAGCATCAACACGTCGGGCCCGATCGCCACCCCCTGCCCGCCAAGCGTCTCGATCTCGCTCAGCAGGTGCCAGGGATCGACCACCACCCCGTTGCCGATGATCGAGGGCTTGCCCTGCACCACCCCCGACGGCAACAGGCTGAGCTTGTACGTCTGGTTCCCCACCACCAGCGTATGCCCCGCGTTGTGCCCCCCCTGAAACCGCACCACCACGTCGGCGCGATTCGAGAGCCAGTCGACGATCTTCCCTTTTCCCTCGTCGCCCCACTGGGCCCCGATGACGGTCACGTTTGCCATTTTGGGTACGATCTCCCGACCTGCCCGGAGATGACCCGCAAGCCCTTCGACAGGTGCTCGGCAAGCGGGCGGAGATCAATTCGGGCGCCGGTTTAGACCAGGTGGACCTCGCCCTCAAGGGACTCGCGCGCTATCAGCGCAACATGGACATTCCGCGCTTTCATCTGGCCTTCCCGGTCCGCGACCTGGCTGAGGCCCGCACCTTCTACGGCGAACTGCTGGGCTGCCCCGAAGGCCGCTCCAGCCCCGAGTGGGTGGACTTCAATTTCCACGGCCACCAGATCGTCGCGCACCTGGCGCCGTCGGAACTTGCCCGCAGCGCCACCAATCCCGTCGATGGCGAAGACGTGCCGGTCCGCCACTTCGGCGCGATCCTTACCCTGCCGCAGTGGGAAACCCTGGCCGAACGCCTCAAGGCGGCGGGGGTCGTGTTCGTGATCGAACCGCAGATCCGCTTCAAGGGCCTCCCCGGCGAGCAGGCGACCATGTTCTTCCTCGACCCCTCCGGCAACGCGCTGGAGTTCAAGGCCTTCGCCGACGACGCCATGGTGTTCGCCCGATGAGCGTGACCTTTGCCGATATAGAGGCCGCCGCGGCGCGGCTGGAAGGCCATGCCGTCAGGACCCCGCTGGTCGAGAGCCCGGCGCTCAACGAACGCCTGGGCGGACGCGTGCTCCTGAAACTGGAGACCCTGCAGCGGGTCGGCGCCTTCAAGTTCCGCGGAGCCTACAACCGGCTGGTCCAGCTCAGCGACGATGAACGCAAGCGCGGCGTGGTCGCCTTCTCCTCCGGCAACCACGCTCAGGGCGTGGCCCTGGCCGCGAAGCTGCTGGGCATGCCGGCGCTCATCGTCATGCCGGCCGACGCGCCGGCGGTGAAGGTCGACGCCACGCGGGGCTACGGCGCGGAAGTCCGGCTCTATGACCGGCTCCGGGACAGCCGCGAAGCCATCGCCGCCGAGATCGCCGGCTCTCGCGGCGCGGTCATCGTCCCCGCCTTCGACGACCCCCACATCATCGCCGGTCAGGGCACGGCCGGCCTGGAGATGATGGCCCAGGCCGCGGCGCTGGGCGCGACGTTCGACGCCGTGGTGACGCCGGTCAGCGGCGGCGGTCTGCTGGCCGGCGTTTCACAGGTCGTGAAGGCCCTGTCGCCGGCGACGGAGGTCTGGGGCGTGGAGCCTGCCAGCTTCGACGACCTGGCCAGGTCCCTGAAGGCCGGAGAGATCGTCACGGTGAAACCCACTGGCCGATCGCTGTGCGACGCCCTGGAGTCGCCGGCTCCGGGCCTGATCACCTTCCCGATCTTGCACGCCAACCTCGCCGGCGCCGTTTCAATCACCGACGCCGAGGTCGCCGAGGCCATGCGCTATGCGTTCTCGACCCTGAAGCTGGTGGTCGAACCCGGCGGCTGCGTCGGGCTGGCGGCGCTGTTGACCGGCAAGATCCCAGCGGCCGGCCGGACACTGGGCGTGGTGCTATCGGGCGGCAACGTCGATCCCGAACTGTTCGCCCAGGTGATCCAGGGTGAAGTCCTGCAGGTTGTTCAATCTTGACCTGGGTCAACGAAAGCCGCGCCGGCTGAAGTAGTTTTCGGGAGCACATCGGTCCGTGGGAGGAAGGAATGGCTTTTCCGCGCGTCGCCTCATCTCTGCTCTGCGCAGGCCTGCTAGCTCTCTTCGGCGCCACTGCAAGTCACGCCCAGGATCGCACCCACTGGATTTTCGACTCGAGCTTCTCGGAAGAGACAATCTCGGGTCCCGAGTCCGTTAGGGCAGGCGAAGTCCATTCCTGGACTGCCACCGCGAGGTGGACATTCAGCTACGACCTGCTACCCGGCGAACGGATAGATCTCAGCGGCTTGGCCCTGACCTTCCCCGAGTTCACGCCGCCGGATGACTACCTCCCCGCGGACGTAACGCCCTTCGATGCAATTGTCTGCGAACCCGACTGTTCGGGCAGCGCGTCCTTCTATCTCTCATTCACGGCCACGGGCCCCTTTGACCCGCCCGGCGTGACGACCCAGCCCATCTACCTGATCCCGATGGCCCGAATGACCTCGACCAGCGACCCTCATGGGATCCACTACTACGATTTCCCGATTGCAGTTCCCCGCAAGCGGATCGAAATCACCGCGGTTCCGGAGCCAGCGACCTGGGCCCTAATGATCGGCGGCTTTGCCCTGGTCGGAACGCTCGCACGCCGCCGGCATACGGCGCGTGCGCCATTCATTGAATCCTAGAGCCGGTCCTCAGGGACCGGCGTCCGGGCTTCTCGCGGGGTGACCAGGCGGGAGAGCTTGGGCTTGAGCCAGTTCTCGAAGTCGCCGACGAACCGGTAGACCACCGGCACCAGCACCAGCGACAGCACCGTCGAGGTGATCAGGCCGCCGATCACCGCGACCGCCATCGGCTGGCGGAACTCCGCGCCCTTCTCCAGGGCAAAGGCCGTGGGCAGCATGCCGGCGGCCATGGCGAAAGTGGTCATCACGATCGGCCGGGCCCGCTCGCGGCAGGCCTCGATCAGGGCGTCGTGCTGGTTCATGCCCTCGCGTTCCCGCTCAATGGCGTACTCGACCAGCAGGATAGAGTTCTTGGCCGCCAGCCCCAGCAGCATCAGGAAGCCGATCAGAGACGGGATCGACAGCGACAGGTTGAACGCCAGCAGCCCGAGGAAGGCGCCGCCCACCGCCAGCGGCAGCGCCGACAGGATCACCACCGGTTTGAAGAAGCTGCGGAACAGCAGCACCAGCACGCCGTAGATCATCGAGACGCCGGCGAAGATGGCGGTGAGGAAGCCGCCGAACAGTTCCGCCATGGCCTGGGAGGTGCCGACCGCCGCCTTGCGCACCCCGGGCGGCAGGTTCTTCATGATCGGCAGCTCGTTGACCGCCTTCTGCGCCTCGCCCAGCTGCACGCCGTTCAGCTCGGCCTGGACGGTCATGCGCCGCTCGCGGTTGAGGCGGTCGATGCGGGCCGGGCCGGCCTGGAACTGGATGTCGGCGACGCTGCTGAGTGTCGTCGTGCCGCCGCCCGCCACCGGCACGCGCAGCGAGCCGATCCGCTCGATGTCGGCGCGCGCGCTTTGCGGGAGTCGCACCCGGATCGGAATCCGGCGCTCGCCCTCGTTGAACTTGGCCACGTTGGCGTCGATGTCGCCGACGGTCGCCACGCGGACGATGTTGGCGATGGCGTCCGACGACACGCCGAGACGCGCCGCTTCGGCGGCTCGTGGGCGGATGACCACTTCCGGCCCGACCGGCGGATTGGAGGCCTTCGGATCGGCGATCTGCGGCAGGCGCCGCATCTGCAGTTCCAGATCGCGGGAGGCGCGTTCCAGGTTCGGGGCGTTGTCGCCGGTGAGGATCTGCTGGAAGCCGGCGCCGCCTTCACCATCGAGGAAGCCCAGCCGGACGTCGGGGATCTTCCGCAGTTCCTCGCGGAGCCTGGCGCGGATCTGGTCGCCCTTTGTCGTCCGGTCGCTCTTGAGCAGGATCGTGGCGGTGCCCTTGCGCAGGTCTCCGCCGCCGCCGCCGGACATGCCTGGACCGAAGCTGGAGACCGTGGAGCCGATCTGGATGAAGACGCCCTTCACCTCCGGCTGCTCGCGGAACAGCTCGTTCAGGCGGCGTGCGGTCGTCTCCATGTCGGAGACCGTCGCGCCGGGCGGGCCCTGGATGTCGACGTACAGGAAGTCCGGGTCGCCAGCAGGCTGGAAGCCCTGCGGCAGCAGCGGCACCAGGGCCACCGACAGGAAGAACAGAACCCCGCCGACGATGGACGAGACGATCCGGTGCGCCAGGGCCCACTCAAGGGCGTTGCGGTAGAAGCCCTCGAACGGCTTGCGTTCATGAGGTTGGGACGAAGGCTTCAGGAAATAGGCGGCCATCAGCGGCGTCACGAGCCGCGCCACGACCAGGGAGAACAGGACGGCCACCGAGACGGTGAGGCCGAATTCCTTGAAGAACTGGCCGGGTATGCCCGGCATGAAGCTGACCGGCGTGAACACCACGACGATCGCCATGGTGGTCGCAACCACCGCCAGACCGATGGCGTCGGCGCCGTTGATCGCGGCCTCGTACGGCCGCTCACCCCGGGACACGCGCTTCTCGATGTTCTCGATCTCGACGATCGCATCGTCGACCAGAATGCCGATGACAAGGGTCAGCGCCAGCAGCGTGACCATGTTCAGCGAGAAGCCGGCGAGCTGCATCACGAAGAACGTCGGAATCAGTGAGATGGGCATGGCCACGGCGGTGATCGCCGTCGCCCGCCAGTCGCGCAGGAAAAAGAACACCACGAGGGCGGCCAGGATCATCCCTTCGGCCAGCACGTTCTTGGTCGCCTGGAAGCTGGCCCGGGTCTCCTCCACCGACGAGAAAATCTCGGCGAACTTCGCCTGGGGATTGACCTCAATCTGGGTGAACTTCGCCTCGGGGTGGGTCTTTTCCAGCTCGGCGAGCTTGGCGATGACCGCATCCTCGGCGTCGACGTCGCTGGCCTCCTTGGTCTTGGAGACCTGGAAACCGACCACCGGGCGTCCATTGAGGCGCGCGAAGCCGCGGACCTCGGAGGCGCCGTCCCCGACATCGGCCACGTCGGACACCTTCACGAAGGCGCCGGACCCGGTAGGGATCGTCAGTTCGCGGAGCTGCTCAATGGTCTTGACCGAGCCCAGGATGCGCAGCGTCTGCTCTCGGCCGCCGACCACGACGCGGCCGCCCGGCGCGTCCTGCTGGAACGAGCGGATGGCGTTGTTGACCTGGCTGGCGGTCAGGCCGCGGGCGGCCAGACGGTCAGGGTCGATGATGACATTGATCTCGCGCGCCGCGCCGCCGACCCGGGTCACCTGGGCGACACCCTTGGCCGACTGCAGGGTGCGGCTGACCGTGTCGTCGACGTACCAGGACAGCTCGTCCTCGCTCATCGCCGGCGCCGAGACCGCGTAGGTCAGGATGGGGGCGGCAGAGTCGACCTCGACCTGGATCACCGACGGCTCGTCGATGTCGCGCGGCAGCACCGCGCGGGCCTGGGCGATCTTCGAGCGAATCTCGTCGGTCTTCTTCTGCAGGTTCTCGCCGATGGCGAATTCGATCGAGGTGGTGGAGACCCCCTGGGTGACCACCGACATCATGTTCTCGACGCCCGTGACGCCGGAGATGGCGTCCTCGACCGGGCGGGTGATCTGGGTCTCCATTTCGCCCGGCGCCGCGCCGCTCTGGGTGACGGTGACGGCGACCAGGGGGAACTGGATGTTCGGGTACTGCTTCACCGGCAGGCCGGCATAGGAAATCAGGCCCGCGATCACGAGGCCGATGAACAGCACCGTCACGGGGATCGGGTTGCGGATCGCCCAGGCGGAGATCGCGAAGTGGCGCTTTTCCTCGGTCATTTGGGTGCGGCGGCCTTGGCGGCGGGCGCCTTGGGCGCGGCCACATCCGTCGGACGGACGAGATCGCCGTCGAGGAACAGCGAGGCCGCGGCGGCCACGACCCGGGTGCCTTGCGGCGGACCCTGCTCAAGCTGCACAAGGCCGCCCCCCCGGGCGCCGGCCTTCACCAGCACGCGGCGGACGCGGTTGTCCGGGCCGACCACCATCACGCCCGAGCCGTCGGCGTCGTAGCGAACCGCGGCCTCGGGTACCGCCAGCACACTGGCTGATGCATCGGAGAACACGGCGCGGGCGAAGCCGCCGGCGCGGATATCGGACCGGACCGGCAGGGTGATGCGCACCTCGCCCAGGCGGGTCTTCGGATCGATCTGCGGGCTCACGAGACGCACGCGGCCAGTGACCACCGCACCGCTGGGCAGGGTGACCGTGGCGGCCTGCCCGACCCGCACGCGGGCCAGGTCATCCTCGCCAAGATCGGCTGAAAGCTCGATCTGGCCGTCACGGGCCAGCCGGAACCACGGCGTGCCGCCGGCCGACAGGTCGCCCGGGCGGACGGTCTTCTCGAGGATCAGGCCCGACACCGGGGCGGAGACTGCGAGCTTGGCGGTGCGGGTCTTCAGGTCGCGCAGGTTGGCGGCCTGCGCGCGGGCAGTGGCGCGCGCGGCGCGGGCCTGGAATCGCCGCTGGTCGATCTGTTCCTGCGACAGCACGCCGGAACCGTCGAGATCCTTGACCCGGGCGGCCTGTTCCTCGGCCTGCTGGGCCTGGACCTCGGCCTGGGCGGCCAGGGCCTCGGCCTGCATGGCCTGGGACTGCAGCAGCGCCCCGTCCAGCTTCACCAGGGTCTGGCCAGCCTGCACGTACTGGCCAACGTCGACCAGCACGCTGGCGACTCGATAGCCGTTCACTTCGGGCAGCACCGCGGCTTCCTCGCGCGGGATCAGGTCGCCAGAGGCGGCGAGCGAACCCACCACCTGCCGGGGCTCGATCCTTACCACCGACACCGCGCGGGCGCGCTGGGCCTCGGTCTGGGTCTCCGGCGGCTTGCGGCATCCGGCGAGCGCCAACAGGACCGCGACCGGCACAAGGGTTCTGGCGAGCTTCATACGTCGTCTCATCTGTCGGCGTAGGCCTGGGCCGGCCAGCCACCGCCGATGGCCTTGAAGGCCTGGACGGATCGGCGGAGCGACTGGACCTGGGCCGAGGTCAGCTGGGCGCGGGTGGCGCGCCAGGACTGTTCGGCCGCGAGGGTGGAATTGATGTCGGTGAGGCCGCGCTGGTAGCCAAGGCTGGCGGCGTTGAAGGCCCGGCGGGCGCGGGCCTCGCCATCGGTCAGCAGCGTCACCCGGCGGCGGTCGGCGTCGAGATTGACCAATGCGCCTTCGGCTTCCTGGAACGCGGTCTGGACCGTCTTCTCGTAGGCGGTGACCGCCTGTTCTGCGCGCGCGCCCTGGACCTTGAGGTCGGACAGCAGCCGCGGGATCGACAGCACCGGCTGCATCACGCTGCCGCCCAGAGACCAGTTCTGGGTCTCGGAACTGAAGCTGGGCTGCACAATCTTCGACCAGCCGAGTCCGGGACTGAAGGTGAAGGTCGGGAAGAACGCCAGGGTGGCCAGACGCTGCTGGCCGGCAGCGGAACGAACGCGCTCCTGGGCCTGGCGCACATCGGGCCGTCGCTGGAGCAGTTCGCTGGGCAGGGCCGCGGGCACGTCGGGCGCGAGGCCGACGTTGGGCGGCGCCGTGATGCTGGCGGTCGGTTCGACCATCCGGCCGGCGAGGATGAGGATCGTCCGCTTCTGGATCTGGAGCTGGGCCTCGAGGGCCGCGACGTTGGCCTTCGACTGGGCCAGGTCGCCGGCGACACGGTCGGGCTCCGACGTGGCCGCCAGGCCGACCTCGGCGCGGCGGGTCGCGGTGTCGTAGAGACTCTGCTGGATGCGCACCGTCTCCTGGGCGTCGCCCAGCTGGATCGCCAGGCCGCGGGCCTGGAACCAGGCGTCGGCGGTCTGGGCGGCGATCGAGGCGCGGGCCGCCTCATAGGCGAAGCGCACCGCCGCCACCTCGGCGTTGGCCGACTTCACCGCGTAGAAGGCCCGGCCGAACGGATCGATCTCCCAACTGACGTTGAAGTTCGCCGCGTAGTTCTCCGACCGCCCGCTGGTGGAGAAGCCCGGGATGTTGGCGACCGTCCCCGACAGCTGTTCGGTATGAGTCTCGCGCGCGGAGGCGTTGGCGTCGCCGCGCGGCAGGTACTGCAGAACCGCGCTGACCCGCTGGGCCTTGACCTCGTCCAGGCGCGCCCGCGCGGTGCGGATGTCGGGATTACGGGCCAGCGCCTGTTCGATCAGGGCCGTGAGTTCGGCGTCGCCATAGACGGTCCACCACTGGTCAAGCGCGAGCGCGCCAGCGGGCGGCCCGGCCGGCGCCTCGAAGGCGGCGGGCAGACGCACGTCGGCCTTGCGCGGCGTGGCGCATCCGGCCAGCGCAAGGGCGGCCAGTGAGGCGACGGCGATGTAAGCGGCGCGCATGGGGTCTTCGTTCAGGTCGTTGGGCGGTTGGATCGGAGTCGGGTCATCTAAGGCGCCTTTGGCGCCGGAATATTGCACACTCTGCGCATCGCCTCCGCAGGGTCTCTTCGGACCCTTGCAAAGCGCATTTGCCTGAAACTCCGTATGATGTAAACTGTTTTTGTCGGGGGCGGTCAGGAGCGTGATGACACCGGAATCGATCAGCAGCCCGGACACCCGTGACGCCGGGCCCCGGTCTCATGACGCGCAGAGGCCCGGACGCCGGGGTCCCAAGCAGCGGCTGTCGACGGCTGCGGTGGTCGACGCCGCCATCGCGCTGGCCGACGCCTCGGGCGTGGCGGCGCTGTCCATGCGCAAGGTCGCCGAGATGGTCGGCGTCTCGCCGATGTCGCTCTACACCTACGTCCCGTCGAAGGCCGAGCTGATCGATCTGATGCTCGATGGGATTCTCGCCAAGACCGCCGACCCGGACGAGACCATGACCGGCTGGCGCGAGAAGCTGGCCTTCATCGCCCACGAGCGCTGGGCGCTGAGCGAACGGCACCCCTGGCTGCTGGACCTGGCGCTCCATCGCCCGCCGCTGGGGCCCAACGTGATGCGCAAGGCCCAGGTGATGCTGAGCGCTATGGAAGGGATGGGACTGGAGCCGGAGGACGCCGGCATGGCGGCCGAGACGCTGCAGAACTACATCACCGGCGCCCTGCGCGCGGCGCGAGACGCGCGCGAGGCGCGCGAACTCAGCGGCCTGACCGACGAGCAGTGGTTCGCCACCGTCGGATCGGAAATGCAGAAGCATCTCGATCCGCAGAGTTTCGACGCGGTGCGACGGATAAGCGAGGCGAAACTTCGGCAGGCGCGCTCCCCCACCGAACGCGCCACGCGCTTCGCTTTCGGGCTGGAGCGGGTGCTGGACGGCCTGGATCTCTACATCCGCGAGCGCCGCCCTCCCGCCTAGCGGAACACGCGTTCACCCTCTAGGGTCGCGCAACTTTCGACCCCCCGGTGAGTGTATTGATGAAAAAGCTTCTCCTGAGCGCGGCGCTCATGGCCCTGGTCTCCGGCGGCGCGGTGGCCGCCCCGCCGGCCATCGACGCGGCCCGCATCCTCCAGGACACCAAGGTGCTGTCCTCTGACGAATTCGAGGGTCGCGGCCCGGCGACGCCGGGCGAGACGAAGACCGTCGCCTACCTGATCGCCCAGATGAAGGCCGCGGGCCTGCAGCCCGCCGGCGATCCGCTGAAGGCCGGCGGCCGCGCCTGGACCCAGGACGTGCCGCTGGTGCGCTCGGCGACCCGGGGACCGGTCAATGTCAGCGTCAAGCTTGGCGGCGAGACCCGGACCTGGACGCAGGGCGAGGAGATCGCGATCCGCGCCACGATGATCGGCGACCGCCTGACGGTGAAGGACGCGCCGGTCGTGTTCGTGGGCTATGGCGTGAAGGCGCCCGAGCGGAACTGGGACGACTTCAAGGGCGTCGACCTGAAGGGCAAGGTGGCCCTGGTGCTAGTCAACGATCCCGACTTCGAGACCGGAACCGGGGACTTCGGCGGCAAGGCCATGACCTACTATGGCCGCTGGACCTTCAAGTTCGAGGAGGCGGCCCGTCAGGGCGCCATCGGCTTCCTGGTGATCCACGAGACGGCCCCGGCCTCCTACGGCTGGGCGACAGTGAAGAACTCCAACGCCAACGAGATCTTCGACGTGATCCGCAAGGAGCCGCTCAAGGCCCACGCGCCCCTGGAGGGCTGGGTCCAGCGCGACAGCGCCGCGGCGATGCTGAAGGCCGCGGGCCTCGACCTGGACACCCTGAAGACCCAGGCGCAGACGCGGGAGTTCCGGCCCGTCGAGCTTAAGGGCGTGAGCTTCTCCACCGACTATGCGGTCGACGCGACGAAGGTGATCTCCAAGAACGTCGTCGGCGCGATCCCCGGCACCAGGTTCCCCAACGAGCGGGTGTTCTACACCGCCCACTGGGACCACCTGGGGGTCGGTCTGCCGGACGCGAAGGGCGACAGGATCTACAACGGCGCGCTCGACAACGCCTCGGGCACGTCGATGCTTCTCGAACTGGCGCGGTTGTCGGCCCGGGCGCCGAAGCCGCAGCGCACCCTGGTGTTCATGTCGGTGACCGCCGAGGAAAAGGGTCTGCTGGGCTCGGAATTCTATGCGTCGGCCCCGCTCTACCCGCTGGCGACCACCGTGGGCGTGCTGAACATGGACGGCGTCGGGCCCAACGGCCTGGCGCACGATTTCACCACCTCGGGCAACGCGCCGCTGACCCTGCAGGACGAACTGATCGTCGTCGGCAAGGCCCACGGCCGATACTACAGCCCCGACCCGCGCCCCGAGGCGGGCAGCTTTTTCCGGTCGGATCACTTCCCGTTCGCCAAGGTCGGCGTGCCGGCCATCAGCTTCGGCGGCGGGCGCGACCTGGTCGAAGGGGGCCGGGAAGCCGGCGAAGCCAAGTCGAAGGCCTACACGGCCGACAAGTACCACCAGCCCGCCGACGAGTTCGATCCGGGCTGGGATCCCAAGGGCTTCGTCGCCGACGGGACCCTGCTGTTCGAGCTGGGCCAGAAGCTGGCCAACTCGCGCACCTGGCCCGAATGGAAGGCCGGCGCCGAGTTCAAGGCCGAGCGGGACAAGACGGCGGCGTCGCGGAAGTAGGCGCGACCCCGCCCGCCGTCAGTCCTTGCGGTGGAAGGCGTGGAAGGCCTCGCCGAAGCTGTTGGTCCAGCGCTCCGGCGGGATCCTCACGTGATCGACGCGGTACATCCACTCGTCCAGCGCCTCGCCATAGACGCGCTGCACGGCCGGCCGCGCCTTCACCTGCTGGAACCAGCGTTCCAGGTTGGTGAAGGATTCCCGCGGCCGGTCGAACTGGGCGTTCCAGGTCAGGTTGATCCACGGCCAGCAGGCCATGTCAGCGATCGTATAGGTCTCGCCCGAGATGAACTCGTGGTCGCGCAGCTGACGGTCCATGACGTACATCAGCCGCTCGGCTTCCAGCCGGAAACGCTGGCGGGCGTAGGGGTCGATGGGCTCGGGGGCATAGCGGGTGAAGTGGTGCGCCTGGCCGTGGAACGGGCCCAGGCTGGCGATCTGCCAGGCCAGCCACTGCAGCGCGGCGTAGCGGCCGGTCGCATCGGCGGGCAGGAACCGGCCGGTCCTGTCGGCGAGGTATTGCAGGCAGGCCGCCGATTCCCACACCGTCAGCGGCGCGCCGCCGCCGATGGGCTCGTGGTCGACCAGCACAGGCACGCGGCCGTTGGGATTGAGCGCTCGGAATTCCTCGGTCAGCAGTTCGCCCTTGCCGATGTCGTAGCTGATCACGTTGTACGGCAGCCCGGTCTCCTCGAGCATGATCGCCACCTTGCGGGCGTTGGGACCGGTCGTGGCATGGAGGTCGATCACGGGCGTGTTCCGGGCGCTGGGAATGGGTTTGAGGCCGTGAGCCTGCGCCCCATTGGACACGACTATCGCCACGGCAGGCAGTAACTTTGACGTCCGGAAACCGCCGCGGAACGGATTGAGAACCCCGGAGTTCGCCGCTAACTAGGTCGCAGGAAGACTCTGGAGGCTCCGGTGGCGAAGTCCGGCAAGATCCGCTGCGGCATCGGCGGCTGGACGTTCGAGCCCTGGCGCGGAGTGTTCTATCCGGAAAAACTGCCGCACAAGCGCGAGCTGGAGTACGCCAGCCGCCACCTGACCACCATCGAGATCAACGGCACCTACTATTCCAGCTTCAAGCCGGACAGCTGGGCGAAGTGGCGCGAGGCGACCCCGCCGGGTTTCAGGTTCGCGGTGAAGGCCTCGCGGTTCTGCGTCAACCGCAAGAAGCTGACCGACGCGGCGCCCTCGATCGATATCTTCCTGAACCAGGGCCTGACGGAGCTGGGCGACCGGCTGGGACCGATCCTGTGGCAGTTCATGGCCACCAAGCATTTCGACTACGACGATTTCGCCGGCTTCTTCGACTTGCTGCCCGAGAAGATCGGCGACCAGAAGGCCCAGCATGTGATCGAGGTGCGGCACGCATCCTTCGCCGACCCGAAGTTCATCCGGCTTTGCCGCGAGCGGAACCTTGCGATCTGCAACTCGGAGAACGCGGCCTATCCGTTCATACCCGACATCACCGCCGACTTCGTCTACCTGCGGCTGATCTCGGCCAGCGACGACGTGCCCACGGGCTATGACGCGAGCGACCTCGACCTGTGGGCGGCCCGTTTCGGCGGATATGCCGAGGGCCACGTCCCCGGCGATTTCGCGCCCATTGACCGCACCGGTCCGCCGGAGGGGCCGCGCGAGGTCTATGCCTATGTGATCCACGAGGGGAAGGTTCGGGCGCCGGCCGCGGCCATGGAACTGCTGAAGCGCGTCGATCCGGATTTCAGGCCCGCCTGGCCGTGACCGACGAGATCCGCAGCCTGCGCGATGCCGCCGCCGACCGCATGCGCCTGGGCGATCCCGCCGGCGCCCTGATGGTGTTCGACCGCCTGCTGACCCTGACGCCCGACGACCCGGTGGGTCAGGTGAACCGGGGTAACGCGCTGAACCGGCTGGGTCGCGCCGCCGAAGCCCTGGCAGGGTTCGACCGCGCCATCGCGCTCAGCCCCCGGATGGCGGTGGCCCACAGCAACCGCGCCCAGACCCTGAACACCCTCGACAGGTTCGACGAGGCGCTGGCTGGCGCAGACCGGGCCCTGGCGCTGGACCCCGGCCTCGCCAACGCCTGGCGTCATCGCGGCATGGCCCTGTTCCGGCTGGAACGGCTGGACGCCGCCCTGGAAAGTTTCCGCGAGGCCGCCCGCCTGACCTCCGGCCCGCAGGCCGCCGAGCCCCTGGCCGAGGTGGGAATGGTCCTGGCCGAACTGGGCCGCGACGATGAAGCCCTCGCGGCCTACGACCGCGCCGCCGCCATCGATCCGCAGGCCACCGGGGTCCGCTACCGCCGCGCTCACGCCCGCCTGCTGCGCCGCGACTTCGCCGGCGGCTGGGAAGACTACGAAGCCCGCTGGCAGGGACGTTTCGCCGATGACCGCCCGGTCGCGGGCGTCGCGCCCGAGCTGCGTCGCCGCCTCACCCTGTTCCCGACCGTGGAGATGCTGCGGGGCCGCCGGGTGCTGGCGGTCGCCGAGCAGGGGATCGGCGACGAGATCATGTTCGCCAGCGTCCTGCCCGACCTGGCCGCGGTGGCGGGTGACGTCGCCTGCCTGGCCGACCGCCGCCTGCAGGGCCTGCTGAGTCATTCCATGCCCGGCATCGAGGTGCTGGCCGGGCGCGGGCCGGAGCTGGCCGATCCGGCCCGCTTCGACCTGATCGTGGCCCTGGGCAGCCTGCCGCACGCTTTCCGCCGCGCCGCGACGGACTTCCCGGGCCTCGCCTACCTGAAACCCGCCGATGACGTGGGCGAGGCGTGGCGGACGCGACTGGGACCGGCCGGCCGGCGGCGGCGGATCGGGATATCCTGGCGCGGCGGGGTGGCGCGCACCCGGACCAACGTTCGCTCCATGGAGCTGGAGACCCTGCGCCCGCTGCTGGAGCGCCCCGACTGCGAGTTCGTCAGCCTGCAGTACGGCGACGTCGCCGCAGAGCTGGCCACCTTCAACGCGACGATTGCCCGGCCGGTCCTGAGCTTTCCGGTGCCCGAGATCGACGACTTCGAACAACTGGCCGGCCTGGTCAGCGCGCTCGACGCCGTGGTGACGGTGCAGACCGCCGTCGCCCACCTGACCGGCGCCCTGGGACGCCCAGGCCTGGTGATGATCCCCCGCCGCGCGGAATGGCGCTATGGCGCGGCCGGAGAGGACATTCCCTGGTACGGCTCATTGCGCCTGCTGAGGCAGACCGACGAGGCCGGGTGGGCGCCGGTGATCGACAGGGTGATCGCCGGGATCGGGGCGATGCCGCAGTCCGCCGGCTGAACGAGCGGGGTGCGGGCGGGGACTCGCCCCGCCCGTTCCACTGGCTAGGCGGCAAGCGCCCGGCGACGGCGCAGGGCGCCGCCGGCCAGACCGAAGCCGCCGATCATCAGCGCCCAGGTCGCGGGCTCGGGCACGCCGCCAGGGTTCACCGTCGCACTGCGCGTCTCGAAGTAGAAGGCGGGACCCTCGTAGTGACGGGTCGTGACGCCCTGTTCGACGTAGTCATCGACAACCCCCACATAGTGCAGGCCGAAGAAGGTCAGGCTGGCCGGCAGGCCTCCCGTGAAATCGCCCGATGTGAAATTCTGACCGAAATGGATCGATCCCTCGGTATCGGTCTTGAAGTTCGACGTGAGAACCGACCCTCCATTCTGATCCAGGAGCGTTAGTGTCCCTGTGCCCGTCACGTCGGAAGATGTCTGCGCGTACACGAAGGCCCAGAGCGACGTGGCGTTGCTCAGGGTCAGCGACTGACCCCCGAGAAAGTCGATGCTGTAGTCCAGCGTGTCGCCTTCGGCGAGGTCGAAGCTCAGTCCGCCCGAGAAGGCGGGCGCGCCTTGCCAGCCCTCAAGACCGGGCCCCGAAAGTGTTTTCGGCGTCAACAGATCCAGGGTCTGGGTGACGGCGACGATATCGGCAGAGGCGCCCGTCGCGCCGGCCAGGACGATTGCACCGACCGCAGCGGCGCAAATTCTTGCAACGGAATTCATACGACAGTCCCCCGGAGCAATCCGGCCGCGTATGGCCGAGATGACCAGCTCCACGATTAAGCTAACGTCGTTTTTTGAATGCAGAGTACGGATTCTCCGGACAGGCGAGTTCCAGTCAGCCCCACACCTCACGCGACAGCGCCGGCTCGGCCTGTGACACTGTTACGTCGCATTCCACTTGCCGCAGGCCGCGACACCCGCGAGAATGACGCTCGTCATTTTCGTAAGAAGAGTTCGATGGCAGACGTCGCCTATCTCCCGGCCGGCAAGCGCGAGCTGACCAAGGTCCAGAACCGGCAGGCGATCCTGGACGCCGCGCGCGAGGTGTTCGGGGAGCTGGGCTACGAGGCGGCCACGGTGCGCGACATCATCCGCCGCACCGGGCTCGCCGCCGGGACTTTCTATAACTACTACCGCTCCAAAGAGGAGGTGTTCGCCGCCCTGTCGGACGACGGCGCCCGCCGGTTCGCGCCAATCCTCAAGTCCCTGCGCGGAAAGGGGGCCTTCGACACCTTCGTCCGCGAAGCCATCGTGGCCTACTTCGAATTCATGGCCGACGAGCACATGACCTGGGCCTCGCGCCGTCCCGCAGGCGAGCCGCAGGTCATCGTCCAGGGCGAGACGCCCGAGATGGCCGCGGTGTTCGCCGAAGTGAAGGCCGCCATCGAGGACGCCATCGCCCAGGGCCACGGCCCGGTATCCGACACCGAGTACATGGCCGGCGCCTGCATCGCCGTGGCCCGCGAGGTCTGCGACCGGATGCTCACGCGGCGCCCGATCGACACCGCCGGCGCCGCCGACTTCGCCGTGCGCATGATCCTGAACGGGCTCAAAGGGCTGCCCGGAGGCGCCCACTGATGGCGTCAATCGCCGTCCAGCGCGCCATCGTCCGCACAATCCTGTCCCTGCCGGCGCCGCTGCTGCGGCTGATGTCGGGCGGCGGGGTGGTCTACCGGGGCGGTCGCACCCTCGACCCGCGGCTGCAGTTCCTCGCCGCCCAGGCGCGCGGCGCGCCGGCCGTGGAAACCCTCACGCCCGAGGACGTCCGCCGTGGCGAGGCGGCGCTCGCCGCCGTGTCCGGCGAGCTGGAACGCGGCGTGCGCTTGGAGACGCTCAGCATCCCCGGCGCCGGGGGCGACATCACGGCCCGCCTCTACCGGCCCGAGTCGCAGGACCCCGACGCCCCGCTGATGGTCTGGGCGCACATGGGCGGGGGCGTGATCGGCACGCTGGACACCAGCCACGCCTTCTGCGGCCTGCTGGCCGCCATCGCCCGCGGGCCGGTGCTGTCGGTCGATTACCGCCTCGCGCCGGAGCACCGCTTCCCGGCGGGACTCGAGGACGTCCTGGCCGCCTACCGCTGGGGCCGCGACCATGCCGGCAGCTACGGCGCGAAAGGCGCGGCGATCGGCGGCGATTCCATGGGTGGGTCCTTCGCGGCCATTGTCTGTCAGGAACTGAAGCGCGCGGGCGAGGATCAGCCGGCTCTGCAGCTACTTGTCTATCCGTGCGTCGACGTGGCCTCCGAGACGCCCTCCATGACCACCTACGCCGACGCCTTCCCGCTGGGCCGGCCGATGATGGAGTGGTTCATGGGCCATTACCTTTCGCCCGACGCCGATCCGGCGGACCCGCGGCTGTCCCCGCTCCGGTCGGCGGACCTTGCCGGCCTTGCCCCCGCCGTCGTCGCCACCGCCGGCTTCGATCCGCTGGTCGACCAGGGCGACGCCTATGCCCGGGCGCTGAAGGCCGCTGGCGTGCCGGTGCGTTACCGGGGCTACGACAGCCTGTGCCACGCCTTCACCGCCTTCACCGGCGCCGTGCCGGCGGCGGACGAAGCCTGTCGCGAGATCGCCGGTCTGGTGCGCGACGCAATCGCGGAACGGAGATCCTGATGCGCGCCCTGGTCGTCGAGGAACTGAAGGCCGACTACGCCGGCTGCGTGGTCAAGGACATCCCCACGCCGGAGCCCGGCCCGGGCGAGGTGCGCATCCGCGTCCGCGCGGCGGCTGTGAACTTCCCCGACCTGATGCAGACCCGTGGCGAGCACCAGCACAAGCCGACCGTGCCCTTCGTGGGCGGGCTGGAGCTGGCCGGCGAGATCGACAAGCTGGGCGAGGGCGTCACCGGCTGGGCCGTGGGCGACCCCGTGGTGTCCGGCGGCCGGGGCGGTTTCGCCGAGTTCGCCATTCTTCCCGCCGCCATCCTGCGCCGCAAACCCGCCAACATGACCTTCGGCCAGGCCGCCAGCTATCCGGTCTGCTACCTGACCGCCTATGTGGCCCTGAAGCGCTGCGCCGACGCGCAGGCCGGCGAATGGGTGCTGGTGCATGGCGCGGCCGGCGGCGTGGGCCTGGCCGCCGTCGACTATGCGAAAATCCTCGGCTGCAAGGTGATCGCGGCGTCGGCCTCCGACGAGAAGCTGGCGGTTATCGAGCGCGAGTACGACGTCGACGCCACCGTGAACGTCACCCGGGGCTTCCGCGAGCGGGTCAAGGAGATCACCGGGGGCAAGGGCGCGGACGTGATCTACGATCCTGTCGGTGGCGACATCTTCGACGAGTCGACCCGCTGCATCGCGTTCGGCGGCCGCATACTGTCGATCGGCTTCACCTCGGGCCGGCTGCCCGTGCTTCCGGTGAACATCGCCCTGATCAAGGGCTTCTCGGTCCACGGCGTGCGCGCCGGCGAATACGGCCGCCAGTTCCCCGAGAAGGGCCGCGAGAACAACGAGGCGATCTGGAAGCTGGCCGAGGACGGCCTCGTGAAACCCCGCGTCGACGCCGAATACCCGCTCTCCGGCTGGCGCGAGGCCTTCGAGACGCTTGCCCAACGCAAGGTGGTGGGCAAGACGATCATCCGGCCGGATCTGTAGGCCCCAGGCAAACCAGCCTCACGGTTGACACGCCTCCACCCTTCCACTATCCACCGCCGCTCGATTTTCGACCCCGGAGCTTTCCCCGTGAAGCGCACTTTCCAACCGTCCCGCCTCGTGCGCGCGCGCCGTCACGGCTTCCGCCTCCGCATGTCCACGAAGAACGGTCAGAAGAT